>CAKOYA010000004.1 GCA_934130325.1 uncultured Clostridia bacterium
TCAGTTGGTAGAGCATGCGGCTGTTAACCGCAGGGTCGTTGGTTCGAGTCCAACTGGAGGAGCCAATTTGAGTCAGTAAAAAACTGACTCTTTTTCTTTTTGGAGGTAAGAAAATATATGCCATCTTGGGGGATACATTTAGCATGTGCGAATAATATTGCAAACTCTTTAAATATATTTGATATAGATTCCTTTTTAATAGGGAATTTTATGCCTGATGCAGAGAGATATGTTGTAAACGATTTGAGTGTATTTGTACCATATAATAAGTCACATTATATAAGTAAATTTAAAATAAATGGTTATTATGAAAATTTACCTGATTATAATAAATTTATAGGAAGATATAAAAATAGCTTAAATAATGAAGTTATATTAGGTTACCTTACACATCTACTTACGGATTATTATTTTAATAATTTGGTTTTTACTAATAATACTATAAAAGATAGTAACGGAAAGATAGTTAAGATAAAATTAAAAAAAAATAATGTTATTGATGGTAATGGTGAAAGTAGAAGAATATTGAAACAACAGGATTTTGCATATTTTGATAGATATATTTTAAATAATTATAACTTTAAATTACCTAAATATTCTGATGAAATGTTATTAAAAATACACGCTTTTAATGAAATTAACTATACTAAGAATGATATAGAAAAGATTATTAATTATTTAAAGAAACTAAGTACTAAAACAAATTGTAAAATACATGAAGATAAATTTTCTATGTTTTCTATGCAAGAGTTATATAAAGAGTATATAAGATGTATTAATTTTGTAAGCAACACATTAGAAAAGTATATTACAAATTAATATTTTAATTTATTTGAAATAAATATTATAACATGGTATTGATTTATTAAAAATACTATGTTATAATATAGTTGTTATTAAGTTTGTACCATTAGCTCAGTTGGTAGAGCAGTTGCCTCTTAAGCAATTTGTCCAGGGTTCGAGCCCCTGATGGTGCACCATTTACAATAATAAAATCCCTTGTAAGCCAGTTATTTCAAAGCTTACAAGGGATTTAAACATTTGTTTGAAAATGGTTAAAAAATGGTCAAAAATAGCCATTTTTCGTTGGTGATTACCCAAAAATTACCCACAATTTTTATAAGTTATCTATCTTTTTGCTATTCTGAAAGGGTAATTTTTCCATCTGCTATTGGTAAGTTAGCATAATTTGCATCTGTTACTGTGAAATTTCTAAGTTCAGATTCGGCATTTGTAATTTCTAATGTTTTAGTTTCAGTCTCTAAAGTAGTGTTTTGTAAATCAACACTAAATTCATGTTCTCCATCTGAACTTACTTGTTTAAAATATATTGTAGGTGCATTTCCCTCACTAGAAAAAGGGACATTTTGAAATACTGCATTCCCTTCATCATTTGTAGTAATTATATCTCCATATGTTTTACCTTCTGAATCACAACGATGAAAGGTAGCTCCTATTATAGGGACACCTATTTCAGTACCATCATCACTTACATGTAAAGTAAGTGTACCACTAGCTGCTATAGTGAAAATATAACTATTAATGCCTTCAGTAATTTCTTGTGAAGTAGGTAAGATAGAAGAATTATCGTATCCTTCAAAATCACCTGTAACTGTATAATTACCATTAGAAATACTTAAGCTACCAATTCCATTAGTTATTGGAATTGAATGCTCTTTTGCCATAAATTTAACACTCCCTTTTCAATTGGTAAACCGTTATAATACTTATCGGTTACCTTTATAGAAATAGGAAAAATATTTTCTTCAAATATGAATATAAGAGGGGTATTTAAACATTTACTAGTAAATATATCAATTTTTGTATTTATACAATATGGCATCATGTTACTAAAAATTTGTAATGTGTATAACTTACAACATGCAAGATTAAATTGAATACATCCAAAATTATTAGTAAATCCCTTATATACAATTCTATTTTTTCTACATACTGTTACAAAGTAACAACATGGTCCATAATAATTTTTATTTATGCATTGTATTGTAACAGTTTTTTTCACTTTATAAATTCCCCCATTTCTAATATACTTTATGCTTAAATAATCTTTATGTTACTAGTGGATTATATACAAATTTTATTTGTCGAATTATGTAGAAAAATAATTATAAATAGTATATAATATAATTGTTATTAGGTGAGATTAATATGTATAATTTTTTTGCTGGAATTGGTAATACAAGTTTTAAAATGTTTAATGAATTACATTTATCATTAATACTTAGTTTGGTAATTATTATTTTGCTTTTGTTTATATTTAGGGAAAATATTAGAAAGTGGAAATATAAAGAATGGGTAAGATATATTATGGGGATAGTATTACTTTTAAATATGTTAATATATTATATTGGAATGTTTGTTACTAATACATTTAATATAATGGAAGATTTACCATTGCATTTATGTTTTGTTACTAATTTTTTTATGATATATGTCCTTTTAAAAGGTGAAAAAAGGTTGTATAAAATAGTATATTTTTTTACGTTTATTGGTCCTCTACCTGCAATAATTTGGTCAGATTTAAGATATACATATGATGTATATGAATTCTGGCAATTTATAATTTGTCATCACTTGATGCTTATTACAAGTGTATATTTACTTGTAATACTAAATTATAAAGTGGAAGCTAAGTGCATGCCCAAAGCGTTTGTTATAGGGATGGCTTATGTTACCTTAATTAGTATAGGAAATTATATTTTTGGAACAAATTACATAATGGCAACTTCACTTCCAGAAAATGTTATAAAATTATATCCTTTTTTAAAAAATATTCCACCTTTAATCCCGTTATATAGTGTAGGTATATTAGCATTTTTAATATCATATGTACCAGCATATATAATAAATAAGAGTGAAACTGGAGTATTAAAAAAGTAGTGTAGTATAACTCAAAATATAAATAAAATTATTGAAAAAAGAACTAATGTTTGATATAATATAATTGGTGAATTTATTATGAAAGATATACTTCATTGTGATTTAAATAGTTTTTTTGCTTCAGTTGAATGTTTAAGAAATCCCAAATTAAGAAAAGTACCTATGGTTGTCTGCGGTGATCCAGAATTAAGGCATGGAATTGTATTAGCTAAGAATGATATTGCTAAATCTTATGGTATATATACCCCGGAAACAATATATTCTGCTATGAAAAAATGTCCAAATTTAGTATTAGTAAAAAGTAATTATGATGAATACGTAAAGTATTCAAAGTTAGTTAATTCTATTTATTTGAAGTACACAGATAGGGTGGAACCTTTTGGAATAGATGAATCTTTCTTAGATGTTACAGAAAGTAAGAATTTGTTTGGTACTCCCTTAGAAATTGCGTATAAAATAAAAGAAGAGGTGAAAGACACTACTGGACTTACAATATCTGTTGGGATTTCATTTAATAAATCGTTAGCAAAACTTGGAAGTGATTTAAAAAAGCCTGATGCATGTACGAATATACCATATAACAATTTTAAAAATATAGTATTTCCATTGCCTGTAAACAGTTTACTATTTGTTGGAAAAACGACTAGTAAAATTTTAGCTAAGATGAGAATAAATACGATAGGTGAGTTAGCTAATACTAGAAAGGAAACTTTAGTAAAGAAATTAGGTAAATCAGGAGCTGTGTTGTATAATATTGCAAATGGTCTAGAGTGTGAAGATGTAAAAAAATGGGATGACTTTGAAATGCCTAAAAGTTTTAGCAAGTGTCATACTTTTTCAAAAGATATTACTAAAAGAAATATATTAGAATACTCATTAAAGAAAATGACATATGAGATAATTAAAAGTATGCGAAAATATAATTTAAAATGTAGGGTAGTAGGAATAAGTTTAAAAAATGAAAAATTTATAAAAATTAATAGACAAAAACATATAAAAGCTTCAGATCTATATAGTGAAATTATATTAAATGTAACTGATTTATTTAATAAAAATTATGTAGAAGGAGAAAAAATAAGGTCACTTACTGTATTTATAAATGAATTAATAGATGAAAATGATGATAATCAATTAAACATGTTTGACATGTTTAATGAGAAAGAAAAATTAAAATTAGAAAAAATTACCGGTGTAGTAGATAATCTTGAAAAAATTTATGGTAAGGGGAAAGTGACTTTTGCAAATATGTACAAAATAAATATGGAGAACTAATTTAAAGTTCTCCATTACTTTATTAAATTTACTTGAGTAGATTATTAGTAGCATTTTCCATCATTAAAAGATAATTCCATTTTTTATCAATTTCTTTTTGTAAATCTTCAATTAAATATTTATTTTCTTCTTTAAAAAGATGCCTAAATCTTTTTTGGATTTTCAAAAATTCTTCAACAGGTATTTTTTTGACTGGTTTGTAGTTTATTTTGTATATTCCATTTTCGATTTCATAAAGAGGCCAAAAACAGCTATCTACAGCAAGTTTTGATATATAGCTTAATTCTTCTGGTGGATATCCCCATCCTCTAGGACATGGAGAAAATGCTGAAATATATGATGGACCTTCTGTGTAAATTGCCTTTTGAGCTTTCTCATGTATATCTTTTAAATTACCGTATAAGGCTGTTTGAGCAACGTATGGTAAATTATGTTTTGCCATAATTTCAGTTAAGTCTTTTCTTTGTTGTAACTTTCCATTTTGGCATTTGCCTGCAGGTGAAGTAGTTGTATCTGCAAAATGTGGTGTAGATGACGATCTTTGAGTTCCAGTATTCATATATGCCCCGTTATCGTAACATACATAAGTAATATTATGTCCTCTTTCCATAGCACCTGATAGAGATTGAAGACCAATGTCTAAAGTTCCTCCGTCTCCTCCGAATGCTATAAATTTTGTTGTTTTATCTTTTGATAATTTTCCTTGCTTTTTTAGTGAATTGTATGCAGTTTCGACTCCAGATAAAGTGGCAGATGCACATTCGAATGCAGAGTGTATAAATGATACATTTTTCCAAGATGTATATGGATATATGCAAGTTGAAACTTCTAAGCAACCTGTAGCTGCTGAAACTACAGCATTATCATTTTCATCTAATCCCCTAAGAATAGCATTTACTATAATTGGTGCACCACACCCTGCACACATTCTATGTCCACTAACTAATCTATTTTGCTTTTTTACTATTTCTTTTAAACTATATGCCATTTTCTTCACCATCACTTTCAATTCCTAAATAGTAAGTTATTTTTTCTATATTACCAGTTTTTGAAATTTTATTTAAATTTTTGAAAACTTGTAATATATCTTCTTCTTTAACGTCATACCCACCAAGTCCATAAATATAATTTACTGTATTTATATGGATATTTTGTGAATACATAGCAGATGTTATTTCAGAAAATAGAGGACCACAAAATCCGTTTACACTGTCTGATTTATCAAGAATTGCTAGTGCTTTTAAGTTTCTTAGCTCATTTGGAATTTCTGTATAAGGGAGAGGTCTGAAAGCTCTAGGTTTTAGTAGTCCAGCTTTTATATTTTTTTCTCTTAGTTTGTCAATTACATCCTTTGCAGTACCTGCAGTTGAGTTTAATACTACTATTCCAATTTCTGCATCATCTAATTTATATTTTTCATAAAGACCATATTTTCTTCCAGTTAATTTTGCAAATTCATTTGAAACTTTAGAGATGATTTCCTTTGAATCTTTCATAGCATCTGCAATTTCTTTTCTATGTTCAAAATAGTACTTTTGTAAATCTAATGGTCCCATAGAAATATTTTTTGATTCATCTAGTAGATATTCATTTGGTTGATATTTTCCTATAAATGATTGTACTTCATCTGTTTCAAGTAATGTAATATTTTCTACAGAATGTGAAGTTATAAATCCATCATAGCATACCATAACCGGTAATTTTGACATTTCAGCTATTTTTACAGCCATAATTACGTTATCATAAGCTTCTTGGTTATTTTCGGAGTAAAGTTGAATAAATCCACAATCTCTTACACCCATTGAATCAGAATGATCGTTATGAATGTTAATTGGAGCAGAAAGTGCTCTATTTGCGCATACAAGTACTAAAGGTAATCTAAGACCTGAAGCTACATATAACATTTCAAACATAAGTGCTAAACCTTGTGATGAAGTTGCACTCATGACTCTACTTCCTGCAGCTGAGGCACCAATACATGCTGAAATTGCACTATGTTCACTTTCAACAGGAATAAATTCAGTATCAACACTTCCGTTAGCTACAAAGTTTGAAAAATATTGAGGAATTTCTGTTGATGGTGTTATGGGGTAAGCAGCAACTACATCTGGATTAATTTGTTTCATAGCTGTGGCAACAGCTTCATTTCCACTTAATCGTTCTCTAATAGACATTGAAAAAACTCCTTTCTAATTATTATCTATTTCTTTCATTTCAATTGCTTTAAATGGGCATACTTTTGAACATATTCCACATCCTTTGCAATAATCAAGATCTATTTTAGTTAATATTCCATTTTCTTGTTTTATACAGCTATCAGGGCAATATGGAACACACATCATACAATTTTTACATTTTTCTTTGCTATGTGATGGATATCTTGATTTCCATGTTCCAGTTTTAAATTCTATAGAATTTCCATCTTTTAAAATATTACTTCCTTTTTTTTTCATAGTGAACCTCCTTGCACTTCATCAAAACCTCTTTTTACTGCTTCCATGTTGGGAGCAATAACCTCAGGTTTTCTAGAAAATTTGTGTTTGAAAGCACTTTCCATTTCTTTTAGTAAATCTTCCTTTGACATTATTTTAGCAATATTTACAATTGCTGCAAGAAGAGCTGTATTTGGGTAATTTGCTTTTAATAGTTCTCTACTTATTTTTGAAGCATCAATTGTATATATTTTTCCGTTATATCCATTTAGTTTTTTCCTAATATAATTTACGTCTTTACTTGTGTTAATAAGTATAGCACCATTTTCCTTAAGTCCTTCTAATACATTTACTCCATCTATTAAAGAGTCATCAACTATTACTACAAAATCTGGTTTATAAATATTTGAATGTATTCTAATAGGTGATTTACTTATTCTGTTATAAGCAGTAATTGGTGCCCCCATTCTCTCAGGTCCATATTCTGGAAATCCTTGAATATAATTGCCAGTATTAAAGGCAGCATCTGCAAGAAGCAATGAAGCAGTTTTGGCTCCTTGACCACCCCTTCCATGCCATCTAATTTCTATCATACAATACCTCCTCCTTCTTCTTAAGTATAATATGTAAAAATATATACAAATAGTATATATCTAAATAATTTAATAGTCAATTATTCTAGTTATTTTCCTTTATTTTTTGAAAAATGTTGCACAGATATAAATTATGTAGTATAATATTTATAGTGTAGTAAAGACTACAAGTGCAGGAGTTTTATTAGTTCTTAAAAAAGTTAAATTTCAAAATTAAAATTTAAGGAGTGTTTATAGTGATAAGTGATAAAGAAGTAAAAACAGTAGTTTCACCTTTTGCAGTAAGGGAAAATGAAGTAAAAGTTTTTGATGGTAAGGATGGTTTTGCATCAATTAATCAAGTAGTATTTAAGATGGATATGGGATATATAAACGAGTATCATATTAAAGCATTAGAAGTGGTAAATGAGTTTGGATTTATAACTTCAAGGCAGGTTACTCAGGTTCTTGATTTAAGAGGAAAGTTAAGTGATATAGAACAGGATAAAAAGCAAAATAAAGTTGCAAAATGGTTAGAAGACTTGACAAAATCTAAAGTAATAGCTCGTTATTATTTTCAAAGCGAAGCAGGAAAGAGTTCGTATAGAGCATATGCTATGGATAAGATTGCAACATATATATTAAAACAAAGAAATATACCTACAACATGGCAACCTACTGATAATACAAAACCAGCATACGCTGTAAAAAGAAAATTAGCAGGAAATCAAGTTGTAATTGCGTATATGCAAAAAGTAGCAGCTTTTTGTTCTGTTGAACCAAACGTATTGCTGTTTTCAAAAAAATATAATGTAAAGTTTAAACCTACTGGCGGAATGGTTACTCTAAAAAATGGTACAGATGATTTAAATTTTGTATTTGAAGTTGTAAGAAGAAATGAAGATTGGCAAAATATGTTTGCTGAAAAAGTTCAGTTATATTCTGATTTCTTTGAAAATTTTGCTCGTAATGATGCAGGATTTTATGATAAGCCGCAGTTAGTGTTTGTAGGTGAAGATGTACAACACATGGCGGAAATGTTTAGAATTATAAAAAAAGTAAGTGGTGTTTTAAAAGATGAAGAAATGTATTTCACCACAGAATTGAAGCATTTGGAAGAAAATTTAGAAAATACAATAAGTGTATTTGAACTAGATCCTGAAAGTAGAAAATATAAATTAGTAAATAAAACTTTGGATATTTTAAAACCTGGTGAAAATAAGAACGGAAATGATTCTTTAAACTTAGATATGAAATTTAATTCTAATATGATTATAGAATAAAGAGGGAAATACTTCCCACTTTATTTTTTTATTATGAAAAAAATGATTTTTTTTGTCTAAATTATTGAAATCCAAATATTGTTGATGTAAAATATATTCAAATACAATTAAGGAGGTATTTTATATGGTAAAATTAGGAATAAATGGTTTTGGTAGAATTGGAAGACTTGTGATGAGAGTATCACTAGAAAGAGATAATGTTGATGTTGTAGCAATCAATGATCCATTCATTGATTTAGAATATATGAAATATATGCTTACATATGATACAATACATGGTAAATATGACGCAGAAATTAAGATTGTTGGAAATAATCTTGTTATAAATGGAAAAGAAATAAAAGTATATAATTGCAAGGATCCAAATGAGATTCCATGGAAGGAAGCAGGAGCAGAATATATTGTTGAATCATCAGGTGTATTTACTACAACTGAAAAAGCATCTGCTCACTTTACAGGTGGTGCAAAAAAAGTTGTTATTTCTGCACCATCGAAGGATGCTAAGATGTTTGTAATGGGAGTAAACCAAGATGAGTATACAAAGGATATGAAAGTTGTTTCAAATGCATCTTGTACTACAAATTGTTTGGCACCTCTTGCTAAAGTAATAAATGATAAATTTGGAATTGAAGAAGGTCTTATGACAACAGTACATTCAACTACAGCTACTCAAAAAACTGTGGATGGTCCATCAAATAAAGATTGGAGAGGTGGAAGAGCTGCTGCTGGAAATATTATTCCATCTTCAACAGGTGCAGCTAAGGCTGTTGGAAAAGTTATTCCAGAACTTGAAGGAAAACTAACAGGAATGTCATTTAGAGTTCCAACTTTAGATGTTTCTGTAGTTGATTTAACTTGTAGATTAAAAAAATCAGCTAGTTATGATGAAATTGTTGATGCAGTAAAAAGTGCATGTGAAACAGATTTAAAAGGAATTATGGACTGGACAGATGAGGCTCTAGTTTCTTCTGACTTTATACATAATCCACATACATCAATATTTGATGTTAAAGCTGGTATTGCTTTAAATGATAATTTTGTAAAGCTTGTATCATGGTATGATAATGAGTGGGGATATTCAAATAAAGTTGTAGATTTAATTGAACACATGTATATAGTAGATAATAAGTAGGGAGGATAGGCTGGCTATAGTAGTCAGCTTATTTGTTTTAATATGGAGGAAAGATATATGTTAAATAAAAAAAGTGTTGAAGATGTGGACATAAGGGGAAAAAGGGTTTTAGTAAGGTGTGATTTTAATGTTCCACTTGATAGTAAAACAGGTGAAATAACAAGTGATAAAAGGATAGTTGAGTCTTTGAAAACTATTAAATACCTGATTTCTAATAATTCGAAGATAGTATTATGTTCACATATTGGAAAAACTGGCCAAAATAAATCATTAGAACCTGTTTCAAGAAGACTTAGCGAACTATTAAATAAAGATGTAATATTTATTAAAGACATTTTTTCAAGTGAAGCAAAAGATATAGTTGATAAAATGAATGAAGGAGAAATTGTACTTTTAGAGAATACCAGATTATTTGAAGAAGAAGAAAAAAATGATTTAGAATTTGCTAAGAAATTGTCTTCTTTTGGTGAAATTTTTGTAAATGATGCCTTTGGATCGGCTCATAGGGCTCATGCTTCAACAGAAGGTGTTACGCATTTTTTACCATCTGTATGTGGATTTTTAATAAAAAAAGAAATTGAAGCTTTAGATGGCGGAATTAATAATCCTAAAAGACCATTAATTGCTATTGTAGGAGGAGCAAAGGTATCATCCAAAATAGACGTCTTAAATAGTTTGTTAGATAAGGTAGATACATTGCTTATTGGTGGTGCAATGACTTATACTTTTATAAAAGCACAGGGAGGAAATATAGGTAATTCTTTATGTGAAGGTGATAAATTGCAAGTAGCAATGGATATTTTAAAAAAAGGATTAGAAAAAGATGTAAGAATATTGTTACCAGTAGATAATATTGTAGCAAATGAAATGTCTGATTTAGCAGAAACATTTATTACAAATGTAAATGAAATTCCAGATGGATATATGGGAGTAGATATTGGACCTAAAACACTTGAATTATATACTCAAGAAATTGAGGTGGCTAATACTATAGTGTGGAATGGACCTGTTGGTGTGTTTGAAATTGATAAATTTGCAAATGGAACAAAGAAAATTGCAGAAGCTATGGCAAAGTCAAATGCTGTTACAATAATTGGTGGAGGCGATAGTGCTGCAGCAGTTGAAAAATTTGGTCTAGAAGAAAAAATGTCACATGTTTCAACTGGTGGAGGTGCCTCTTTGGAATTTATGGAAGGAAAAAAACTTCCTGGAATTGAGGCTTTAGAGGATAAATAATGGGGTAAAATATGAATAAGAAAGATAATAATATAGCAGAAAATAAAAAAGAAAATATTGAAAAGAAAAGCACAAAGAATAAAAAAATTATCATAAAAAACCAGAAAAAATTTTTGATATCTATATTGGTAATAGTATTAATTATAATTATTATTGTACTTTTGATAAATAAGAATGCTAAAAAGGATCTATTAACTATTGAGGATTATTCTAGTATAGATGCTTCTAAGTACTCAAAAGAACTTTTGGAAAAATATAACACAAATGAGTCAAAAGAAAAATTTTTATCAGACTATGATTTGGTTCAAGGAGCTGTTGGACTATATATTATGAATAATTCAACACTTAATAATAATTCTTTTGAAACTATTATCTCAAATATAGAAGAAATCTTACGAAAAAAGGAGTGGACTAAACTAGATATTGATACTCCAAGTTATTGGAATGGAACATGGTCCATAACTAGTGAAGGAATTGTAAAATTTAAATTTAGTGATAAGGTTATAGAACCAAGTTGGAAAAATGATGAAGAACTTACAAATAAGCTTGTTTTTAATGATGATTAAACATTTATAGAATTTTTTAAAATAATATAAGGAGGTTTTTTATGAGAAAAAAAATAATAGCTGGAAATTGGAAAATGAATTATACTTTAACTGAAGCTGATAATTTTGTAAATGAAATTAAGGATAGAATTAATACAAATGAGATTGATGTGATAATTTGCCCAAATAATATATGTCTTGAAAGAGTATCTGATATAATAGAGGGTACGCATATATACTTAGGAGCACAAAACGTTTATTATGAAGAAAAAGGAGCATATACTGGAGAAGTGAGTGCAGATATGTTATTATCTGTAGGTGTTAAGTATTGTATAATAGGTCATAGTGAAAGAAGAAAATATTTTCATGAAACAGATGAAAGTATTAACAAAAAAGTAAAAAAATTATTGGAAAAGAATATTACTCCAATAATTTGTGTAGGTGAAACATTAGAAGAAAGAAAAAGTGGAGAACTTTATAATGTGATTTCAAAGCAGATAAATGGAGCTCTTAAAGATGTTAGCCAAGCAGATGTAATGAAAAATATCGTCATTGCTTATGAACCGATATGGGCAATAGGTACAGGAGTTACTGCTACATCATCTCAAGCAGAAGAAATGTGTAAATTTATTAGAGATGAAATACAAAAATTATATAATGAGAAAACATCTGAAAGTCTTAGAATTCAATATGGTGGTAGTGTAAAACCAAATAATATTTCTGAAATATTGAGTATGGAAAATATTGATGGAGTTTTAGTTGGTGGTGCATCACTTACAAGTGATTTTGTCGCAATAGTAAATTATGAATAAAAAGTAATAATTAGAAAATTCCAAGGGAAATTATAAAGGATTAACTTTTATTTATCCCTTGCTTATTTTATATAAAGGTGATATAATTATTATGCTGTTATACAGTGGAAAGAGATGGTAAACGATATGAAAAATAAACAATATATATTGATGATATTAGATGGTGTAGGTTTGAATGATGAGGAAAAGGGAAATGCTTTTAAACAGGCTAATACACCAAATATAGATAAATATATAGCAAAATATCCAAATACATATATAGAAACTAGTGGTATGGCCGTGGGTCTTCCAAGTGGACAAATGGGAAATTCTGAGGTTGGACACACAAATATTGGAGCTGGTAGAATAGTTTACCAAGAATTAACAAGAATTACAAAAGAAATCGAGGATAGGGAATTTTTTAATAATGAAGCTTTTAAAGAGGCTATAGAAAATGTAAAGAAAAATAACTCAACATTACACTTATTAGGACTTGTTTCTGATGGTGGTGTACATAGTCATATAGACCATTTATACGCACTTTTAGAACTTGCAAAATTAAATAATATAGAAAATGTAGCTGTACATGCTATACTTGATGGTAGGGATACATCTCCTACATCTGCAATTGAATATTTAAAGTCTTTAGAATTAAAAATGAAAGAAATCGGAGTAGGAAAAATAGTGACACTATCAGGTAGATACTATGCTATGGATAGAGATAATAGATGGGAAAGAGTAAAATTAGCCTATGATGCTATGGTAGAAGGAAAAGGAAATTTCTTTAAAACTGTTCAAAAGGCTATTGAAACTTCTTATGAAGCACAAGAATTTGATGAATTTGTAAAGCCAATTGTAATAGTAAATGATGATCAAGAACCAATATCTAAAATCCAAGATAATGATTCAGTTATATATTTTAACTTTAGGCCTGATAGAGCAAGGGAACTTACTAGGGCATTAACAGAAAAAGAATTTAATGGTTTTGAAACTAAGCAAATATCTAATTTATATTTTGTAACGATGACTCAGTATGATGATAGTTTTAAAAATGTAAATATAGCATATAAACCTCAAATCTTAAAAAATACTTTTGGTGAATATATTTCAAATCTTGGATATACTCAATTAAGACTTGCAGAAACTGAAAAATATGCACATGTAACATTTTTCTTTAATGGTGGTAGAGAAGAACCGTATACTGGGGAGAGTAGAGCTTTAGTAGCGTCTCCTAAAGTTGCAACATATGACTTAAAACCTGAGATGTCAGCTTATGAAATAACAGATAAGGCAATAGATGCAATAGAGTCTAAGAACTATGATGTTATTATTATGAATTTTGCTAATGGAGATATGGTAGGACATACTGGTAATTTAGAAAAGACTATTGAAGCTGTTGAAGCTGTTGATAATTGCGTTGGAAAAATAATTTCAAAATTAGAAGAAGTAGGTGGAGAAGCTTTAATAACTGCTGATCATGGAAATTGTGAATACATGATAGATTTAAAGACAGGAGAGCCAATAACTTCTCATTCTACATTTGACGTTCCACTTATTGTTATATCTGATAGGGTAAAAAGTGTTGTAAATGGAAGATTATGTGATTTAGCACCTACACTTTTAACATTAATGGGAGAGAAGATTCCAGAAGAAATGACTGGAAAAAATTTGGTTGAACTTTAATTTTTCAATAATAAAGAGAGGTAGAAAATGTCAGAATCAAAGACAAGAGAAGATTTTTCCACCGATTCGGAGTGGTATACATATGTTATAACTCATCCGGATGAATTTAACGAAAATTCTGAAGAAAAAGAAGTAAAAAAGGAGTATAAAAAAGGAATTTTTTTGTGTGAAAAATGTGGTTATATAATTGATGAAATGCAAAAAGATTTTGAAGTAAGTTTCAAAAACAAAATTAAGAGAGATGAAGATGGAAATATTTTAAACTGTCCTAATTGTGGAGGAAGAAATTTAAAGAGGATAACTAAGGATAAGAAGAATGAAATATTAAGAAAAAATGCTGACAAAAAAAATAAAGAAAAAAGAAAAAGAGAAGATATAGAAAGAGCAAATATAAAAGATGACTTAATGGATTTATTAGAAGACTTATCTACAAGGTTATTAAATGATGAAATTTCTCCCAAAAGGCTAGTAGCAATTTTTATGTTTTTATCAAAGAAAATTATAGATAGAAATGCCAAAGAGTTAGAGATTGATTGGATGCATTATAGAAAAGTACTTCTTTCAATGTGTGATAATGTTTTATCACAATATGATGTTAATCAGGATGCTGAAGAAATTTTACAGTACTTAGACGAAGATATTGAACAGGATGCGTTATATTTGGCTGAGTTAAAGTATTATATAAATGATGATAAATTTTCAATTTCAGATTATGAAATGCAAGAAAGAATAAAAGAGTATGAAACACAAGAAAATAATTTGTTTAAAAAAGAAAGAGAAAAAGAATTAGAGGAGAATTATCAAAAAAGAAGGAAAGAACTAGAAGAAAAAGCAAACTATAGATATCAAAGAAGATTAGAAAGAAGTATAAGTTAAAAAGGATATAAAAAGTAAGAATATGAATAAAACAATGATAGAAGTTGTAAAATAAATCGTTATTATCTACTGATTTTGTGAAATGCAAATTTTAAGTAGTTAATATATAATAAAAATAATATCGTTAAGGAGGAATTTTTATGAAACAATATTTAGAAATTGAGTCTATATACGCAAGAGAAATATTAGATTCAAGAGGAAATCCAACTGTTGAAGTTGAAGTTGAAGTTGAGGGAGGATTTATTGGACGTGCTGCTGTACCATCTGGTGCATCTACAGGAGCCTTTGAAGCTGTAGAATTAAGAGATGGGGATAAATCAAGATATCTTGGTAAAGGAACTTTAACAGCAGTAGATAATGTTAATGATATAATAGCACCTGAAATAGAAGGAATGAACGCTTTAGATCAAGTGGCAATAGATGAAGCAATGATTGCTCTTGATGGAACTCCAAATAAAGGAAAATTAGGAGCAAATGCTATACTTGGAGTATCTTTAGCAGTTGCAAGAGCAGCAGCAGAAGCTTTAGGTGTAAGTTTATATAATTATTTCGGTGGTGTTAATGCTAAAAAATTACCAGTTCCAATGATGAATATATTAAATGGTGGTAAACACGCTGATAATAGTGTAAATATTCAAGAATTTATGATTATGCCAGTTGGTGCTGAAAGCTTTAGAGAATGCTTAAGAATGTGTGCTGAAGTATTTCATAATTTAAAATCTGTATTAAAATCTAAAGGACTTGCTACATCTGTAGGTGATGAAGGTGGTTTTGCACCAAACTTAAAAGAAGACGAAGAAGCTTTACAAGTTATAGTAGAAGCTATAGAAAAAGCTGGATATAAGCCAGGAGAAGATTTTAAAATTGCAATTGATGCTGCAGCAACAGAAATGTATGATGAGGCTAAGAAAAAAGGTGAAGAAGGAAAATACTATTTCTGGAAGTCTGATAAAATGTATACATGTGATGAAATGATTGATTTTTGGGCAAATCTTGCTGAAAAATACCCAATCATTTCATTAGAAGATGGTTTAGCAGAAGAAGACTGGGAAGGTTGGAAAAAGCTTACAGAAAGACTTGGTAAGAAAATTCAACTTGTTGGTGATGATTTATTTGTTACTAACACAGAAAGACTTTCAAAGGGAATAGATATGGGAGTTTCAAACTCAATTCTTATAAAACTTAACCAAATAGGAACAGTTACAGAAACTTTAGATGCAATTGAAATGGCATCTCGTGCAGGAATGACTGCTGTTGTATCACATAGATCTGGAGAAACAGAAGACACAACAATTGCAGATCTTGTTGTTGCAACAAATGCAGGACAAATAAAAACTGGTGCTCCATCAAGAACTGATAGAGTATGTAAGTATAATCAATTATTAAGAATAGAAGAAGAACTTGGTTCAGCTGCTATATTTGCTGGAAAAGACGCTTTCTTTAATTTAAAATAATTAGAATGTAAATTGGGTGCTATAGGTGATTTGACTTATAGCACTTTTGTCAATTTAATATATTAATTATTATATATTAAATATTGATTTTTAAGTTCTTTTGTTGTAGAATTACAGGTATATAAAATGAAGTGGAGGAGTAAAAATGTTAAAAAATAGTAAAATTTTTGTAACCTTTGTTGTTATAGCTTTTTTATCAATATTTGGAATCACAGCTATTAACGCTACTGATGTAAATGATATTAATGAAAATGAAAAGAACTCAAACTTTGAAGGATTTTTTGACAGCGAATATTCAAATGAGGTATATAAATTTAGCGATAAAGATAAAAAAATTAATTTACCATTTATAAGATTTTCAAATGAAAGAATGATTGTAGATGAAGAAATAAATAAATTAGGTTTTTGTTTTTCGGCTAAGTCTATAGAAATAACATCAAAACTTATGGGGATTCAAACGTTCTTTTCATCTGATACTATCAGAGTAAATGGAGATATGGAATATGGCGTATTACTTTCAGACGGTGATATAATAATAGATTCAAATATTTCAAAAAATCTTATATTAATTTCTAGTGGAACTGTAAGTATAACAGAAAATGCTAATATAAATGATGATGTTATAATAATATGTAATAAACTAGAAATGAATGGCACTGTAAATGGTAGTATTATTGGTTCTATTGATGATGCACAAATTAATGGCAATGTACTAGGAGATTTAAGAATATCAACTAATAATTTAAGTTTTGGTAGTGATAACATAATAAAAGGAAATATATACGTTACTACGTATAATGAAAAATTAGATATATCAAGTAAATATCCACAATCAATAGTTAAGTTGCAAGAAGTAAAAAAAGAAAATCAATTTTCTAAGGACAAAGTATTTAAAATGTTACTGAATTGTGTAATATTTGCGTTAATGTATATAGTTATAAATAAACTATCCAGAAAAGATATATTTAAAGCATGGGTAAATAAGGTATCAAAGAATGTAACTACTGTATTGCTTTCTGGTACAATACTATTACTTGCTGTTATTCCTATGATGTTTTTACTTATAATTTTAAGTATAATTGGATTATGGCCAATTACTATTCCTGTATTATTAATATATATAGTATATATGATTATAGCTGCAATATTAAATATATTTGTAGTTGGAAGTTTAATGTATACTTATGTGAAAGAAAAATATATAAAAACTGGTGGTGTAGGAACAGATATACTAGGTGCATTTTGTTCATTCTTAGTATTGGAAGTACTTACTATGATACCTTTTGTAGGGGCATATATATCAATAATAATGTATATTATATCAATAGGAATAATATTTACATTATTTTTGAAAAATAAAAAGATAGATTAATTTAGGAGAACTTAATATATGGATGAATATTTTAATTTAAATATAGATGAAACAGTAAAGAAAACAGATACTTCAAGAGATGGTCTTAAAGATGAACAAGTTAAAGAAAGAATTCAAAAATATGGCTATAATAAACTAAAAGATACAAAGAAAAAAGGCTTTTTCCTAAAATTTCTTGAACAATTTAAAGATGTAATGCTTATAATACTTATAATCTCTGCTATTTTATCAGCAATAGTATCTATAAAAACTGGTGAAACTTTTACTGACACCATAATAATATTAATTGTAGTATTTTTAAATGCAATTTTAGGGGTATTACAGGAAAGTAAGGCAGAAAAAGCTATAGATGCATTAAAACAAATGTCTCTTCCATATATTAAGGTAAGAAGAAATGGAATAGTGAGCAGTGTAAAAACTGAAGAATTAGTTATTGGTGACATAGTATTGCTAGAAGCTGGAGATTATGTTCCTGCAGATATGAGGATAATAGAAAGCCATAGTTTAAGAGTAGAAGAGTCTGCATTAACTGGTGAATCATTGCCTGTTGATAAAATAACTGATAAAATAGAAAGCAAAGAAGTCTCTCTAGCAGATAGAATAAATATGTTATATTCTGGTAGTAATGTTGCATATGGAAGGGGAGAAGCAATTGTTGTTGCAACTGGTATGGATACAGAACTTGGAAAAATTGCAAAATCTCTTTCAAATCAAGAGAGCGAAATAACACCACTTCAGAAAAAAATTAATGAATTAAGCAAAGTTTTAAGTGTTATTGTAGTAGTTATTACTTTAATAATGATTATAGTAGGATATTTGAAGGGAAATCCTATAATTGATGTTTTTATGCTTGCAATCTCATTAGCTGTTGCAGCAATTCCAGAAGGCCTTTCAGCAGTTATAACTATAACATTGGCAATTGGTGTACAAAAAATGGCAAAAGAGAAGGCAATAGTGAGAAAGCTTTCATCTGTTGAAGCGCTGGGTGCTACTGAAGTTATTTGTTCTGATAAAACAGGTACACTTACTCAGAATAAAATGACATTAAGAAAGTTGTTTATTAATAATAATGTAGTAGATGTGTCTACTATAAGCAACAGCAAGGATTTATCAAATGAGCTAAATTGCAATGAATTTGACAAGTTAATAAAAGTATCATTATATTGTAATGATACAAGGTATAGTGAAGAAAATGGACAAATAGTAACAATAGGAGATCCAACTGAAACAGCTCTTGTAGATTTTGCAAGAAAAATAGGAATAGATAAGGAAGAATTAGAAAGTAAAAATAAAAGAATAGATGAAATACCTTTTGATTCGCTTAGAAAAATGATGACTACTGTTAATAAGGTGGATAATAAATATTTTGTTTCTACAAAAGGTGCTGTAGAATCAATTTTAGATAATTGTGATAAAATTATAAAAAATGGAAAAGTAGAAAAAATAACTGATGACGATATAAAAAATATTTTAAGAAGTAATTTGGAAATGGCAAATGAAGCTTTAAGAGTTCTTGGATGTGCATATAATGAATTTTCTAACGAACCTAAAAAATCTGATTTAGAAAAAAGTATGGTTTTTGTAGGATTAGTTGCGATGATCGATCCGCCTAGAAAAGAAGCTAAAAAAGCTGTAGAAAGATGCTTCAATGCTGGAATGATTCCTATTATGATAACTGGTGACAATATTGATACAGCTAGAGCTATAGCAAAAGAGCTTGGAATAATAAGGGGAAAACAAGAGGCAATTACTGGAAAAGATATTGATAAAATGTCAGATGAAGAATTAATAAGAAGAGTTGAAAATATTAGGGTATATGCAAGAGTATCACCTGAAAATAAAATAAGGATTGTTAAAGCTTGGAAGAAAAAAGGAAAGACTGTTGCAATGACTGGAGATGGAGTTAATGATGCACCAGCATTAAAGGGAGCAGACATTGGAATTGGAATGGGAATAACAGGAACTGAAGTTTCAAAAAGTGTCTCAAGTATGGTACTTGCAGATGACAATTTTGCTACTATAGTAGTGGCTATAAAAGAAGGTAGAAGAATATATAATAATATTCAGAATGTTATTGCATACCTACTTGCATCAAATTTAGCAGAAATCTTAATAGTTTTTTTCTCAACATTATTTAACTTTACAATATTGCTTCCAATACAAATACTCTGGATAAATCTTATAACAGATACGATTCCTGCAATTGCACTTGGATTCGAAAAAGAGGAAAAAAATATAATGAGACAAAAACCAAGAAGTGCAAGTCAAAAATTATTTACTCCATTTTTAATATCTAGAATAGTTATACCAGGAATTTTAAAAACAATAGTAGTATTTAGTACATATTTTATTATAAATTCTAAATTTGGTCATGACGCAGCTATGGGGACAGCATTTATACTATTATCTACTATTGAGGTATTGTTCGCATTTATTTGTAGATCGGATAGAAAATCAGTATTTAAAATTGGGTTATTTTCTAATAAACATATGCTTCTATGTGTAATTGGAACTTTAATTTTGCAAAATATTATAGTATTTACACCTACACTTGCAAGTTTACTTTCTATTCCAAAACTATCAATGAATATTCACTTAAGTGTAGTAGTAATAAGTATTATAACAGTTACATTATTTGAAATTATTAAATTATTACTTGCTAAACTATTTATTAAAGAAAAATAATTAATTTATTCATATATTGTATTTTAAAGCATAGGCTATACTAAAGAAAGAAGGTATAGCCTATGTTTAATAGTATAAGAAATATATTATTTGGAAATATAAATGGAAAAAGTAAATTTAGAAATTCTAGGTATCAAGCAAGATGTATATATAACTTAGTATCATTTGAGCAAGCAAAGAATATGATAGAAAGTGGGAATATTAATTTAATAGATGTAAGAACAGAAAATGAATTTGAATTTATGCATATAAAAAATGCGAAAAATATTCCTGTAGATCAGATAAGTCAAAGGATAAATGAAATAGATAACCAAAATGACATTATGGTATATTGTGCAAGTGGATCAAGAAGTAAGAATGCAATACAAGTTTTAAATAATTTAGGGTATAATAATATATATATATGGGAGTATGGTGCACTGGCTACATTTCCATATAGAGAGCTTATAGAATATGGTTCTAAAAAATAGGTTAGGAGGTAATAATGTTAAAAAATTTAAATGATGATGTATATGAAGAAGAAATAAAAAAAGTACAAGGTGTATGTTTAGTTGATTTCTATGCAAATTGGTGTGGTCCTTGTATGAAATTATCACCTATTTTAGAAGAAATTGCTAATAGTAGAAGTAATAATTACAATGTATTAAAGGTAGATGTAGATAGTAATCCTAAAATAGCTGATAAGTTAAATATCGATACTATTCCAACGATTTGTTTATATAAAAAGGGGAAGTTAATTGAGAAAAAAATTGGATATATGGATAAAGAAGAAATAATTGAATTAGTTGAAAAATATAGTGATTAATTAGTACTTTTTAATGTTGTAATAAAAATGTAACTAAAAAGTAATAAAAATGTAGTTGAATATCACATGGATTTTGAGTATAATACTTACGTAAGGTTATATAAACAAAAGAGGTGTGATTATGGAGAAGAAAAGTTTTTGGAAAAATGAATGGGATTTATTTTTAAACGATATGAGAGAGCTGGGAGAATTTTGCTTACAACCAATTGAAATAACAGTTCCATGGAAAAAGAAAGAAAATCAAATGTTAAATCCAACAATTGAAGAAGTTGCACAAAAAGCTGATAGTCTTGAAAGTATGGGATTCTGGCAAAAACAATGGGATTTATTCAAACAAGATTTAAGTAATGCAAAGGAGTTTTTAACTCAACCAGTAACATTTAAATAGTATTTAAAATAACCACTGTGTGGTTATTTTTTAAATTATATAAAAAATATTATGTATAATGAAATGCTTTTATAATAGAAAACAACTTTAAAAATACCTAAAAAGATTAAAAATGTAACAAAAGTGAAATATAAATAAAACATTATTGTTATTGCTTTTTAATTACTGATTATGTATAATATTGATAAATAATATAGTGTTATTTGGAACAAAAGAGGTGTAATATATGTTTGATTTTTGGAAGAATGAATGGAAATTATTTTTAGATGATTTAAGTTCACTAAAAAATGGAGTATTAAAAATATTTGGAGTGAAGAAAGATTATTTAATGTTAGGTGCTTCAAATAATGAGCAATCAGCATTAGAGGGAATGGAGCAAGCTACAGCAGAATTAGCTTCACAAGAAGGTATGCAAGAACAAGTATTAGCTGCATATGAACCTGATGCAGTAGATCATAAAGTTACTGCTTATTTTGGAGAAAATATTGAAGAATTAAGACAAAATTACAGTGGAGATAAAACTCAGCATGAAGTATTAAGAGATTATGCACAGTTTTTTAAACCATATTCTGAATCACAAGAAATGTGTAATAGTGCTTTTAGAAAGTATTATGATAGACACGCTCTAAAATTTGCTACTGAAGAATTACCTGTAGAACAAGCTAGAATCGTGCAAAATAATGTTGATTTATTTATAAAAGGACAAGAAGTTTTTGGAGAGAATGGTCAATTTATTGATTCTAGAGTAGATACTTTATTTGATAAAATAGGTATGGAAAAGGTAAATAAGATAGTAGATATTTTACATGATAATGCAGATCAAAATGTTAATGTAAAAGGTGAGAGATTATTTGCTGAAGTTATAACTCATATGGTTGATAATGGCATAAAATTTGAAAAGGATACAGATGTTATGGAACCTGTTAAGTTAGTTCTTGAAGAAAAATTAAATGATGTTCATTCTAGTTTAAGAAGTCATGAAGATTGGAATGAAGAATATCAATCATTATTGTCTCAAGAAAGAAAGTATTTATATGCTTTAAATAGAATAGAACAATATGAAACTGAAAAGAGAATATCAGAATTCGAAGAAAAGCTAAATGATTTAGAAGCAATTTAATTATGCTAAAAACAAGTCTGTTACTATATATATGTAGTGGACTTGTTTTTCATATATATAATATAAAATTAAAGTATTGAATTTTATTTTTTTATATGGTATAATGTGATAGTATTTTAACATACGTATTATAAAGGAGAGAATTATATGAAATGTATTTTATTATGTGCAGGGTATGCAACTAGATTATTTCCATTAACACAAAATTTTCCAAAAGCATTATTAGAAGTAGGAGGAAGAGCCATACTTGATTATACATTAGATAAAGTAAATGAGATAGATGAAATAGATGAGATATATTTAGTAACAAATGCTAAGTATACACCACATTTTGAAAAATGGGCAGAAGAAAAAAATAATGTTAAGAAAATTACTGTTTTTAATGATGGCACAACTAATAATGATGATAGATTAGGAGCAATTGGTGATATTCAATTTACAATTGATAAAGCAAATATAAATGATGATATATTAGTACTTGCAACTGATAATTTATTTGATTTTAAGTTAGTTGATTTCTATGAATTTTATAAAACAAAAAATGCGCCTTCTGTATGTGTAAGAGAAGAAAATGATATTAACCTTTTAAAAAGAGTTGGTGTTGCAAAGCTTGATGAAAATATGCAAATTATGGATTTTGAAGAAAAACCTGCAGAACCAAAAAGTAAATATGCTGTATATGCTGAATATATATATCCAAAAGAAGTTTTACCAGAAATAAAGAGATATTTAGAAGAAGGAAATTCTTGTGATGCTCCTGGAAATCTTGTTGCATATATGTATAAAAAAATGCCAACTTATGCGTATGCTTTTAAAGGAGAATGTTACGATGTTGGTACTCATGACGCGTTAGCTCAAGTAAATGAGTTATATAGTAAAAAGTAAACGTATATTTAGAGTAGGTAAAAAATATGAATATAAGTAAAATTTCACGTAGTATAATTGTAGTAATATTTGTTGTTTTAGTTCTATTTTTAAGTGTAATAGATATAATGTATATATTTAATAAGGAAAGAGATGTTGCAATTAATGCAACATCTAGCCTTGTTAAATGTAGTTTTATATTGTTTACTATATTATTTACCTGTGTATATATGTATATAAAAGATAAATTATATAAAAAGCATGTAAAAAGGAAGTTATCTTTTATATATAGATATATTTATATTGTTTTTATTTTATTAATGGCAGCAATTTTTTCACTAAGAAATGTATTGTCTGTATTTTCAGAAAGTAAAATGTTTTTACACATTTTATTTTTAATTTTAACAGCATTTATTATAAAAAGGATTGTATTTAACGTTTCAAAGAGTGATATGTTATCAGTTTTAACAATGTTTGCTTATGCGTTTTTTCCGAATGTTGTATTGGAAGAAAAGTTTTATGTTTCTTCATTGATATTTAATGCAAGTTTTTTAAGTTATATACTTGTATTTCAAATTATAATTGATGAATTAAAACAAAAAGGGATAAAAACAAAGAAATATATACTACTATCATTGGTTTTAGGAATGCTTATGGTTATTGCTTCTGCAATCGGTGCAAATATTTGCATGTTTGCATTAGTATTTTTAGTATCCATGGTTATTACATATAATTTGGATAACACACATATAAATTTTTCAAGTAAATTTATGTCCTCATTGACTCAGCAAAAGAGGGAAGAATTATACAAAATAGAAAGAATTAATATAAATAAACTATTAGTTGTTATTATGATATCAATGTTAGTGTTATTAGCTGGTAATTTAGTCTTAAAGTGTGTTATTAAGGATGTTGAAATATCTAATAGTTTGGGAATAATTAATTTTTTTGAAGAAGATGTTGAAAATGTTAATAAATTTCAAAATATAAATCAAATTATTGAACAATTTTTAACTGTATCTAAGAAATTTGTATGTAGTGCCCCAATGTTTTATATTGTAATATTTGCATATATAGTATTTATGGAAATATTAGCTTTTTGTTTGCATAGAAGATATGATACAAAATCTACTGTAATGAAATTAATTTTTGTAGTAATGTTTGTTGGTATTAGTATATTTGGTTTAAATATATGTTATTTTGAACCTTTACTTATTACATTATTGATGCTTATAGCTGTTGTGAATACATCAAATATATATTTAAATAGAGAAGAAAGAATAAAATTATTAGTAGCTTAAAAAGGGAAGGTGAATATTTTGGCGTATTATTCAGAAGATTTAATTGAAGAAGTAATATCACAAAATGATATTGTTGAGGTTATATCTGAATATGTAGCTTTAAAGAAAAGTGGCAGAAATTTTATGGGATTGTGCCCTTTTCATCGTGAAAAAACACCTTCTTTTTGTGTATCTATGGACAAGCAAATATATAAATGTTTTGGATGTTCAGAAGGCGGAAATGTGATTTCATTTATTATGAAATTAGAAAATCTAGATTTTTGGGATAGTGTAGAGTTTTTAGCTGAAAGAGCACATATAAATTTAGAAAGATATGAAGTAAAAAGTAAATTTTTAAATAATAAAGCGCAAGAAGAAAAGAAGAGTTTAAAAGATACTTTGTTTAACATTAATAAGGAAGTTGGAAAGTATTATTTTAATAATTTAATAGAAGAGTTAAAATCTCCTTCAAGTAGGGTAAAAGATTATGTTGAAAAAAGGAAATTTAGTATAGATATAATTAAAAAATTCGGAATAGGATATGCAACAGGTAATGTCCCATTGTATGACCATTTAATAAAATTAGGTTTTTCAAAGCAGGATATTCTTAAGTCTGGTATAATAATGCAAAATGAAAAGGGAAAAATATATGATAGATTTTTCAATAGGCTAATGTTCCCTATATTTGATGTAAGAGATAGAATAATTGCTTTTGGTGGTAGAGTTCTTGATAATAGTTTACCTAAATACGTCAATTCACCTGAAAATGATATATATATAAAAGGTAAAAATTTATATTGCTTGAATTTTGCTAAAAGAGAAAAATTAGAAAATATAATTATTGTTGAAGGATATATGGATGCTATAGCATTGCAAAAGTCTGGATTTACTAATGCTGTTGCATCACTTGGTACAGCATTAACTGAGAATCAGGCTAGACTTATAAAAAAATATACTGATAATGTTATAATTGGGTATGATCAAGATGGTGCAGGCCAAGAAGCAACTTTAAGAGGACTTGACATTCTTGTTTCTAAAGGTTTGAAGGTCAAAGTTCTTGTATTAGACAAGTCTGATGTTAAAGATCCTGATGAATATATAAATAAGTATGGTAAAGAAAGATTTAGTAAGTGTATAGAAAATAGTATTTCTCTTGTAGAATTTAAGGTGGCTAAGTTAGAGAAGAATTTAAAAGAAAATGATATAGATTCTAAAATCTCTTTCTTAACCAATGTGGCAAGTATTTTAGCAAATATTGAGAATACTATTGAAAGAGAGGTATACATAGATAAAATAGCTAAAAAATATAATATGGGAGCGTCATCGATTTTAAATGAAGTTGAAAAGAGAATAAAAAAAGTTGATGGTAGTCAAGTAATAATAGATATGCAGAGTCTAAATAGAAAAATGCAGTTAATAACAAATATTAGGAAACGTCAGGAACAATACATAATAGCTTTGATACTTACAAAAGATAAAAAAATACAAAATGAAATTTTTGACAATGTAAAATTAGAAGATATAAATGATGAAAATGTTAAGAGTGTTTATGATTTTATTATAAATCTTAAAAATGAGTATGATATAAATAAAATAGACATTTTATCAAAAGTAAAAGATGAAGAATTAATGAAAGAATTAACAGAAATTATGTATTTAGATATGTTAAATGTTGATAAAAATAAATTGTTAAATGACGTATTAAAAAATAAAATTACGGAAAAACTATATCTAAGAAGAGATGAAATAATTAAAAGACTTGATGAGAATATATCAAAAGATGAACAGGATATTTTGAAACTTGAATTAAATCAAATTATATTAGAATTATCAAAATTAAAAAAATAAATTTATGTAAAGGAGTTTTCAAATGGATAATAAATCAAAATCTGTAAAAGAAGTAAAAAAAGATGATAAAAAATTTACTGAAGAACAAAGAAAAAAAGTTAAAGAATTTGTAAAGAAAGCAATTGATAATAATAGCGTTACATATAAAGAAATGGCTGATTTTGTTGAAAGCCAAAATTTTAGTCCAGAGCAAACATCAAAAATTTATGATGAACTTTCAAAGGCAAATTTAAATATAATATTAGATTCTGAAAAGGAAAAAAATAAAAAAGAAAATTTGGATTTATTAGCCGGATTTCCACAGGAAGTTGAAGATGGTAAATTAAATGAAGCTGATGTGGATGTAGATAAAATTCCAAATGAAGATGTAACTACTATGGCTGAACTTGATATTGAGCCAAATTTAGAAGACATTACTGAAATTGAAAAAGACATTTTACTAGATGATATGAAAGATATGAGTTTTGTTGAAAATATTAATGTTGATGATCCGGTAAAAATGTTCTTAAAAGAAATAGGTAAAATTCCACTTTTAACATATGAACAAGAAAATGAACTTGCTGAAAGAATGGTAAATGGTGATGCTGAAGCTAAAAAACAATTAATTGAATCAAATTTGAGACTTGTAGTAAGTATTGCTAAAAAATATATTGGTAGAGGAATGCACTTTCTTGATTTGATACAAGAGGGAAATTTAGGATTAATAAAAGCAGTAGATAAATTTGATCAATCCAAAGGATATAAATTTAGTACATATGCAACTTGGTGGATAAGACAAGCAATTACAAGAGCTATTGCAGACCAAGCTAGAACTATAAGAATACCTGTTCATATGGTTGAAACTATTAATAAGTTAATAAGAACTTCAAGACATTTGTTGCAAACTTTAGGTAGAGAACCTACTCCAGAAGAAATAGCTGCAGAGTTGGAGATGCCTGTAGAAAAAGTAAGAGAGGTATTAAAAGTTGCACAAGAACCTATTTCGCTAGAAACTCCAGTTGGTGAGGAAGAAGAAAGTAATCTTGGAAACTTTATACCAGATGATGATGCGCCATCTCCTTCTGAGCAGGCAGCCGATGTTCTTTTGAGGGAACATATAGAAGAGGTAATGTCTACTCTTACTCCAAGGGAGGCAAAAGTTCTTAAGTTGAGGTTTGGTCTACAAGATGGAAGAATGAGAACACTAGAAGAAGTGGGACGTGAATTTATGGTAACTCGTGAAAGAATTAGACAAATAGAAGCAAAAGCATTAAGAAAATTAAGACATCCAAGTAGAAGCAAGAGATTAAAAGATTTTATGAATTCTGATGGATAGTTAATAAAAAATTGAAATGATTTTAATCATTTCAATTTTTTTATTGACAAATTATATTTAATATGCTAATATATGAACATGTGAACAATTATTCATGTATTTTGAAAGGAGGCATATAATAATTATGAATATTCCTACAGAAGAAACTATTATAGAATTAGCTGATACTTTTAAGGTATTTTCAGATAGTTCAAGAATTAAAATATTGTATAGCATAATGGAAAATAGTTTATGTGTGTGTGATATAGCAGAGAAGATATCAATGACTCATTCTGCAGTTTCCCACCAGTTAAAGATATTAAAACAAGCTAGACTTGTAAAATCTGAAAAGAAAGGTAAAGAAGTATATTATTCTTTAGACGATGAGCATATTGAAAAAATATTAAGTGTAGTAGAACAGCATATAGAGGAGGAAAAATATGGAAAATAAGTGTTCTTGTAAAGGTCATGTACATGAAGAAAAAGAAAATTCAAAATTGGAATTTATAACTACAATATTAGGCATAATAGTATTTGTTAGTGCAATTTTTTGCAATAAATTAAACTATAATTTTTCACTAATATTATATGTTATTAGTTATATGTTAATAGGATATGAAGTTTTATATGATGCTATAAAAAATATATTAAATAAGGAACTATTTGATGAAAATTTTTTAATGACTATAGCAACTATTGGAGCTTTTGCAATAGGTGAATACACAGAAGCTATTTCTGTTATATTACTATATAAAATAGGTGAATTCCTACAAGATAAGGCTGCCGAAAATTCAAGAAGAAAAATTTCTGAAGCCGTAGATATACGTTTAAATATTGCATGGATTAAAACTCCTGAAGGAATAAAGAAAATCGATGCGAAAGAGTTAAAAGTTGGTGATGAAATAGTAGTAAAAACTGGTGAAAAAATTCCTGTAGATTGCGTATTAATTAGTGATATAGCTAAACTTGATATGTCATCATTAACTGGTGAGAGCAAGGTTGTAACATGTAATAAAAAAGATCAGATTTTGTCTGGTAGTTTAAATAAAGGTGGAATTATAACTTTAAAAGTAAATAAAACGTTTGAAAACTCTGCAGTTTCAAAAATAATGGAATTAATAGAAAATTCAGTAGAAAAAAAATCAAACACTGAAAAGTTTATAACAAGATTTGCTAAAATATATACACCAATAGTTACATTTTTGGCAGTAGTAATAGCATTATTACCATTAGTATTTGAAATTTCATTTTCTGAAAGTTTACATAGAGCATTTTCATTTCTAGTTATTTCTTGTCCATGTGCACTAGTTATATCAGTACCACTTGGATTTTTCGTTGGGATTGGTGCTAGTTCAAAAAAAGGGATTTTAGTAAAGGGAAGTAATTATTTAGATATCTTATCTGATACAAAGACTATAGTGTTTGATAAAACTGGTACATTAACTAAAGGTGTTTTTGATATATCTAAAATTGTTTCAGTAGACAAAATGTCTAAAGATGGGATATTGAAAATGGTGGCATTATGCGAACAATTTTCAAACCATTATATAGCAAAATCAATATTAAAAAATTATCCTAGTGATATAGATAGTAAATTAGTCACAAAACATGAAGAAATAGCTGGAAAAGGAATAATTTCAACTATTGATGAAAAAGAAGTCATAGTCGGAAATGCAAATTTATTAAATGAAAATGGTGTAGATTTTAAAAATGTGAATGAGAATGGTACAATTGTATATTTAGCTATAAATGGTAAATTTGAAGGGTATGTTGTACTTTCTGATATTATAAAAGATGAATCAAAAAAATTAATAGAAAAATTGTATAAAAGTGGAATTAAAAGATGTGTTATGCTTACTGGAGATAGTGAAAAAATAGCAGCTGCAGTAGCAAATGAACTTGGCATAACTGAAGTACATTCAAAGCTTTTACCGGAAGAGAAATTAACAGAATTAGAAAAAATAAAAAAAGAAGAACCAAATCAAAAAGTTGCCTTTGTTGGTGATGGAATAAATGATGCACCTGTTTTAGCAGCTGCAGATATCGGTATATCTATGGGAAAAGGTTCAGATCTTGCTATTGAAACTTCTGATGTAGTATTAATAAACGATAATCCTGAAAAGATAATTGATGCTATAAAGATTTCAAGAAGAACTAAAGGTATAGTAAAACAAAACATTATATTTGCAATAATAGTGAAAGTACTATTTTTAGTGCTTAGTGGATTTGGTATAACTTCTATGTGGTTTGCAATATTTGCAGATGTTGGAGTGGCTATAATTACAATAATTAATTCTATAAGAATATTTAGATATTAAAATTTAATGAAAAGGTAGAACATTGTATTAAAAAAAATGTTCTACTTTTTTGTATATAAATTGAAAATTTTGGTAAATAATATTTTTAGGTGGTAAAATGCTATATATAATTCTATTTGTATTGATTATAATGCTTCTTTTATTTGTGCCCTCAAGATTAAAAATTAAATATTTTGTTGATACAAATTTTGATAAAAACAAAAAAAATGAGACTATTAATATTGATAATTACATTGATAATTACATTGATATATATATATTATACTTTATTAAAATAAAAAGAATTAATTTACAAGATAAGGAAAATGTAAATAGTACGAAGAATAAAAAAAATAAGAAAAATAAATCTAGTATTATTATAACACTAGATATAATATCAAAGTTTTTATTAGAACTACTAAACATAAAAAAGATGGATGAAGTTTTAATTACAAAAAAAGAATTAAAAAATGTATTAGGTAATTTATATTTTGAAAAATTAAGTATAAATTTAGGAATAAATTTAAAAGATGTAATATTAAATGCATATGCAATTTCTTTATTAAATTCTGCTATAAATATGTATTTTGCCAGAAATGCTAATAAGATTAGTTTAGAAAATTCAAAATATTATACATGTATTTCAAATAATATCTTAAATGTAGATTTAGAAAGTATAATAAGGTTTAGTTTAGTAAATACTATAACTGTAATACTAAAGATTTTGCTAAGGTATAGAAAGGTGGTAAAGGAAAATGGAAACACAACATCCAATAGAAAGTTTAATGATGACAGCTATGACTTCACTTGAAAATATGGTAGATGTTAATACTATCATAGGAGATATGCTAACAGCACCAGATGGAACTGTCATAATACCTGTGTCTAAAGTTTGTTTTGGGTTTGCAGCAGGTGGTAGTGAATTTAATACAAATAAATTAAATAAGTATTCGGAAAGTGCAAAATTACCTTTTGGAGGAGGTAGTGGAGCTGGAGTGCATATTTCTCCAATGGCTTTTTTAGTAGTAAAGGATGGTTCTACTAGATTAATGACATTAAATGGAACAAGTCCCGTAGATAAATTAATTGATTTAGTACCTGATGTAGTTGAAAAAGCAAATGATTTTTTAAATAAGTCATTAGAAAATCCTAAGAAAGCGTTAAAAGAAAATAGTTCAAAAAAATCTGAAGAAAGTCCTGATGATGTTGAAGATTGGCATAAGAGTTAAGATAAAAAAATATCTCGGTTAGTTACCGAGATATTTTTTTTATATGGAGTTTCTTTTTCATTATTTTAAACAATCCATTCAATATTCTTGCTGAAGTGGACATTACCCATACTTGGAAAATCAGCATAATCATTTTCCCTAGGAATGGTAAGTTATACAATAATCTTGTATAACAGTTTAAATCTCCAAAAGCAAGTCTTTCCATATGTACTTGGTCTGCCAATGTTTGACAACCCATATACATGTATTCTCCATATTCTAACCGGTAGCTTGCAATTATAAGAAGTGTTATAATTGTTGCAATACTAGCAATAAGTGCTGCTACCGTAAATGTTAATATAAGAAATCTCCGCCAAAAATAATTTTTTTTCATAAAAAACATCTCCTTAATTAAAAATCGAATTCATATCGTTTACATAAATATATTATACCACAAAATTTTATAAAAGTCAAATTTATATAAAAGATGCCTATTTAAATAGTGTTGTAATTAAGTAATATTTATGATACAATATATAAAAAATGGAGGTATTAATATGAAGATAGCACTTATTAATGAAAATAGTCAAGCATCTAAAAATGCATTAATATATAAATCCTTAAAAAATGTAGCAGATGAAAAAGGCTATGAAGTTATAAATTTTGGTATGTTTTCTGATAATGATAAAAACTCTATAACATATGTACAAGCAGGTATACTTGCAGCAATATTGTTAAATTCTAATGTGGTGGATTATGTAGTTACAGGGTGTGGAACAGGAGAAGGAGCAATGCTTGCTGCTAATTCATTTCCAAATGTTATATGCGGTCATATAGTTGATCCATCTGATGCATATATGTTTTCCCAAATAAACAATGGGAATGCAATAGCAATTCCATTTGCTAAAGGATTTGGCTGGGGAGCAGAATTAAATTTAGAATATATATTTGAAAAATTGTTTTGTGAAGAAAGTGGAAAAGGGTATCCTAAAGAAAGAGCAATACCAGAACAAATGAATAAGAAAATTTTAGATGAAGTAAAAAATGTAACATATGTTGATTTTTTAACTATTTTAAAAAATTTGGATAAAGAACTTTTGAAAGGTTCAATTAGTTCTGATATATTCAAAGAGTATTTTTTTAAAAATTGTAAGAATAACGAAATATGTGAATATTTAAAAAGTATACTTGAGTAAAGAGGTGTAAGAATATGGAAGAAATGAATTCATTAAAAGATATTATTAATATTAAGTGTGATATGTATAAAGATAGAGTAGCTTTTTTAGAAAAGGACTCAAAACATAAAGAATATCAAGAAATTAAATATTCTAAAGTAAAAGAAGATGTAAATGGACTTGGAACAGTGATGCTTGAAAAACTGAAATTAAAGAATAAAAAAGTAGCAGTAATAGGCGAAAATAGTTATAGATGGTATGTTACATACATGGCAGTTGTGTGTGGAGTTGGTATTATAGTTCCATTAGATAAAGAATTACCAGCTAATGAAATAGTAAATTTATTAAAAAGATCAGAAGCAAGTTGTATTGTATATTCAAGTAGAAAAAAGGACCTAATTGAAGAGGTAAAGAAAGATTTGCCTAAAAGTACTATATACATAGAAATGAATAAGGAAGAAAATGAAAAAGGCGTATATGCATTAGATAAATTAATTGAAGAAGGTAAAGAGTTAGTTGACACTGGAAATCATAGATATATAGAAACTGAAATCGATAGAGAAGAGTTTAGAATTCTATTATTTACATCGGGTACAACAGCAGCTCCTAAAGGAGTAATGTTAAGTCACAAAAATATATGTGCAAATACAGTTGCTTGTTATTGTTTAGTACCCAAAATGCACGATTATACATATCTTTCAGTGCTTCCTATGCATCATACTTATGAATTTTCATTAGTGTATATTTATGGTACAAGTTGTGGAGCAAAAATTGCAATAGCTGAGGGACTTAAATCAATAGTAAAAAACATGAAAGAAACAAAGCCAGATTGTCTTTTTGCAGTTCCAGCTTTAATAGAAAAAATTAACAAAAATATAGAAAAAGCAATAAGAGAAACTGGTAAGGAAAATATGATAAAAGCTTTGAGTAAGGTAACTAATGGATTAAGTAAAGTTGGACTAGATTTTAGACGTAAGGTATTTAAAAAAGTTCAAGAAACATTTGGAGGAAATCTTAAACATATTTTCTGTGGTGCGGCCCCTATAGATATTGAAATTATAAAAAAGATGGAATCTTATGGATTTTGGTTTTATCAAGGGTATGGTATAACTGAGGCATCACCACTTATTGCTGGTACATCTTTTGACAATAGAGTAGCTGGAACAGTTGGAAAACCTGTACATGGAGTAGAGGTTAGAATTGATCTTAGTGACAATAAAGATGAAAATAGCAATGTTGGAGAAATAATTGCTAAAGGTGATAATATAATGATAGGTTATTATCAAGACGAGCAAAAAACTAAAGAGGTTTTGAAGAAGGGATGGTTTTATACTGGAGACGTAGGATATTTTGATTTACAAGGAAACTTAGTAGTTTCTGGAAGAACTAAGAATGTTATAGTAACTTCAAATGGTAAAAATATATTCCCAGAGGAGATAGAATTTGAAATAAATAAAATACCGCTTGTTGAAGATTCTATGGTTTATGGCAAAAAAGATCCTAAACATAAAAATGAGTTGATAGTTACTGCTAAAGTTACATTAGATGAAGAATATATAAAAGAGTTATATAAAGATAATAGACCTAGTGAAGATGAAATAAGAGAAATAATATGGAACGATATAAAAGCAATAAATAGAAGAATGGTTTCATATAAAGCAGTAAAATCATTTGAAATAAAAAAAGAGCCATTTGTAAAAACTACAACAATGAAAATTAAGAGATTTGAAGAGATAAAAAAAGATAAATAATAGATACCTCACACAAATATGTGTGAGGTATTTTTAGTGCTCAATTGCTTTGACTATAAACTGGATCAATCTTCCTTTTTTGGCTACGTAAGGATTATTGACAGTTATTTTAAACATGTCCCTTACAGGAAAAAGCATTAGATTGTTATCTGATAATTCTCTTGAGTTTACATTTGAATTATTTTCGTAAGAAAATCCAAATGAATCAATAATATCTGATTCCTTTGCTTCTAAGTAAATCGAGGTATTAGAGAGTTTTTGCTCATCATCTTTTATTAACTTTACCACCAAGGATAGTTTCTCAGGTGCGTCCTCTCCTGTAAAGTCAAATAAAACTCTAGTTCTATTTTTTTCCTCAAAAACTACTCTTGTTCTTTTGTTTGCCGCTCCAATTAATAACTTCATAAAGTATCATTCCTTTCAACTAATCAGTTAAACAATAGTATATATTTTTTATACTAATATTATAACATATTATGGAGTTAAAGTCAAATATTATGTAAATTAATATAGGCATAACTAAATATATTACAAAATATATAGACTTTTATGAAAAAATTTAGTATAATAACGATAGGTGATAAAGATGGAATTTGTGCATCTACATGTTCATACAGAGTATAGTTTATTAGATGGTGCAATAAAGATAAATGATTTAGTAAATAGAGTAAAAGAGCTTGGAATGAAATCTGTTGCAATAACAGATCATGGAAATATGTTTGGAGTAATAGAATTTTATAAGAAATGTGTAGAAAAAGGAATAAAGCCAATTATAGGTTGTGAAGTATATGTTGCTCCTCGTAGTAGATTTGAAAAGCAAGGTAAAATAGATTCCGAACCAAATCATTTAATTTTACTTGCAATGAATAATGTAGGGTATAATAATTTGGTAAAGATATGTTCTAGTGGCTATTTAGATGGATTTTATTATAAACCACGTATTGACATGGAAATTTTAAAACAATATAATGATGGTTTGATATGTCTTAGTGCATGTTTAGCGGGTAAAGTAGCAAGACAAATTGTTAATACAAATATAGATGGAGCAAAAAAAACAATACAAGAATTTATTGAAATATTTGGAAAAGATAGGTATTTTCTAGAGATACAAGATAATAAATTAAGAGAGCAAATTTTAGTAAATCAGCAACTATTTAAAATTTCAAAAGAATTTGGAATAGGATTAGTTGCTACTAACGACTGCCATTATTTAAAAAAGGAAGACTATGATTTTCATGAAGTGTTATTATGTATAGGCACTAAAAAAAGTATAAATGATTATGATAGAATGACTTTTAAAAATAATGAATTTTATGTAAAATCTCCAGAGGAAGAAATAGAAGCCTTTAAAAATGTGCCAGAGGCAATAGAAAATACTGTTAAAATTTCAAATATGTGTAATGTTGAAATTGAGTTTGGAAACATTATTTTGCCAAAATTTGATATTCCGGGTGGATTAAGTAATTTAGAATATTTTAGAAATCTTTGTTATAATGGAATAGAGAATAGGTATGGAAAAAGTCCTTCAAACGAAGTTTTAGATAGATTAGAATATGAAATAAGAATAATAAATCAGATGGGGTATATAGATTATTTTTTAATAGTACAAGATTATATAAATTATGCTAAGTCAGTGGGAATTGCTGTTGGACCTGGACGTGGTAGTGGTGCTGGTTCAATTTGTGCCTACCTTATTGGTATAACTGATATTGACCCTTTAAAATTTAATTTAATATTTGAACGTTTTTTAAATCCGGAAAGAATAAGTATGCCCGACTTTGATGTTGATTTTTGTTATGAAAGAAGACAGGAAGTTATAGATTATGTTGCAAGAAAGTATGGGAAAGATCATGTAGCACAAATAATAACTTTTGGGACTATGGCAGCAAGAGCTGCTGTAAGAGATGTAGCAAGAGCTTTGGATGTACCATACCAAAAGGCAGACTTAATTGCTAAAATGATTCCACATGAGTTAAAAGTTACAATAGAAGATGCACTTAATATAAATAAAGAGTTAAAAGATTTATATGATAGTGATATTCAAGTAAAACAAATAATTGATTTATCTAAAAAAGCTGAAGGAATGGTTAGGCATGCCTCAACACATGCAGCAGGTGTAGTAATAACTAAAGAACCTGTTGTAAGCTATGTTCCGCTATATGAAAATCAAAATATAATATCTACACAGTATACAATGAATATTTTAGAAGAATTAGGTCTTCTTAAAATGGATTTTTTAGGTCTAAGAACTTTGACTGTTATATCTGATACTTTAAAGTTAATAGAAAAGATCCATGGTGTAAAATTAGAAATTGAGAAAAACATGGATGATAAAAAAACCTTTAAAATGTTGTGTGATGGAAAGACAGCTGGTGTATTTCAAATGGAGAGCAGAGGTTTTAAACAAATGATGATGAAAATGCAACCAGATAATTTAGAGGACATAATAGTAATGATATCGCTATATAGGCCTGGACCAATGGATCAAATTCCAAGATATATAGAAAATAAAAAAGCAAAGGGAAAAATTGTATATACACACAAATCTTTAGAGCCAATTTTAAAAGTAACGAATGGATGTATGATATATCAAGAGCAGGTAATGCAAATTTTTAGGGACCTTGCAGGATATAGTTTAGGTAGGGCTGATCTTGTAAGGAGAGCAATGGGAAAAAAGAAATTAGATATAATGGCAAAAGAGCGTGATATATTTGTAGATGGTGCAATTAAAAATGGAATAGATAAGGAAAGTGCAAATAAAATATTTGATGAAATGGCAGAATTTGCTAAGTATGCCTTTAATAAATCTCATGCAGCAGCATATGCTGTTGTAGCATATAAAACGGCATATTTAAAAGCACATTATCCGCATGAATTTATGGCAGCAACTTTAAATAGTTTTATTGGAAATTTAAATAAGATATCCGAGTATATTGAAGAATGTAGAACTATGGGAATTGAAGTGTTAAAACCGGATATAAATGAAAGTTACTCTAAATTTTCTGTAGTTAATAATAAGATAAGATTTGCATTAGTATCTATAAAAAATGTTGGACAAAATGCTATAGAAGAAATAATTAAAGAAAGGAAAATAAATGGAAGATATAATTCTTTTATTGAATTTTGTGAACGAGTAGCTGGAGATCAAGTAAATAAAAAGTGTATAGAAAGCTTAATCATGGCTGGCGCCTTTGACGAAATAGAAAGTGACATTAATAGATTTGATTTATTAGACTCATATGAAAAAATTGTGGATAATGTTGTACAGACAAGAAAAAGTAATTATATTAATCAAATAAATATATTTGATATGCAAAAAGATAAAGTTATTAATAAAATTACTATTAGTAAATCGTTAAGAACACCTAGTAAAAAAGAAGTCTTGGAAATGGAAAAAGAAATCTTAGGGCTTTATGTATCTGGTCATCCACTGGATGAATACAAAGAATATATTACAAAGAATTCGACTATAACAAGTAAGGAACTGCTAGATATTACCAATATTTCCGAAGAAAATGAATTATACAATGATGGCAAAATATATGATAATACTAATCAAGTATTTTGTGGAATTTTAACAAATTGTAAAATACTTACTACTAAAAGTAATAAACAAATGATGTTTGCAAATGTAGAAGATTTGTATGGAAGTATAGAAGTTGTAATATTTCCAAATATATATGTAAAGTATTCAAATATTTTACAAAAAGATAATATTTTAAAACTTACTGGAAAAATTAATATAAAAGAAGATGAAAGTCCAAAATTAATTTTATCTAATGCTGAAATAATAAAGAAACAATGTAAAATATATATTAAATTACCAAAAGATAAATTAGAAATGGAAGGTAGAGTAATTGATTTTATTATGAGTTTAGAAGGCCAATATAGAGGAAATTCACCAGTATATATTTTTTATGAAGGAACAAATAAAGTTAGAATACTAAATAAATCAGTTTGGTTAAACACATCGGATAATACATTAGATAGATTGTGTACTGCCTTTGGAGAAGAAAATGTTAAAGTAAAATAATACAATTTTTATGTTGGTTAGTGTATAATTCATATAAAAAAAGGTTTGAAATTAAATCAAACCTTTTTTTGTTCTATTTAAAATTATTTATCATTTTTTATAATTTCTGCAGCAGCACCTAAACCTCCCATAGCTTTTGAAGCATCAAAAGGGATAAATACTTTATTTGCTTTACCATCAGCTATTTTTTCTAGGGCTTCAAGTGATTTTAAAGCAACTAAATTTTGATCAGGTTTTGTATCCATTATAGCAGAATAAACACTGTGAATCTCTTCAGATTTAGCAGCAGCAATCTTTTTAATTGCCTCAGCATTACCTTCAGCTTCTAATATTTTTGATTCTCTAATACCTTGTGCACGTCTAATACTTGATTCACGCTCTGCCTCTGCCTCAAGAATAGTAGCCTGTTTTTTACCTTCAGCAAGAGTAATATCAGCTTGGCGTTTACCTTCAGCTTCAAGAATGGTAGCTCTTTTATTTCTTTCAGCATTCATCTGTTTTTCCATGGCATCTCTTATATCTACAGGTGGTTTTATATCTTTTATTTCAACACGGTCAACTTTACATCCCCATTTATCAGTAGCCTCATCAAGTATTGTTCTTAATTGATTATTAATCAAATCTCTTGAACTAAATGTACTATCTAAATCCATTTTACCAACAATATCACGTATTGTAGTTATTGCTATATATGCGATACCTTTTTGTAAACTTTCAATTTCATATACTGCTTTTGCAGGCTCTGTTATTTGATAAAAAACAACAGTATCTATAGTAATTGTAACATTATCTTTGGTTATAACACTTTGAGGTGTAACGTCCATTGTTTGTTGTTTTAAACTTACTACCGCTCTAACATGGTCAATAAATGGTACAATAAAGTTAAGACCTGCTTCTGCAGTTTTGTGATATTTACCAAAACGTTCAATTATGCGAACTTCAGATTGTCTTACGACTTTTATTGAACTTGCGGATATTATAATAAATAATATAACTATAATTATAAAAAATATTTCCATAAATAAATCCTCCTAAACTTTTTTTACTATTAATTTTACACCGTTAATTCCAGTCACTTCTACAGTTGAGTTTTCTGGAATTATATTATTATCATTGGAAATTGCAGACCAAAGTTCACCGTTTATTTTTACTTGGCCTTTTGAATTAATATTATCAATTTCTTTTATTACTAACGCTTGTTTACCAATTATAGCATTATTGTTCATCGGTATTTCTTTTGTTTTAAATATCTTCTTAACCAATGGTTTCATAAATATAAGCATTAATATAGTTGATACAGCAAAAACTCCAATTTGCACTGGAACAGAAAATCCAAGTACACTTGTAATAAATGCAAAGAATGCCCCTATACCTGGCCAAAACATTAGAAATGACACAGTGAATATTTCTATAATAAGAAAAACACCACAAAGGATTAGCCAGATAGTCCAACTGTATAGCATATGTATACCTCCTTTATATAAATATGTTTACATATTATAATTATACAATAGTATATTGCAAAATACAAGAAAAAAGTATATATATTGGAAAAATGTTACAAGTTTGTTACAAACTTGACATATACTATAATATATGTTAAAATTTCTATGTTTTCTGGTTAGAGAAAACGTAAAATTTGACAATATTGCAAAAAGATGTTATAATGTAATAGTACCTGTAAAAAGGAAGGTGTAAATTTTTATTATGGAAAAAAAAGGCGTTCTCAGTACGCTAAGATTTATTTTATTTACTGTTTTTTTTATAGCTCTAGTATTTAGTGCAGTTTTGGTTACTGTTCTTAATACTTATAAACCAGCAGTGAAGGCCTATTTAAATGGAAAGTTTATTGGGTATTTTTCTAATGAACAGCAGTTTGATGAGGTGTATAATGATTTAGTTACTGAAAAGCAAAGTATAGATCCTAATGTTAAAGTATATTTAGAATATGAACCAACATTTGAAACTAGTTATGTAAGAGATAGTGTGATAGCAGATCAAAATGTTTATACTAATTTGAGAGCTGAAGTTAAAACTGAATTTACTATATATAATGTTGCTGTTGATGGCGAAACTAAAATGACTTTTAATACTCAGGATGAAGCTAATAAATATGCTGAAAATTTAAAGAAGGAAGTTGCCAAGTTAAATACAGAGGTAAAAGTAGAAAAAGTTGGGGAACTTGGTGAGATGACTTCTATTGAAAGAGCAGATAGTATTTTAAAAGATATTGTAGATAGAAATAAGCCAGTTGAAACCCCTAAAACTACTATCACAAATAAGACAACTACTAGTAATGTTACTACTATAGGTGCTACACAAGTTGCTGCTACAGGAGCAGGTGTATGGCCTACCGTAAATAGGAGAATAAATTGTGCATATATGGGGTATGCTGGTCACACTGGAATAGATTTAGGTGGAGCAGTTGGAACCGCAATATATGCGTATAGATCTGGTACTGTTACGTTTGCAGGTTGGGGAACAGGTTATGGTTTACATGTAAAGATTGACCATGGAAATGGTATGTCTACATTATATGCACACTGTAGTCAACTATTAGTGTCTGCAGGTCAAACAGTTTCAGAAGGACAAATGATTGCAAAAATAGGGCTTACTGGTTATACAACAGGACCACATTTACATTTTGAAGTAAGACTTAATGGTGTACCTGTAAATCCTTACCAGTACATCGCTGGAAAATAGAATTTTGGTAAATGGATTGAATATTGTTCAATCATTTATATATACACCTATTTCTCAGAATTTACTTTCCTCAAGTTTTTTCTTGGATATAGGCATGGTTTTTAAATAGGGAGGAATTAAAATGACTAAAGAAAGAAAAGCTGAGATTTTATCAACTTATGCAAGGGGAAACAATGACACTGGTTCTGCTGAAGTGCAAATTGCTATTCTAACAGAAAGAATCAATGAGTTAACTGAACATTTAAGAGTTCATAAAAAGGATGAACATTCTAGACGTGGACTTTTAATAATGGTTGGTAAGAGAAAAAGACTTTTAAAGTATCTTGAAAATAGAGATATTGAAAGATATAGAGAAATTATATCTAAATTAAATTTACGTAAGTAAAAAAATATAGCTGTAAAGTTATTTTACAGCTATATTTTTTTATTCTACAGTTACAGATTTGGCTAAATTTTTAGGCTTATCTATATCACAATTACGAAGTTTAGCAGTTTCATACGCAATTAATTGCAAAGGAATTATTGTTGCAAAAGGTTGCAGTAAACTATTTATTTTAGGTATTTTTAAGACAATATCAGCAAAATCCTCTACAGATTCTATATTATTAGTAGTTATTAATATTACAAATGCACCTCGTGATTTTACTTCTTTTATATTACTAATAGTTTTCTCAATTAAATTATCATCAGTTGCAATTGCAATTACAGGTGTACCATCTGATATTAATGAAATTGTTCCATGTTTTAATTCACCCGCAGCGTATGCCTCTGAATGAATATACGATATCTCCTTTAATTTTAATGAACCTTCTAAAGATAATGCATAATCAATACCTCTTCCTAAGAAGAAAATATTTTCATTGTTTTTCAATTTATTAGCGATTTCAATGTATTTACTATTATCGGTAATTATTTTTTCTAAAGTACCTTTTAATTCAATCATTTCTTTAAATAATTCCTGCTTAAAGTCTTCAGTTAAAATATCCTTATTTTTCATAGCACATAGAGTAAGAAGTAATAGTATTGCAACTTGTGACGTATATCCTTTAGTAGTGGCTACAGCAATTTCGGGACCTGCATGAGTATATATCGTTCTTTCTGCTTCTCTTGAAATGCTTGAACCTATTGCATTTACAATTGCAAGGGTTTTAGCTCCGTGTTCTTTTGCAATTCTTAAGGCTGCTAAGCTATCAGCTGTTTCACCTGACTGAGAGATTATTATAACTAGTGTATTAGGAGATAATAGTTGCTTTTTATACCTATATTCGGAAGCTATTTCAACAGTAGTTTTTAAAGAGGCAAAGTTTTCAAATAGGTATTTTCCAACCATTCCAGCGTGCATAGCACTTCCACAAGCTACTATATGTACTTCATCATAATTTACAAAATCAATATTTAAATATTCTTCATTTTTTGTGAAATTTTCAAATATTTTGGATATTACATTTGGTTGTTCATTAATTTCTTTTAACATAAAGTGTTCAAATCCATTTTTTTGGTATTCAGTGGCTGACCAATCAGCTACCTTGATTTCTTTATCAATTAAATTCAAGTTTTCATCAAATATTTTATAATCATTTGGGGTAATTTTGGCAAATTCACCGTATTCTAATAAAATATATTTATTTGTATAGTTTAGTATTGCAGATATATCAGAAGCAGTAAAATTTCCAAATTGTCCAATCCCTATTATAAGAGGACTATCTTTTCTAGTTGCATATATAGTATCAGGATCATCATCAAATAAAATAGAAAAGGCATACGAACCCCTAAATTGTTTGCAAGCGGTTATTATTGAGTTTAGTGGGGTGTTGCTATTAGAATTTTCATATATATAATTAATATATGCACAAGCTACTTCAGTATCCGTATTGGATAGGAAGTTAACACCTTTTTCTATTAAAAATTCCTTTAATTCAAGATAATTTTCAATAATTCCGTTATGTACTAATGTAACTTTTCCTACTTTATGTGGATGGGCATTTATCTCATCAGGAATTCCGTGCGTTGCCCATCGTGTGTGTCCTATTGCAGTTGTAGAATTTATTTTTTTATCTTTTAGTAAATCTTCCAAATTAGATATTTTTCCTTTTGATTTGTATAAATTAATTTTTTTATTCTCAAACGTAGCTATTCCAGCAGAGTCATAACCTCTATATTCTAGATTTTTAAGTCCAACAATTACTTTTTCTTTAGCATCAGTTTTTGTTGAACAATAACCAATTATTCCACACATAATAAAACCTCCATATATATTATTTTCAAAGTACAAAAAAATATTATTTATTGTTATTTAGATTACATATTTTTTGTAGTAATTTTGGATTTTACTTTTGTAATATGTATTACGATACTAAATATACCGTGATAGCATCCGCTTAAAAATTCGACAACTATCATCCTCGTTTAACGTTATAGTTTTAGCGCTATTTTAATATACCTAAAAGCACCTCCTAATGGTAGTATTAAAATTTATTTAATTTTATTATATATTATATTTTTTGTCAATTTTTATTATGAAAAAATTTTATTAAATTATAGTAAAAAACAAGTATTAAAAAGATATTTTTATTTTTAAGTTAAAAATAAAAAAAGTATTGATAAAAGCTTTTATTTTTTTTTCTATTATGATATAATTTTATATATATTGACAATATTTTGTAAGTCATGTTTTTTAGAGAGGTTTAATGGTAATTATGTATATAAAAAATAGAAAATCAAATTTTGTTGTAAGTATAGCGCTTTTGCTAATAATTACAACTACTTTAAATATATTTTATCCATTTAGCTATGTAAAAGGATATGCAAGTGGATATGGGCATTCAGAAATTAAATATGATGCCTCAGATAATAGTTCGGTTTTTCCAGAAAGTTATAAAAGTTATATAAAAGAATTGAAGAAGAAATATCCAAATTGGAAAATTAAAGCAGTTTATTTAAATCTTGACTGGAATACCAGTGTAAGTAAAGAAACAGAAGGAACAAAGTCAAGAGTACCTCGAAGTTATGCAGATGACTGGAAAATGACAAGTGCTGCTTCAAGAAGTGACTATAATGCAGCAGGTTGGGTACTTGCATCCCAAAAAGCTGTAGCATATACTTTAGATCCAAGAAATTTCTTAACAGAAGAAGGCATTTTCCAATTTAAAGCTTCAGATGAAGATGTATCATCAGATACTCAAAGTGCAGTTGACTCACTTTTAAGTAGTACTGTAATGGGTAGTAATGATTATAAAAATAAATATTATAATGGAACATCTTGGGTATCAATGTCAAACAGTTACTCTCAAATAATAAAAAATGTTGGGACAAGTTTAAAAGTAAGTCCAATATTTATTGCTTCAAGAATAAAACAAGAAACTGATGGTAACATAATGAATAATGGATCTATAAATGGAAAAAATTCCACTTATCCTGGGTACTTTAATTTCTTTAATATAGGTGCAACAGATGGAAATGGTGCGGTAAGCTATGGAGTTGCTATGGCTTATAAAAATGGATGGAATACTCCTGAATTAGCAATAAAAGGTGGTGTAAGCCACATATATAATAATTATATAAAATATGGACAAAATACTGTGTATTTTCAAAAGTTTGATGTTAATAATACAGCGTCTGCCAGTGGCTTGTATACATATCAATATATGACTAACATTTTAGCACCTTATGGGGAATCAAAAATAGCATATAATGCATATAAGAATTCTAACACTTTAAATTCATCATTTACTTTTTATGTCCCAGTGTACAGTAATATGCCAAATTCAAGTTCACCATATCCTACATCTACTGTTAATGTTGATAATTTAAATGGAACTGATATAGTATACTTAGATGATGGGGTATCTAATGGTACAGATTACTTTAATTTAAGGAGTGGTCCGGGTACAGATCATTCTGTAATTGCAACAGTTATAGAATCTCAGGAAGGTGCAGAAAATAGAACTAAATTTGTTAGAACTCAGAAGGGTTCAAATGGTTGGGATAAAATAAAATTGGCAAATGGTACGGAGGCGTATGTATATCAGGCATATGTAAGAACATATAATTATACACATGTAGAAAATGTAAGCTTAGATAAAACTAGTCTAGAATTAAAAGTTGGAAATACATATAAAGTTACTCCTAGCATTTCACCAAGTAACGCTTTGGTAAAAGGTGTAACATATGAAAGTAGTAATAATAATATAGCTTCAGTAAATAGTGATGGAACAATTACTGCAAAATCAGTTGGAAATGCTAAAATTACTGTAAAAACTATAGATGGAAATAAAACTGCTGTTTGTAATGTTAATGTAGTAAAAACAATTGCAACAAAGATTTCAACTTCCGTTAATACTTACTCAGTAGCTGTTGATAATTACTTAAATGTTACTCCTGTAATAGAACCAAGTAATACAACAGATAAAACATTTAGTATTAGTATAGATGACACTAATATAGCTAAAGTCGAAAATAATAAAATAAAAGGAATAAAAGAAGGAACTACTAAAGTTACGCTTACTACTAAAGATGGCAGTAATTTAAAATGTACATTTACTTTAAATGTTAGAAAAGACAATATAACAGTTACAAATAAAATTTCATTAAGTAACGATGGAATTATTTCAAAAGTAAATCCTGGTGATACAGTAGAATATATAACTAAAAATATAAACAGTTCATTTACTATAAAATTGTACAATAGTTCAAATAAAGAAATGTCTTCAAAAGATATTGTAGGAACTGGTACTAAAGTTAAAATTTTAGAGAATACAAGTACATTATATGAATACGAAATATTAATAAAAGGTGATATTTCAGGCGACGGAAAAATAACATCGAGTGATTATATATATATTAAGAATTATATAATGAATTCTTCTAATTTAGATGGAATAAAATATTCAGCTGCTGATATTAATAAAGATGGAAAGGTTACTTCAAAAGATTATGTATATGTAAGAAAATACATAATGGGAGAAACTAATATAATAAATCAGTAGTGAAGATAGGAGAGAATAGTATGAAAAATATTAAAAGTAAAATTTTTAAGAATTTCATTTTTGTAGCTGCACTTGTTTTAGTTTTTGCTATTCAAAATAATATAAATGCTACGTCATATGGAATTTCAAATACTAATTTGACAGTTGGAGCTACAGCAACTATTTCAATAAACGGTACAGGATATGCTGGAAAATACACAATTAGTACATCAAATTCTTCTGTAGTTGGTGTTAGTGAAACCTCAAAATTTGTAGATAACCAAATTGAGAATATTATTCTGACTGCTAAATCAGTAGGTAGCTCTACAATAACCGTTACTCCTGCAGATGTATCAAGTTATGCTAATCCAGAAGAGGCATTTACTAAATCTCAATCTTTTACAGTAAATGTTTCTAATCCTTCTACGAATGTTCAGAATACAAATAATAGCGGTAGTAGTAGCACAAGTAATAATTCACAATCAAATAAGAGTGGAAATGCGAATTTAAGGACTCTAGTACCAGAAATTGAGGGGCTAACACCATCATTTAGCCCTAATATAACTAATTATACTTTAATAGTTCCAAGTACTGTAACAAAATTAAATATGAGTGTTGGAGTAGAACAAAGTGGTGCTAAATATTGGATTTCTGGCGATGAAAATTTACAGATAGGAAATAATACGGTAACTATTACTGTTACAGCACCAAATGGTACAAAAAAGACATATACAATTGTAGTTACTAAGGCTGAAGATACTCAAAAAGCAAATGCACTTTTAAATAGTTTAGTAATAGAAGGATATGAGCTTTCACCTGAATTTTCATCAGAAGTTTTCGAGTATGATATTGGCAAGATAGAAAGTAATGTTAAAAAATTAAATATTTTAACTTTTACATCTTCTGATAAAGCTAAAGTAGAGATACAAGGAAATGATGAATTAAAAGATGGTGAAAATACTGTTAAGATAATAGTTACTGCTGAAGATGAAACAACAAAAAAAGAGTACGTTATTAAATATAATAAAGAGGCAAGCACAGTTGAAAATTTAACTGATGAAACTAATGCACTAGAAGATACAAATAATAGTGTAGAAGGTATGTCAAGCTCACAAAATTCAAACTTTTGGCAGATAATAAAAAATAACTCACTTGTGTTATTAATGTACTTAGTAATACTTGTAGAATTTGTACAGATAGTTTATTTGTACAAAGAACTGAAAAAAAGAGATTTACAGCTTGAAACTTCTGAAGATGGATTTGAAAATTTGGGATTAAATTCAGGAATTGAGACTTTAACAGAAGAAAATGAAAGTAGTGAAAATAGCACATTAGATTCTAAAATTGATGAAGTTACATCTTTAGAAAATGATGTAGAAATCAAAAAAAATGTAGAATCAATATGGGACGTTGATAAACCCGATTTTTCTCAAGAATTAAGCGAAGATTTAGAAAATGAAAATTCAGCTCATGTTAGAGGCGGTAGAAGCAAAAAAAATAAATAAATTATTTAAACATAATAAAAAATAGGGTTTGCAGTAATTCGAATTGCAAACCTTATTTTTTATTAAAGTGATGTTAAATTAATTAATATAGTGGGGAACTATTTTATTTTCTCTAATTCCTTAAAATAGTCTTTTAGTACCTTCTTTAGTATAATAAACTTTTTTAAATTTAATTTATTATCATCCATATATATTCTTTTATTTAATTCTATCATAATTGATTTTATATCAACATTCCTTTTGTTATAGTAATAGTTAGGAATTATAGTTCCTTCATATGGATAATTATATTTTACGCTAAATCCTTTTTGTTCAAAGAATTTTTTGGTAAATATAATTAATTCATCTGATTTAAAATACTCATTAAATCCTATACAAATATCTGGATTATTTTCTTTATTAAATAAATCTTTAACTAAATTAGATGAATAGCTGTGAAAATCAAATAAATATAATGTATTGTATTTACGTAATTTCTCTTTGCTTAATTTATCTAATTTTTTGTGGTGCTTATCATAGTAATTCTTAATTACGTTTTCTTTATAACCCTTTTTATGTTTTATAAATGTATTTCCTTTATTATCTTTTGTATAGCAAATTCCCATTCCATATTTATACATAATTTCTTTGTCGTAATCTTTATATCTTTCTACATCACAAAATATTCTAGAATATTTAAATATTAATTTCGTATAGCTCTTTGGAATTAACTTATCGACATATTTGTCACATAAAAATTGATTTAATTTTGTTACATCATTTTTATTTAATATTTTATTTTTGTAAAATATGTTTGGAATTTTTGTAGATGAATGAGGAACATGTATAAGTATTTCTTTTTTCATATTTTCACCTAGAATAAATACAATTTTAAAATTATACTTTATATTATTAATCTTTATCTATTTTCCAACCTTGAATATCAGATCTTTTAATTGCTCCCATTATATGAGATTTTACTTTAGGTATATCTTTTTGTAAGTCTTTTATTAAGTCTTTCATGTATTCTCTTTTAGTATATCCATCCTTTGGACAACATTTACCAACAACTGGAAAGTTATTTTCTCTTGCTACTGCCCTTAGTTCTTTTTCACTAACGTATATAAACGGTCTTATAGTCTTTACATTACTACGACTAAGATAAGTAACTGGTGCAAATGTGTGAATTTTGCCGTTTAATAGTATACTCATAAGTAAAGTTTCCATAACATCATCACTATGATGGCCTAATGCAATTTTATTACAGCCGTGTTCTATTGCTAAACTATTTAACATTCCACGTCTCATATTTGCACAAAGTGAGCAAGGATTTTTCTCTTTTCGTATATCAAATACAACTTGTGATATATTAGATTGATATACAATATACTCAATTCCTAAATTATTACATAAATTTTCTAATTCATCTGTTTTAAAAGTATCGCTACCAGGATGAATTGTAATAGCCATTATATCAAATTTTTTTGGATAAAACTTCTTTAGGTAATATAGTGCGTGCAAAAGAGTTAAACTATCTTTTCCCCCTGAAAGACCAATTGCAATTTTGTCACCATCGTCTATCATATTATAATCATCAATAGCACGGCGGGCTTGTCCTATAACGTGTTGTAGCATTTTTTACATCTCCTTAAATATTATTTAGTAATTCTATCATAATTATTTGTAAAATTCAATACAATAAAAATTATATTATTCTAAAAAAAGTTTAAAATGCTTGAAAATTACCATATTTTGTAGTATTATTATATACTAGATAAGATGGCAAAATTTTATTATTTAAGGAGAGGATAGAAATGAAGGCAATTGAACTTAGAAAAAAGTATTTAGAATTTTTTAAATCAAAAAATCATACAGTGATTTCAGGAGCTAGATTAGTACCTGAAAATGATCCAACTGTATTATTTACTACTGCTGGAATGCAACCTTTAGTTCCATATCTTGCAGGTGAAAAACATCCATCACGGAAAGAGAGTTTGTGATTATCAAAAATGTTTAAGAACAGATGATATAGATGAAGTAGGAGATAATAGGCATTTGACTTTTTTTGAAATGTTGGGAAATTGGTCTTTAGGTGATTATTTTAAAGAAGAGTCAATTAAGTATAGTTATGAGTTACTTACAGAAGTTTTAAATATACCAAGTGAAAAGATATCAGTTACTTGTTTTGCTGGTGATGAAAATGCTCCTAAAGATATGGAAACAGCAAATATTTGGAAAGAATGTGGAATACCTGAAGAAAGAATATATTTTTTCGGAAAAAAAGAAAATTGGTGGGGACCAGCTGGAGAGACTGGACCATGTGGTCCAGATACTGAAATTTTTTACGATACTGGTGCTCCAAAATGTTCAGATAAATGCGATCCTTCATGTGATTGCGGAAAATATATTGAAATATGGAATAATGTATTTATGCAATACTTAAAAAAGAGTGATGGAACTTTTGAACAATTAAAAAATAAAAATGTTGATACTGGTATGGGACTTGAAAGAATGATATTTTTACTTCAAGGAAAAAATAACGTATTTGAGACTGAATTATTTGCCCCAATTATATCTTATGTAAGGGAAAAATCTACATTACCTGAAGAATCATCTTTAAGAATTATAGCTGATCATTTAAGGGCGTCTACACTTCTTGTATGTGATGATGTTGTTCCAAGTAATGTAGGACAGGGGTATATTTTAAGAAGATTAATAAGAAGGGCGATAAGGCATTTAAGAAAAATTGGATATGATGTGGATAAAATAGAGGACATTTTAATAGTAATTGAAGATTCACTAGGTGAAATGTATCCAGAACTTAAAGAAAATAAAGAAAAAATATTATCTGTAATAGTTAAAGAGAAAAACAAATTTTCTAATACATTAAAAAGTGGTGAAAAAGAGTTTGAAAAAATAGCTAGGAAGTTGAAAGAAGAAAATAAAAGCGTGATTGACGGTATGACGTTATTTAGATTGTATGATACATATGGATTTCCACCAGAAGTAACTGCAGAATTGGCAAAAGAAAATGAATTAAGTGTTGATATGGAAGGATTTAAGGATAAGTTCAAAGAGCATCAAGAAAAATCTAGACAAGGAGCAGAAGGAGTATTTAAAGGTGGTTTAGCGGACCATAGCGAGTTAACTACTGCATATCATACAGCTACTCACCTGCTTTTGGAATCTCTGCAAAGAATTCTTGGAGATCATGTAATGCAAAGAGGATCAAATATAACTGCTGAACGTGCTAGATTTGATTTTTCTAATCCAGGAAAAGTTCAAAGAGATGTATTAGATAAAGTTGAAAATATGATAAATGAACAGATTGATAGGGGATTGGAAGTTACTTGTGAAGAAATGCCTTTAGAAAAAGCAAGAGAAATAGGTGCAAGAGGAATTTTTAATAGTAAATATGGTGAAATGGTAAAAGTATATACTATTGGTGATTTCTCAAAAGAAATATGTGGAGGACCACATGTAACTAATACTTCTAAATTAAAGCACATAAAGATTAAAAAAGAAGAAGCTGTATCAAATGGTGTAAGAAGAATAAAAATGGTTTTTGTTGATTAATTATATTGGGGGAGTTAGTATGGAAGATTGTTTATTTTGTAAAATTATAGATAAAAAAATACCTTCTGAAATAGTGTATGAAAATGATTATGTACTAGCATTTAAAGATATACATCCAGTTGCGCCAGTCCATGTGTTAGTAATACCTAAAGTACATATAAAAGATTATAATGAAGTAAATATGGAAAATATTGAATATATTTCAAATGTACAGTTAGCAATAAAAGAAGTGGCAAGAGTTTGTAATGTAGATAAAGATGGATACAGAGTAATATGTAATACAGGTGAAAATGGAGGGCAAGTAGTACACCACATTCATTTTCATCTAATTGGTGGAAAAAAATTAGGTTCAAAAATTTAGAGGAGATGAATAAAATGGGAATTGCATCACTTATATTAGGAATAATATCAATAATTTTAGGGTTTATACCTTTCATAGGATTGATTGGAATTGTTACTTTAATATTAAGTATTATATTTGGGTCTATAAATTTAGCTAAAAAAGGAAAAAAGAATAATAAAGCTGAAGCAATTACTGGTATAATACTTTCTTGTATAGCATTTGTTATAATTATTTTTAATGTAGTTTTTGGAATAGCATTTTTAGGTACTCTATATGACACTTATAATAGTGATTTTGAAGATGATTTTGAAAGCGATTTATATGATGATGAATATAATGAAATATTTGAATATCGTTATCAAAAAAATAATAGCTTATAAGACTTTTTGTGAAATTTTTGTAAAAGTACGTGACTTTTTAAATGTATTAAGGTATAATGTATTTAAAATATGTAGATAATAATTTACATATTAAAGGAGGAATGTTTTATGAGTAAAAAGGAAGAAATTGAAGAAATTAAGGTAGAAAATACCGGTGAATCTTCAAATGTTGAAATTGATACTAATTTAAATATATCTGAAGATGTTATAGGAATTATTGCAGGACTTGCAGCATCTGAAGTTGAAGGAATAGCTGTAATGACATTAGGATTTGTTGATGGAATAAATCAAATCTTAGGTGGAAATAAAAAATATTCTAAAGGTGTAAAAATAGAATTAAATGGAAAAAAAGTAACAATTGATTTATTTGTAAATGTTACTTATGGTGTTAGAATACCAGACATAGCATGGTCTGCACAAAATGCTGTTAAAAATGCGGTAGAAAATATGACTGGATTAGAGGTTAGTTCTGTAAATATTAATGTGCAGGGAATAACTTTTGAAAAAAAGGAAAATTCTAAAGTTGAAATTCCAAGCGAAGAATAATTTTAGAATATTTTAGTATATACCAATGTAGCCCAAACATTGAAGCGTTTGGGCTGCTAATTTAGGAGGAGAATAATGAAGGGGTTTGAAAAGTTTTTATTAATTGTTTTTTCACTTATAATAATAGTTTTGGCAGTGTGCATATTATTTGTCTCAACAGGAGTGGTAGATGTTACAGCTGGATTTGTTAAAATTAAGGGAATGTTGATGGATAATAGGTTGATTGGTGCGGTTATTGGTGCTATATTAGCTGTTTTAGGATTGATAGGTGTATTTACTCCATCAGATGATTCTGATGATAAAAAAAGTGGACTAGCCATAAAAGGTGAAAAAGGAACTATATATATAACTAAAGATACATTTGAGAATATTATTTTAGGAGTTACATATAAATTTGTAGAGTTAAAAAATGTTAAGGTAGATGTACTAATGTCTGAGGAAGGTGTGTTGGTAAGTATATATGCATCAATTTTGCCAGATACAATTGTTCCTAATTTAACCTCAAAACTTCAAGAAAATGTTAAATCTAGCGTATTAAAACAAACCACTGTAGAAATAAAAGAGGTTAATATAAAAATAAAAGGGGTGTATTTAGATACCTCTAAGAAATAGGTGAGTTTATGAAAGAATTTTTAGATTATGTTGTAAAAAATAAATATGTGATTATATGTATAGCAATAGTTGTAGTTTTATATGCCTTAGGAATAGTAGAATTCTTTATGAAAGCTATAATTCTAGTAGCATTACTCGGATTGGCTATATACGTAGGGAAAAAATTACAAGATAATGAATCGTATTTTAAAGATATTTTTAATAATATAAAATCAAAAAGAAACAGTGATAATGTTTATTATTATCAGGAAAAAAATGATAAAAAGTAGTGTGGGAGTTTATTTATTATGAGTAGAAAAAAGGCAAGAGATAATTCGTTTAAGTGTATTTATCAAATAGAATTTTTAAATAAAGAAGATATAGATTTGGATGAAATACTAAGTTATTGCTTTGAAGAAAATACAAATACAGACGAAGAGAAAAAGTATATTATTACAACATTTAAAGGGGTATGTGAAAAATTACAAGAAATTGATAATGTCATTCTTTCAAAATTAAAAAACTGGGAGATTTCTAGAATATCAAAAGTAGATTTAGCTATTTTAAGACTTGCAATTTATGAGATAAATTATATGGAAAATATTCCTGTTAAAGTTAGTGCTAATGAAGCTGTTGAACTAGCAAAGACATATGGTAATCCTAAATCCAAATCTTTTGTTAATGGAGTAATTGCAAAGATTATAGAGGAAGGAAATAAAAAATAATGGATAAAATTTATACAGTATCCCAAATTAATAAATATATAAAATTAACTTTTGATAAAGATCAATTTTTAAGTAACATTAATATAAGTGGAGAAATTACAAATTTTAAAGCACATTATACTGGACATTTCTATTTTACTTTAAAAGATGAACTTTCTTCAATTAAATGTGTTATGTTTAAGTCTGCAGCAAATTTAGTAAAATTTAAGCCTCAGGATGGAATGAAAGTTGTAATAAGCGGACAAGTTAGCGTATTTGAAAGAGATGGAACTTATCAGATATATTGTAAAACAATGACACCAGAAGGACTGGGTGAGCTATATTTAGCGTATGAACAACTTAAGGCGAAACTTGAAAATGAAGGACTTTTTAGGGTAGAATATAAAAAGAAAATTCCATTTTTACCTAAAAGAGTGGGAGTTATAACATCAAGAACAGGTGCAGTTATAAGAGATATAATAAATGTTTCAACTAGAAGGTATGATAAAGTAGATTTACTTATATATCCTGCTGCTGTTCAAGGAGTAAATGTTAGTTCAACCGTTATAAAAGGAATAGAAACTTTTAATAAATTAAAAAATGTGGATGTAATTATAATAGCAAGGGGAGGAGGTTCATTTGAAGATTTGTTTGGATTTAATGATGAGTCTCTTGCAAGAAAGATATTTGAGTCTCAAATACCAATTGTATCTGCAGTAGGTCATGAAACGGATTTTACAATTTGTGATTTTGTTTCAGATTTGAGAGCACCGACTCCATCTGCTGCAGCTGAACTAGTGTATCCACAATACATAGATATTGTAAATAGAATTACTTTAAATAATAGAAGAACTCTTAATGCAATATCTAATTATATTGAACGAAGAAAACAATATATAGAAAAATTAAAAGCTTCTAAACTTGAAAAAGTACCTCTTGATATGATCAATAAGTACAGACTAACAATAGATAGTTGTGTAAAAGATAATTTTAACACTATGAAATTTAAAATAGAAAAAAATAAATTATTGTTGAATAAAAATATTTCAAAGTTAGATGCATTAAGTCCATTAAAAACATTAGGTAGAGGATATAGTGTAGTTGAAAATGATTTAGGAAAAGTAGTAAAAAGTAAAAATGATGTTAGAAAAGGGCAGATGTTAAATATTATCCTAAATGATGGAAAAGTAAATGCAATTGTTGATTAGGAGGAAAAATTATGGCAAATAGTAAGGAAAGTAAATCTTTTGAAGAAAGTTTAAATGAACTTGAAAAAATTACAACAGAATTAGAAAAAGGAGAATTAAGCTTAGATGATGCAATTTCAAAATTTGAATCTGGAATAAAATTATCTAAAGAGTGTAGTGAAAAATTAAATAAAGCCGAGAAAAGAATTAATATATTAGTTCAATCTGAAAATGGTGATATGGTAGAGGAAAAATTTGATATTGAATAAATGTTATTAGCTTCTTGAGTATATTATTTTTAATTTTAGAAATAATATACTTAGGGAGTTTTTTTATGAAAAAAGATAGTATTAATAAAAATAAGGTAGATTTACAATATAACTTAGATATTGAAAGAGAAGATTCAAAAAATATTAAGAAAAAAGGATATGATTTTGTACCTAGATTTAATCATTGGTTATCAATGGATGAACAAAAAATAAAAGTAGAAGAAATAGAAAAAAAGACAAAAAAAGACTAATTCTGTAATAATTATCATTTTTGTATATAGTAATATAATATATTACATATGAGGTTACGTATATGAGTAAAGTAAAATATATAAAAAAAAGAAAAGAAATCATTCCTATTATCTGTTTTTTAACAATTATTTTATTAGTGATAACAGTATCTATTACAAAATCACCTAATTATTTTTGTAATTTTATCTCTTGGCTTGGAAATTGTGAAGAAGAAACTGAAATTTGTTCTGATATTTAATAAAATATAAAGAGGACTTTTTTAAAGCCTCTTTTTAAGGAATATACACTAAGTACAAATCAATTTTAATTCTGTACATCTGTACTAGTTATCTTTTCATTATTTGGACAAAAACATAGACCAAGTGTTGCAAACTGGAACGCTAGGAAAAAGTCAATTTTAGAGAATTTGGCAGCTCCCCAAATTGCACATATAAAAAGTAGTTCATTATTGAATTAACAAAACATCATTTAAATAAAATTATTAGAATTATATAGCTCAAAGGGCTATATTTTTTTCTTATTTTGATAAAAATCCTAAAAGTTTAATATTTTTTTTATAAAGTATTGACTTTTGTCGATAAATATTTTATAATATAACTGTTCCACGAGAGTGGGCCTTTAGCTCAGTTGGTCAGAGCACCCGGCTCATAACCGGATGGTCCGGGGTTCGAATCCCTGAAGGCCCACCATTTTTTATATTTTTTATTTTTGGGTAGATGTCCGAGTGGCTAAAGGAGGCAGACTGTAAATCTGTTGGCGTTCGCCTACGATGGTTCGAATCCATCTCTGCCCACCATAAAAAATGGTTGAAATACCAATGTTTTTAAAACATTGGTATTTTTTTAGATTTTAATCAATTTCTTATTTTTACTAAAAAATTACGTAATATATATAGTATGCTATAAAAATTATCTTTACTTAAAAAGAGACTAAAACAATTAGAAGAAAATAAGGAAAGAGCTAATAAAAATAATGGAGATGATTAATTATGAAATTAAAATTTATAATATGCATATTATTTCTTTTAATAGCAATTATTTTGGTGTGTTGTTTGATAAATAATGGCAAAAATAAAGAAATTAGTAGTAATATAAAAGATTTAGATAATGTTATAAGCGTTGAAATGATTGAAGAAACAGAAGGGGGATATATATATCATAAAACTGAAGATAAACAATTAATTGATAAAATAGTAGATGCTATTAGTATAATTGAAATAAAAGGAAAAACAAATATAATGTTTAGTGATAGTACTAGGACATATAAATTAAAACTTAATAACGGAACAGAGGAAATTTATTGTTTTCAAGGTAATAATTATTTTAAAGATAATATAAATTATGAAACTTATAATTATGAAGAATTAATGAAAATAAAAATACCTGTAATTGTTAAAGAATAGCAGTTGGATTTTTAATATCATAATTTGGAGGGTGAGTAATAAATGGAACAAGAGTTTGAGATAAAAGACATATCAAAAATAGATGCAAATAATGCATTTTTTCATTTTACTAAAAAAAGTAATTTAGATAATATTAAAAAAAATGGACTAGAACCTAGAATAGGTAAAAATTCTATATATGTTGAAAAAACAAAAAAAGTATTTTTTGCTCAAGGTGAAAATGGAATATTAACAATTATGGATGTTTGGTTAAGATGGCTTACTTCTAAACAGGGAATAAGTAATGCAATTTATTTTTTAGGTATTATGTATATGAAGTTACCTTTATGTATAAAAGCTATCCCTAATTATGTTGTTAAAAATTCATTTAAAAACAAAGGTAAAAGGGAAACGGTATACAAAAATATGAAAAATGATTTAGATGAATGCGTTTTCTTAATTCTAGATTTAGAGGAAAATGTAGATTTTAGTTATAGTGACATAGATGAAGTAAAGGATGTATACTATGAAAGTTTTCTGAAACTGTTATATCCAAACACAAGTAATGTAAGAGATACAAAAATGGAATACTGGAATATGCATACATATTCTAATAAAGTGATTGAAAGTTCTAAAATTTCATTATTAAACATTAAAGATAACATTTCAGCAAGTGACATATTAAAAAGTTTAATTGAAGAAAATATCGAAGAAGTTAAAGAAAAAAATCAATTTTTGTATGAATATTACAATTATATATATAACTAAACTCTTTATTGAACCTGGATTCAATAAAGAGTTTTTTCATTATACGTTAAATCTAAATAGTATGATATCTCCATCTTTTACAATATAATCTTTTCCCTCAAGTCTGACAAGACCTTTTTCTTTAGTAGCTGACATAGTACCGTATTTAATTAAATCATCGTAAGAAACTACTTCAGCTTTTATAAATCCTCTTTCAAAATCTGAATGTATTTTTCCAGCAGCTTGGGGAGCTTTTGTGCCTTTTTTTATTGTCCAAGCTCTTACCTCTTGTTTTCCAGCAGTAAGATAAGAAATAAGACCTAGCAAGCTATAACTTGCTTTAATTAGCTTATCAAGACCTGATTCATTTATTCCATAGTCATTCATAAGTGTAAGTTTATCTTCATCATCTAGTTCACTTAAATCTTCTTCAAGTTTAGCACATAGTGCTATTACCTCTGCGTTTTCTTTTTTTGCATAATCTTTTACTAAATTTACGTATTTATCATTATCAATATTTGGAATTTGATTTTCTGAAACATTTGCAACATATATTGTTGGCTTTAAAGTAAGTAAGTATACATCTTTTAATAATAGTTTTTGGTCTTCAGTAAATTCAAATGTTCTTGCAGGTTGTTCATTTTCTAGGTGAGTAATTAATTTTTCTAGTAATTCCTTTTCTTCTTTTGCTTTTTTATCTCCAGATTTTAATAATTTATTAACACGTTCAATTCTTTTATTTATAGTTTCAATGTCGGATAAAATTAATTCTAAAGATATAGTTTCAATATCAGCAATAGGATCAATTTTTCCTTCTACGTGTACTATTTTTTCGTCTTCAAAACATCTAACTATATGAGCTATTGCATCAGTTTCTCTAATATGAGACAAAAATTTGTTTCCTAAACCTTCACCTTTTGAAGCACCTTTTACTAATCCAGCGATATCTACAAATTCAATATTAGCATAAGTGGATTTTTCAGTTTCATACATTTTAGATAAGACATCTATTCTTTTATCTGGTACATCAACCATTCCAATATTTGGTTCTATTGTACAAAATGGATAATTTGCACTTTCAGCGCCAGCCTTAGTTATTGCATTAAAAAGTGTAGATTTTCCAACATTTGGTAGTCCAACAATTCCGATTTTCACTTAAAACACATCCTTTATATATTCATTTTATAATTATGTTTGTTATATAAAAATAAATTTTTTACACATATTATTATATCAGAGAATTTGGATAAGTCAAGGAGTGAATAATTCACTTTCAATCATAGTTAACAAATTACGACAATAATACATATTGTATAGTATGAAAGATAAGTTATATATTATAGAAAATATAATAAATTTAAATGAAATGACAAGAAGTGGTCAAATTAGAAAAGAGACTAAAAAAATAATAGTTTGTAACTTCTTTTGTAGTGATATTTTTAGGCATTTAAACGATATCAACAAACAGAGTGAAAAATATTTATCATATAATTTTGTAATATTAAATAATGGAAATATTATAAATATAATACCTCAAAATGAAATATCATACAGCACTAATAGTATAGAAAATAATTTAAATTCTATATCTATAGGGATATATTGTAGAGAGGGAGAAGGATTAAACTTAGAACAAATTATAAATTTAAAACTATTATTAAAATATATATGTAAAAAATATAATTTATCATTAATAAAAGATGTATTTATAGAGTATGATTTGTATTCTACAAGGAATTTTTCATATTACATAGATAACTATTATTTATGGCAAAATATTATAAAATAAAATACCAAAAACTGTAATGCTTTTGGTATTTTATTTTATAATTATAGCAAATCACTTAAATGAGTAATATCTCCTGCACCTATAGTAAGAATGATATCATTTGGTTTGGCGTTTTGTTTTATATATTTTGCAATTTCAGAAAAATCAGAAATATGGATTGCATTAATTTTATTTTTTCTTAACAAAGCAACTAAATCTTTTGAAGATACACTGCCATCATCAATTTCTCTTGCAGCATAAATATCAGCTATTATAACTGTATCAGCATCTGAAAATGAAGTTGAAAAATCATTTAATAATTCTTTTGTTCTAGTATATGTATGAGGTTGAAATATGGCAATTATCTTATTATGTTCTTTTTGTTTAGCAGCTGATAGTGTGGCCTTAATTTCTGTTGGGTGATGAGCATAATCATCATATACTAAAATATTATTTCCTAGATTTTTCTTTAATTCAAATCTTCTTTTGGCTCCACAAAATTCATTTAAACTTTTTCTCATTTGCGAAAGCTCTATCCCATGTGCATAAGCAGTAGTAATCGCTGCTAATGCATCATAAACATTGTGAATGCCAGGGACAGTAAGGTAAAAATGAAAATTTTCTAAAGTTTTAGGATCTGCTACTTCGAAAGAATAGAAACCTTTAACATTGCATGAAATATTTTTAGCATATATAGTAGCAGATGGTTCGCTCAAAGAAAAAGTAAATATTTTTATGTTGTTTCTTTTTAACTCATCTAGAATTTCTTCTAAAACATTCATACAATTTACGTCATCTTGATTTATAATTAAATATCCATCTTTTGGTAACATTAATATAAACTTTTTAAATGAAGCCTTTATCTCATCTATTCCCGAAAAGTAGTCAAGATGATCCTCATCTATGTTTAAAATTGTAGCAGTATGGTGTGGAAAATTCAAAAAACTATCAACGTATTCACAAGCTTCAAGTATAAAATACTCAGAATCACCTAGTCTATAATTTTTATCATCTAGTTTTTTAAACTTGCCACCAATTTGAACATTTGGATCATATCCAGCATCTATAAATATTGATGAAACCATAGAAGTTGTTGTTGTTTTTCCATGGGTTCCAGATATGCATATTGGAGTATTGTAACATTTTAATAATAATCCTAAGAATTTAGCTCTTTCAAAAGTAGGAATGTTTAATGCTTTTGCACGTACAAATTCAGGATCATGTTGATTTATAGCTGAAGTATATACAACTACATCAGCATCTTTTACAAGTTCAGCATGTGAACCTATATATACAGGAATATCATTTTCTTTTAATATATTTATCATATCTCCATCATTTTTATCAGAACCAGTAACTATATATCCAGCTTTTTTTAGTACGATTGCTATTCCGCTCATACTAACGCCACCTATTCCAATCATATGTATTTTTTTAATATTATCTAGAGTTTTAAATTTTTTATTCATATAAATCCCGACCTTTTCAACTATTTCATTATACAAAATTTTCAATTAATAGTCAATTTTTTCTACTAATTTTGTCTAAAACTGTCAAAGAAAAAAGATATTATTGAAACATGAATTTTATTTGTATATAATGTTTTCTAATGAGGTGAAGTAAATGATAGTAGAAAAATTTGTTATGATAGTTGTAGAAATTATAATTTTATTTTTATTGTGTTATAGATATGTAAAAAAAAGTACCAAGGAAGTATTAATAATAGTACCTTTTATGTGTATTAGTTTTGGATCATATATATCATTTACACTTAATAACGTTTATATACCAATATATTTTGAAATTTTTATATTATTATTTTCATATATAATTCCAGTGATTGCTATAATATTACAATATAATAATATTATAATAATGCAAAAAATATTATATTATAGTATGAAATATGCGTATATTTCAAAGGAATTTGAAAAAACAATAAAACTTATTAATAAAATTATTGCAATAGAAGGAAGAAAACAAGAGTATTTATATATTTTGGGAATGTGCTATAAAGAATTAGATGATAAAATAAATGCAAGAGATTCTTTTGCATTAGCAATAGATTTGGATAGTAAGGATTATAAGTCATATTATGAATTAGGACTTATTTTAGATGAAACAAATAAGAAAGATTCGGCAATGATGATGTTAAAAAAGGCTATAAAGATTAAACCAGATTTTTATGAAGCAAGGGAAGCTTTAGGAATATGCTTAACTAGTCAAGGAAAATTTAAAGAGGCAGTTAAGGTTTATCACAAAAATTTAGAAAAATTTCCTAATTCGTATGAAATGTATTATAACATAGCAATGTTAGAATTAGAACTAGGAGATTATGAAGCATCAAGGGCTGCATTTAAAAAAGCAGGAGAAATAAAGTCAGATTTATACACTGCGTTTTATAATTTAGGAAATATTAACTATATGTTAAGTGAGTATGATGCAGCAATTGAAGCATATAAAAAAATATTAGTATCAGGACTTTATGGCCCAAAGGGGTATTATAAAATAGCAATGGTATATGCTTCTAAAAGAGAATACGCTAAGTCAATGGCAAGTTTGGAGTACGCTATGGAATTAGATCCTAAATATATAAATAAAGCAAAAGAAGAATTTGAGTTTGAAAGTATGAAATATATGGTTAATAAATATCTGATAGATAAAGAATTATTAAAAAATAATGAAAAAATAAAAAGAAATTATATGGCGGATAAATTTAAAATCTTGAAGTTTAGGGACGTTAAGAATAAAGATTATGTGGAAAATGAGAGGCATGAATTTAATAAAATTAAACATGCATAAAAATAAAGTGTAAAATAGCTTGCTTTTTAAAAAGATATAAGGTATAATAAGGAGGTATGGTGATTATACTTCTTTTGCCGTTGTGGCGGAACTGGCAGACGCACAGCACTCAAAATGCTGCGAAGCTTCTTCGTGTGGGTTCGAGTCCCACCAACGGCACCAATAACGAATCTGTTCGAACTAACAGATACAAAAAATCAATCAGAAAATAAATCTGGTTGCTTTTTTTTTTGAATTGTGATATAATCGTATCGTGACATTTTTTTGTTGCCTTTGAAAAATACTTTTCGGAGGCACAGTCCTCCGAACAATTACAAGGAGGAGTAATTATGACAGTAACCAATCAGCAGAAAATCGGAACTCATTTCAAGAAAGAAAATATTTTCCTTGCTACAGTTTCATTAAGCAATGTCGACACTAAAGAAATGATCAAATCTAAAATGGCTGCTAGGGATAGTAAAGTACCAGAAGATGTGATGGATTCGATGGAGCAATTTGTCGATAAAGGTTATATCTATTCGGAAGATGTTGATGTTTTTTACAAAGATGAGAGTGGGTATACTCGCTGGGTAGAAGAAGGAGCTGAAACTTTTGCTGGTGATAATTCAGACGGAAAAGGCATCCTTCGGAATGTTGTATCGATATGGGACTATTATTCAGAGGAGCAGGTTATTGAATGCATGTTGAATAATGAAATGATAATAAGTATTACTGATATGGCTCCATTTTTGAAGTACAATAAGGATTACAATAAAGTCTGATTCAGTTTTATAGTTGTGCTACGGGAGAAAAAAAAGAATTTTCTCCCGTAGCATTCTATAAATTTTATTTTAGGAATATATTTGAAATTTTATAATTATCTTTGTATAATAAATATAGGAAATGAATAATCGCAGTGAATGCGGTTACCACTATATAAAAGTATAACAACACGTTCACAATATTTGCATAGCGTAATGTGTTGTTATTTTTATTCCTTATCTATAATTGAATTTATATATTTTATGTATAAAATCGTAAGTAAGGTTACGTTTATTGTTGCTAAAATAAATCAATATAAAAGAAACAAATTAATTTATTGATTTTTATTAAAAAATCTGTTAATCTATATATAAATTGATTGATATTTGTATCAATCGTCAAGAGAGCCAAGAAAAGTTGTAGATAAACACTTCGACGGCACCAATAGTCCCTCAGGTAGTTTGTAAGATATGCTTGAGGTTTTAATTTATAAAAAAATATAGTTTTTACTAACATTTGAACATTTATCTAAGTCACAATATATATTAAATCTGCTACTGGTTGGGAAAACGTAATTAGGCATTTTGAATTATTAAAGAGAAGTGGTGCAAAATTACTTATAGATAATTATGAATTGGTAAACGAATAATAAACGGAGGAATAAATATGTTAGGAAATATATTATTAGGAATAGTATCAATATGTACATTTATATCATATTTTCCGCAAACAGTTAAATTAATAAGAACAAAAAAATCTAATGATTTAAGTATTCAATCTTGGATTTTATGGGTTACGAGTAGCTTTGCATACACCATATATGCAGTAGTAGTAAGTAAAGATTTTATGCTTATATTTGAAACCAGTTTGGAACTAACATTTTGTTTGATTATCTTAATATTAGCAATTAAATATAGAAATTAGAGTTTTCAAAGGAAGTTATTGGAATTATATAAATCTCTAATAAGGAATAACATAAAATTTTTCTTTGTGTTAATAAAGTAAAAACAAGGCTAGCATTTTCTAACCTTGTTTAGTTAGTATATGTACAATTTCACTTACAACAATATTGGTCATGACATCATAATTTATGTTTTTATGTTTATGATAAACTGTTTCATGACAAAGGTTATCGATTAAACCAATAATTATATGAACTCTTTCTACTAAATCAGGATAGTTAAAGCCATTTTTTTTAAGTAATTCCACAATTACATTAGTCATCTTAATTTCATTTTCGTGAAAAAAAATTGCAACATCTTTATCTGAATGTGTCATAGAAGTTATTTCTTCATGAGCTGACTGAGATAATTGGTGATTATTTATAAACTTTAAAATTACTTCCCTTATAATTTCATCTAAATTTCTTTCATTAATATCTATATCATGTATAAAATCTATGCTAGGGTGAAATATTCCATTTGCAAATCTTTTAAGACCTTCCAGTAATATATCATGTTTGTCATTAAAATAATTATAAATAATGCCAGTTGAAACACCTGCTGCTTTTGCTATTTCTGCTGTATTAGTATTATAATAGCCTTTTTGGCATATTAAATCAAAACCATGTTTGATAATTTTTTCTTTTTTTTCGATAGAACGTTTTTGAATAGGTTCTCTAATCATATTATCTGCCATAGATATAAGCCTCCAAAATAAATCTAAAATAATTATAGCATAATAAAATAATAAGTCAAGAAATATGAAAAAAGTTTCATATTCTATTGACATTTTAAGAATATTATGATTATAATATAATAAAAAATATGAAATTAATTTCATATAAAGGAGGAATTATGGAGAAAATAATAGAATTAAAAAATGTTAGTAAAATTTATAAAGTAGGAGAGAATGAATTTAAAGCAATTGATAATATAAATTTGTCATTAACAAAGGGCGAAATGATTGTTATACTTGGACCTTCTGGTGCAGGAAAATCAACATTACTTAATTTAATAGGGGGTATGGATACTCCAACAATAGGTGATGTAATTATAGATGGCGAAAATATTTCAAAATATAATGGAAATAAGTTATCAGATTATAGAGCTGAAAATGTGGGATTTATATTTCAATTTTATAATATATTGCCTAGTCTTACAGTACAAGAAAATGTAGATATAGTAAAAGATATAGTTAAAAATCCTGCAAATACAGAGGATGCACTAAAAGGTGTGGGACTTTTTGAACATAGAAGAAAATTTCCAAATCAATTATCTGGTGGGGAACAACAAAGAGTATCTATTGCAAGAGCTATTGCTAAAAATCCTAAACTATTACTTTGCGATGAACCAACAGGCGCATTAGATAGTAAAACAGGTGTAGAAGTATTGAAACTTTTAAGGAAACAATGTGATGGTAATAATGGATTAAATACAGTTATTATAGTTACACATAATAGCTTAATAGCTGAAATTGCAGATACTGTAGTTCATGTTAAAAATGGAAAAATAGAAGAAGTAATTCATAATGAAAAACCTAAAAAGATTGAAGAGGTGGTTTGGTAATTATGGGAAGACTAAATATAAAAATGATTAGAGATATAAAAAAGAATTTATCTCAATTTATAACAATATTTTTAATGATTATGATTGGAGTAATGGTATATTCAGGAATAGAAGCATATATGGATGGAATGCAAGAGACTGCTGATAAATTTTACTCTGAAAATAATTTATTTGATTTAAACCTTATAGGCGCTAATTTTACTACAAATGACTTAGAAAATATAAAAAAAATTGATAATATAAAAGGTGCAGAGAGAAAATTATCAATAACAGGAACAACTGATAACGATAAGACTTTGTTGTTAAATTTTATAGAATCAAATGACATTTCAAAATTTTATATAATAGAAGGCGAGCAATTTGATAGTTCAAAATCTGGTGTATGGCTTGATAATTTTTATGCTATAGAAAATAATATAAAAGTGGGAGATACAATTTTAGTAAAATATGAAAGTATGGAACTAAAAGAAAAAGTTTTGGGACTTATAAACGTTCCTGACCATTTGTATGATGTTAGGGATGAGTCAGAATTATATCCAAATAGAAAAGAATTTGGATTTGCATATTTGTCTGCAAATGAAATAACTGAAAATTATATAAAAGCGAAAGTAATGAAAGAGATGAATATAACAGATGAAGCAATTTTTGATATGTATGTTCCTGAATTTAATTACAAAGATTATATAATTTTTAATAATGTAATGGTAGATATAGATGATGTAAGTAAAATAAATGAAGCAAAAAATGCTATAGAAGATAATATAGAAAATGCAAAAGCTATTATTGAGGCAAAAGATACATCTTCATATGTAACATATCAAGGTGAAATTGATGAAGGAAAAACTTATGTAGGGGTATTTTCAGGATTATTTTTGTTTATTGCCATGCTTTCTGTGATTACTACAATGACAAGAATAGTAAAAAATCAAAGAATTCAAATAGGAACACTTAAAGCACTAGGATTTAGTGATAAGAAAATAATATTTCATTATATAGGTTATGGATTTTGGATTTCAATTTTTGCATCATTAGTTGGTTTAGTATTAGGATATTATTTTATTGGTAATGTATTTATAGGAATAGAAATGGCATTTTTTGAAATTCCGAATGGTCATCCAGTTCTTAATAATCAGTGCTATATTGTCTCAATATTAGTAGTGTTAATAGTTTCTTTGATAACATATATTACAGGAAGAAAAATATTAAAAGAAAATCCGGCAGAAACATTAAGAAATAAAATTCCTAATGTAAAATCCAAGTCTTTAAATATAACTACCAAGGGAATATTTAAAAAATTAGGATTTTCAAGTAAATGGAATTTAAGAGATATTATTAGAAATAAAATGAGAACATTTATGGGCATAGCAGGAGTTGTGGGTTCATGTACGTTAATAGTTTGTGCTTTGGGAATGTTAGATTCCATGAATTTCTTTGTAAAACTTCAATTTAAGACATTATATAATTTTGATTATAAATTGAATATTAAAGAAGATATTTCAAGTGTAGAATTAAATGATTTGTACGATAAATATGGTAAAAATACATCAGAATCATTAGGAATTGAAATAAAGGATAATGATGGAATAAGAGAGGCAAATAATATATTTGTAACAGATGCTAAAGACTATGTAAGGTTTGTAGATAGAAAAAATAATATAATTGAGAAGCCAACTGACGATGGAATATACGTTACTTATAAATTGGCTCAAACTAAGGGATATAAATTAGGAGATGAAATTACTTGGCATATTTATGGTGATAATAATTATTATACTTCAAAGATAATTGGGTTTAATAAAGATCCCCAAAATCAAAACATTTCTATGACAAGAAAATATTTAGAAAGTTTAGGGTTAGAATATAAACCAAACGCATTATACACAAATAATGATTTAAGTAGTGTAAAAGAAATTAATGGGGTAGATACAATTCAAGATATAGAAAACTTAAAAGAAGGTATGACAGGTATGTTGTCAATGATGAAAACAATGCTTACACTTATAATTGGAGTTGCAGTGTTACTAGGAGGAATTATAATTTATAATTTAGGAATACTTTCATTTTCAGAAAAACAATATCAATTTGCAACATTAAAAGTATTAGGATTCAAAGATAAAAAAATAAAAAATATATTTGTAAAACAAAATATATGGATAGCAATTATATCAATTATAATTGGACTTCCTTTGGGATATTATTTAACTGATTGGTTATTTAAGACAGCAATTGAAGAACATTATGATTTTGGCGCAAATATCTTGGCACAAACATATATTATTTCTGCAATTGGAACATTTATTGTAACTTATTTAGTATCAAAATTTTTGGCTAGAAAAATAAAGAGTATTGATATGGTGTCTAGTTTGAAAGGAAATGAATAATATGCAGATTTTTTATGGGTTATCAATTCCATTTATAGGAACAGTTTTAGGTTCAGCAATGGTTTTTCTTATAAAAGATAAAATAAGTAATAAGATTGAAAAGCTACTATTGGGGTTTGCATCAGGTGTAATGATAGCAGCATCTGTATGGTCACTTTTAATTCCATCACTTGAAATGGCTAAGGTACAAAATATTATATCTTGGGTACCTGCAGCGATTGGTTTTCTACTTGGGATAGTATTTTTATTGGCATTAGATAATATTATTCCACATTTACATTTAAATACAGATAGACCTGAAGGAATAAAAGCAAAAATTCAAAAGACAACTATGATGGTACTTGCTGTAACATTGCATAATATTCCAGAGGGAATGGCTGTGGGAGTTGTATTTGCAGGAGCTATAGCACAAAATACAGGAATAACTATGCTAGGAGCAGTTACACTTGCAATAGGTATTGCAATACAGAATTTCCCCGAAGGAGCAATAATATCACTGCCACTTAAAAGTGAAGGAATGTCAAAGTCTAAAGCTTTTTTATATGGGGTATTGTCAGGAATTGTAGAACCAATGGGAGTAGTCTTAACAATAGCTTTAACTAATTTAGTTGTACCAGCACTTCCATATCTTTTATCATTTGCTGCAGGAGCTATGGTATATGTTGTAGTAGAAGAACTTATACCTGAATCACAAAGTGGTAAGCATTCAAATATTGGAACAATTGGACTTGCAATAGGATTTGTTATAATGATGGTTTTAGATGTTGCATTAGGTTAAATTAATGTAATCCAAAACCTAAAAAATTTCTTCAAAATATAAAAAATAATTTGAAATTTATTATAAAATATGATATTGTATTTAAGTACGAATGTAGTATAAAAGGAGAGATAAATATATGGAAATTGAAGTAAACGAAGAAAAAAGAAACAAATTTATGGAGTATGCAAGTAAAAGAGTAAATAATGTAATGCATGATATTCAAATCTTAGAGCCTATGGCAAGAAGTAACTCATATGATTTTACAAAAAGCGACGTAGAAGAGATGTTTAATGCAATGCAAGAAACATTAAATAGTGCAAAGGAAGAATTTTATAAAAAGTTTGAGGAAAAAACAAAAGTAACTAAAAAAGTTTTTTCTTTTGGAAGTTCAAATATAGTTGAAACAGCTAGTGATAACATTGAAGAAGAATATGTTGAAAATTAGTATTTTCAAAACTATGTAAAGTAATAAGTATATAAGTATAAGTTTTAAAATGTATAATTTGGAAAAAATAAATTCTAAATTATACATTTTTATTGATTTTATTTACATAATGTGATATAATTCGGTCAAGAGGGTTGAGTAATAATGTAGATTTAGAAGGAGAAAATATGTCAGCTTTATCTAGTAGCTTAAAATCTAACTTAAATACTCTATATAAAAGTAAGAATGAATTTGAGTGGTTAATGACACAAGATAATGTATCACTTAATAAAGTAGACAGACTATTTAAATTAAAAAAGGAAATAGTATACTCATTAAGTTGCATTTTATCAGTTATGTCTGAAGACATACTTTCAACTTCATTTTATACTAGCGTAAATATAGTAGAACAGGGAATATTAGATATTTTAAGAGAAAAACAAATTGAATTAGAAAATATTGAAAAACCGTATAATATAAATATGTGTGATGCTAAAAGGGTAATGTCATTTTTGTACTCTATGGAGATTTTACAAAATTATACAAGTATTAATGTTAGGAACGAGGAGAAATTATTAGAATTAAAAAATGCATACTTGTTAGTCAATAATTCTAAACAAAAAGAAGTAGCTTTAACATATTTATTAAAGATGCTTGAAAGCTATAGCGACGGAATAAGAAGAATATTTGAATTTGTATGTGAGCATCCAAAAAAAAGCGAATTATCTTTAGAAAATAAACAAGAAATAGCAAGAATATTTTCTAATATTTCGTTAGGTTTTAAAGAGGATGTAATTAGAAATAAAGTTTATAATGAAAAAATTGAAAGCGAGAATTATGTACCATATACTAAGGAATATTTTAGTTTTTATGAAGAATTATTCATAGGGTTAGCTAGAACTTGTGATTTTAATTTACCTAGATTTTATTTTAAAATTGAAAAAGATCTTGATGAGGTGATTTTAAATAATCAATATATATCTTTAGTTTCAAAATTTATATGTGAAAAATATGAATATGATTTATCTAATGAAATAGGAAAATTAAAAAATATTGAAAGTGAGAATATAGATAAAGTAAAAGACTTAGTGACAAACTTAACTAAAAATAGTAGATTACCAAACTGTAATGAGTTGTTAAGAAAAATTAAGGATGCAGGAATGCTGCCAAATTATTTGATTGATAGTAACGATTATACTGTTATATTTGATATAGCTACCAATACAGATTTTTTATTTAATGATGAAGTTCAGGTAAATTCAGTTATAGATGACGTATCTAAAAAAATCTTAGAAAAGTTTGATTATGAAGAGTATATAAAAGGATATAAATATAACAAAAATGATATAATAAAACAAGTAGCACATTTTAGACAGTATTATATATCTATCTTATCTGATGCTAAAAAAGATATTTTAAAAATATATCAGGAAAGAATGGAGAATATTATATCAAATTCTAATTTAAGGCAATATGATATAAAGGAAGTAAATGATAAAATAAGTGATATAAAAATAGAAATTAAGATTTTACAAAATGCTTTAAAGTATATAAATAAGAACTTTAGAGAATTTTCGAAAAATAATTTAAAAATATATACAAGAGCTATTCAAAGAAGGTACCATGTTGAAGATTTGTACGAAAATCTTGAGAAAAAGAAATTAAAAAATTCTTATGTTTCTAAAGCTAAAAATTTAATAGATAAAGAAAAAGAATATTTAAAAAGCTTTATAGATAAAAAAGTTATAAAGGAAGATTTATGCAATGAATTACTTAATAATGTAATATGTGATGATTACAAATTAAAACAAGAAGTTTTAGAAAGATTTAGTGTTTAGTATAACCATAAATATAGGTTCTTTGTCAATAGTTGGGGTAAAAAATTCTAAAAAAGGCAGAGACTAAGTAAATGGAGATGAATTTAAAAATT
>CAKOYA010000005.1 GCA_934130325.1 uncultured Clostridia bacterium
GCTGATGAAGAGCTAATGTTTAGCATTGAAGCTTATGAAAAATCTATTAGAGATTATGAGTCCAGAAGAGTGGCTGATAGAGAAATTGCCATTAATGAAGGATTAAAACAAGGAATGGAACAAGGGATTAAACAGGGTATTAAGCAAGGCGTTAAACAAGGTGTCAAACAAGGTGTTAGACAAGGTGTTAGACAAGGCGTTAAACAAGGTGTTAAACAAGGTGTTAAACAAGAAAAAATTACAATTGCTAAAATCATGTTAAAAAAAGGTTATGATATTAAAACTATATGTGAATTAACATCTTTAAATAAAAAAGAAATCTTAAACGTGCAATAAATTATACAAATTACGCTATATTAGAGTATGTAGAAAAATTTGTTAAACGTTTAAATAATTTTAACCCAAAATAATAGCCAAGTTCACTTCAATTTGAACTTTAGCTATTATTTTTTATGGGACTTTTTTTACATCCACATTTTTTATCATTCCACAATACTTTCTATTTCAACAGTTCTATGATGTTCTATAGGCTCCCAAACGTAATCTTTTTTTACTAGACATACTATATTAATCGGTATCCATGTTAACATAAAAATAGATAATGTTAACATTCCCTTAAAAGTATTTTTTACTTTTTTCTTTTCAACAATAACAACAAATAAAGAAATTAAAATACTTGCTACATAACCTACTATAAGTGAAAATATTTTGTTATCATATAAATATTTCATAATATCGGTTACCTGAATATCCAATAAACTATATATCATAAGTAATACTATCACAGCAAACGCAAGTACCTGGACTATAGGTGCTAGAAAAAATAAAGCCATATCCATTCCTTGAGGAATTTTATTTTTTATTCCAGCATTTACTAAAGTCGAAAAATAGTTGTACAAACACTGTAATGTTCCTATAGACCAACGTTTACGCTGTTTCCACGATTCTTTAAAAGTCAAAGGCTGTTCATCATAAGTTATAGCCTCTTTAACAAATGCGATCCTTTCATTATTTATAGCACACTGCGCTGCAAATTCAATATCCTCTGTCATGGTAACCGTATCAAAACCATTTCTATCTAACACTTCTTTTGCCACCATAAAGCCTGTTCCATTTATTGAAGATGACCATCCCATGTTCATTCTTGCTTGATTAAAGAAATAGTTTTGAACCCAGTAAAATAATGAATAACAGCTAGATATCCATGTATCAGATGGATTTTTACTATCCCTATATCCCTGTGCCACTTTAAATCCTGCACAAATTGCATCATTCATCCTTCTTATAAATTTTGGATGTACTATATTATCAGCATCAAATATGATATACGCATCATATGAATAATAATTTTGTTTAAAAAAGTCAAAAGCAAATTTAAGTACCTCACCCTTAGATGCAACTTCAACATTACAATCAATTACATTTGCATTATGTTTTAATGCTATTGTTTTTGTATTGTCAGTACAATTATTTGGTACAACATATACATCATATAAATGTTTTGGATAATCTTGTTTATTTAAGCTATCTATCAAATTACCTATAACTTTTTCTTCATTTCTTGCCGCTATAATTACTGCAAATTTGTGTTTTGCCCTATACTTACGTATTTTACTTTTTTTATTATTTACCAATGCAAATACTCCTGTTATTATATAATACAGAGCATATAAAACAATAAATATGTCCACACAATAATATATAATTTTTAAAAGTGTTTTAAAAAATTCAACTAACATTTTTCCACCTTTTTTTCAAAAACTCCTACTTTACCATTATACTACCATTTATGGTTTATGTCAATAATTTCCCTATTATTTGCTTATGTACACAATTATATTCTATATTTTAACAATTTATGCATACTTTAAAAATACAAAAAATACTATTACAAGTATATAAACGAATACTCATAATAGTAAATTGATTTAAATATTTAGATTCAATATCTGAATTTCTGAATTTCCTGCATTATCCTCTACATAAACTGTTATTTTATCATAATCCTTCTTAAAATATAATAAATTATCAACTACATCAATTCCTGCATTTTGGAAATGTGATTTATCGCACTCCCCATAATCATACTTCACTTTTTTAATACCACTTAAATCATCTTTTAATGTTGTAATTTCTTGATATGACACAATATCACCATTTTCAATCTTTACTTGCTCGCCAAACTCAATTGTTGGCGAAGTTTTATCTACATTACTAACAGTATAAACTGCATTTTTTTGGTTGTCATTATTATCTTTATATTTAATATTTAATATATAATTTCCTGACTTATTAACCAAATACTCATTATATACCAATCCTTTTGTTTTAAAAACCAAATCTGAATTTTCAGTTTCATTAATAGTATACTTTATTGGTATTTTAACATTTAATACTACATCTTTATTTGTCCATTCAGTAGTACTAGCCTCAAACAAAATAACCGGTGAATTAACAGTATTCTTTCCACTATTATAATTTAATATATTTTTTATATCATCAGTTAATGAATAATAAGTTTTATCACCAATTTTTATTCCCATCGCATAGTATACTATCCCTGTCTTTCTTGAGACCACATAAGCATCATAATCTCCGTTTTCATTTCTCCCATATTTTAGCGAATTTATTCCAATCTTATCATAATCAATTTGGTACAATGTTATTTTATTATTTTCTACTTCCTCACGAAATTGTTCATTAACATTACTAATTACAATCGCGTCCTTAACTGGAAAAGTAGCGTTATTTTTAGTATAATATGCATCTACAGCATTTTGTATCATATTAATTTCTGTTCCAAAAGCTATCTTTTTTGCATTATTTGCAGTATTAATACCAGACAAAGTTACACTAGTTAAAAGTGCAGCTGTTATAGCTACAGACGCAACTAATGCTATTAACGATATTCCTCTTTTATCTTGCATATTTATTCTTCCTTCCAAACATTTTTTGTTATGCATTTATAATTTCCTGCATTATCTTCTACATATATAGTGATATATTTTGTACTTTGATCAAATTCTATTATATCACCATTTAACTCTATCCCATTAGTTTTAAAATATGTAGCTATTTCATCAAAATCATCATTTTTATTTGTATCAGATATGTTCTCTCTTTCATATTTAATAGATTTAATTCCACTCAAATCATCTGCAACATTTTTTACCTCTACATAACTGTAATGTGTCCCTTCCTCTCTTGAAATTAAATCTATTCTATCTGAGACCTCAAAGCTTGGAGGTACGTTATCAAAATTTGTAATTGAAAATGTTTGAGTTTGGGAATTACCATCACCATATTTAACCTTTATGGAATAATTTCCAATTATATCATCTACTATGCATTCGTTATTACTGTCCTTAGTTATAGTATACTTCTTTTCTCCATTAGAAGAATATCTAACAGAAACATCTACCTCTTTTCCATTATCTGTATACTTATCTGAGACAACAATCCTTGTTGTGATAATATCTGCAGTCCAATTTAAGGTTGAAGGAATAAAAGAAATACCATCTTTAGTAACTGAATTATTATTTGTAGGAACATAATTTATAATTTTTTTCAGATCATCTGTCAAAGTAAAATACGTAGTACTACCAACATTAACTCCTTTTAAATAATATACCTTTCCTGTTGTCTTAGATAAGGCATATATATTTTTGTCAGATGTATTTCCTTTTCCATATATTCTTTCAATATTACCTAACTTGTTAAAATCTAATACATACAACACCACTATATTATCACCAGTTTTATCTTCATCATTAAACTGCTCAAGATCATTTTCTTCTACATTATCTAAATCCACATTTATACTACTTAAAATAGGATATTCGTTATATTTATCTAAATAATTGTTAACCGCTTCTTGAATATATGCAATTTCAGTTGCAAATTTAGTTTTATTTGAATTATTTAAAATACTCATAGAAGAAATAGTCACAGTTGAAATAAATATAATCATAATTATAACTGCTGAAATAATAGTCATGAAAGTTATACCTTTTTTCATATACAAATCTCCCTTTTTCAATACTAGCTATTATTATATGCCTAATCTTGTTTTTAACTCTTCAGTCAAAGTATAATATACATTATCTCCAAAATTTTTACCTTTTAAATAGTAGACAATACCTGTATTTTCAGAGACACAATATATATTTTTATCATCTACAGTACCATGACCATTTTTACACTCATTTACATCTGCCTCATACAAGTCAATTCGTTTTAAAATTATCATAGAATTTTCCATTTCAACTTCTTCTTTGCTAAACTGAGTTTTATCATTATTATTCATTTTAGATAAATCCACAACTATATCTTCATCCTCAGAAACTACAGGGTATTTGTTATTTTTAAAATGATATATATCAACTAATTTTTGAATACTATATATCTCATTTGCAAAATCTTTCTCCTTAGTTTGAGTATACACAAACTCAAAAGATACTGTTATTGTAGTAATTAAAATTAATACTACTGCAACAGTTGCAATCAAAGCCATTAAAGAAATTCCATTCTTAGATTTCATTTTCATATTTACACCTCAGAACTATCCAATAATAATTTTATCCTTAAATATATTATTTGTCAACTTTTTAAAAGAACAAAAAAATATATTATCAAAGATGAATGCTAGCTAAAAAAAATTTTACTATAATATATAAAAATAGAACAGTATTTCACTGTCCTACCAAAAATAATTTTTTATTCTATTATGTACCTTTTTAATACTTTATTTTCTATTGTTCCAAGTCCCCTGTATCTATTTTCACAATAAACTCGCACTATTCCCTCACCAGAATTCACATCGAACTTTACTCCATTTACAAATTTTAAATATTCATCTTTTGATAAGTTTACCTTCCTCTTATCATCAAAATATTTATCAATTGATATTATTTTATCAAGCATAACATCATAATCTAGTTTTAAAAAATCATATAATTTTATACTATCTTCTATTTTGAAATTTCCTGTTTGAAGTCTCGTTAATTCTATCATTATCGCTCCACAACCAATTTTTTTTCCAATGTCATTTACAAGACTCCTAATATATGTGCCTTTTGTACATTCTACAACAAATTCCACTTCTCTTTTTTCAAGTTTAACTTCAATATCCTCGATATTAAATATTTCTATTTCTCTAGGTTCTAATTTAACTACTTGTCCCTCTCTTGCATATGAATACGCATGCTTTCCATCTATCCTTATTGCACTATATAATGGAGGAGTTTGAAGCTGCTTACCTATAAATCTTTTAATTCTTTCTTTTATATATATTTCATCATTTTTTACTACACTTGCAAATACAATCCTACCAGTTATATCATAAGTATCAGTTTCTACGCCAAGCAACATCTTTACCCTATATTTTTTTATTTCGGAAGTTAAAATCTCGCTAAGCTTTGTTGCTTTACCTATACATATTGGAAGTACACCTGTTGCAATTGGATCTAGTGTTCCTGTATGTCCTATTTTTTGTGTAGGAAATATTTTTCTTATTATATCTACTACATCATGAGATGTAATGCCTTGTGGTTTATCTATATTTAAAACTCCATTTTTAACCTGAGGTATTAACACTTAAATCTTTCCTCCTATTATTCCAATAAGTTCCTCTTTTGCGCTTTCCAAATCACTTAAAATACTATAACCAGCGGCTCTTTTATGACCACCACCATTAAAATGTATAGCTATTTGTGAAACATCAACCTTACCTCCAGAACGAAGACTAACTTTATATTTTCCATCGCTTCTTCCCCTAATATATACTGCAACTTCAGTGCCTTCAGGATACCTTAGATAGTTTGTCATTCCCTCTGCATCTTCATCATCTAATCCTAATTTTGAAATTACACTATATGGAACAAAACTATATCTTAGTTTACCATCAAAATATATTTCCATATTTTCAATTGCTTTAGCTATTAATTTTAATTTTGCTTCTTTCATAGTATGATTTAACTTATCACATATATAACTAAAATCTACGCCACACTCCATTAAATTCGCTACAGCTCTTAAAGTAGATGGTTTAGTAGAAGCATAATTAAAGCTACCAGTATCTGTCATAAGTCCCATATATATATACATTCCTATCTGCTTATCAATCTCAATACCTAAATAATTTATAAAGTCATATACTATTTCAGACGCTGCTGGAAAATCTTCTTCAATACAATTTACATCACCATAAGGCATTACTTTTTTATGATGATCAAGCATCAATTTCTTTTTAGCCTTTTTATAATCATCAAGCTGTATATCTAATCTATTAGAATCACTAGAATCCACACAAATCAATAAATCAAATTCTTTTTCTTCCACAGTCTTTTTTACCTCGTTTATGTTTGGTAAAAAGTTAAAAGAGTCTGAATGCTTTTGCATTATAACAGAGACATTTTTTCCAATCTTTCTTAATGCTAAACACATAGCAAAAGCAGAGCCAATAGAGTCTCCATCAGGATTCTCATGGCCTACAACATATATATTATTTGCTTCTTGAATTAGTTTTTTTGCTTCTTCAAACATAATACCACCCTTTAATTATTTTTATTTTGTGTTATCTCGTCTATCTTTTTATCCATATAACTTCCATATTCTAAAGAATCATCTAGATTGAAAATTAGCTCAGGGATATTTCTCATTTTTACTTTTTTACCCAACATACCACGTATAAATCCAGATGAAGATTTTAGTGCTTCTATTACTTTATTTTTATTCTGTTTACCAAATACACTCACATACACCTTAGCATACTTCTGATCGGAAGTAATCTTTACATCAGTTACAGATATCATTCCTGTAACTGATGGATTTTTTACTTCATACATAATTATATGACTTAAGGCTACTTTAACATCTTGTTCTAATCTTTCATGTCTTTGCATAAATTCTCACCTTCTATTTTTCTTCTACAAGTTCAAAACACTCTAAAATGTCGCCTTCTTTAATATCACTAAAGTTTTCTAATTTGATTCCACATTCATACCCTGCTGCAACTTCTTTTACATCATCTTTTTCTCTTTTTAAAGAATCTATCTTTATACTTAAAAGTACTATAGAATCCCTAACAAGCCTTACCATTGTATTTCTTATTATTTTTCCAGAAGTAACGTAACATCCAGCAACCACTCCCACATTTGTTAACTTAAATACTTTTCTAATCTCTGCTGTTCCATGCATCACTTCTTTGTATTTTTTAGGAGCAAGGCCTTTTAATGCATCTTCAACATCATTTATAGCATCGTATATTACACTATAGAACCTTAAATCAACTTTTTCCTTTTCTGCTTGAGATTTAGCAGCATTTTCTGGTCTTACATTAAATCCAATTATTATAGCATTTGAAACACTAGCAAGTGTAACATCACTTTCCTTTACCCCACCAGTTGAAGCATGTAAAACTTTAACTCTAACTTCATCTGTTGATAATTTTTCTAAAGATTCTTTTAAAGCTTCTACAGAGCCTTGTACATCTGCCTTTATAATTACATTTAGTTCTTTTATTTTTCCCTCTTTTATTTGACCAAATAAATCGTCAAGAGTAATTTTTGATCCTTGTTTTATTAATTGTCTACGCAAATCAGCTTTTTTCTTAGCGATAAGTTGTTTAGCTACTTTTTCATTTTCTACTTCATAGAATACATCTCCAGTATGTGGTACTTCATGAAGTCCTAATATTTCTACTGGAGTTGAAGGACCGGCTTTTTTTACTTTTTTACCCTTATCGTCTTTCATTGCACGAACTTTACCAATAACATCTCCAACTACTATAGTGTCTCCAACATTAAGTTGACCTCTTTGCACTAGCATTGATACAATGGTTCCTTTAGTTTTATCAAGTCTTGCCTCTAAAACAGTTCCTTTAGCCTGCTTATTTGGATTTGCCTTTAAATCTTTCATTTCTGCAACAAGTAAAACCATTTCAAGTAAATTGTCTATTCCTTCACCAGTAAGTGCTGATATAGGAGCACATATTGTATCTCCTCCCCATTCTTCTGGTACTAATCCTACTTCTAGTAGCTCTCTTTTTACTCTTTCAACATCTGCAGTTGGTTTATCTATTTTATTTATAGCAACTATTATACTTACTCCTGCTGCTTTAGCGTGATCAATTGCTTCAATTGTTTGCGGCTTAATTCCATCATCGGCAGCAACAACAATTATAGCTACATCTGTAACCTGAGCCCCTCTTGCACGCATGGCTGTAAAAGCTTCATGTCCAGGAGTATCCAAAAAACAAATTTCTTTATCTTTAACTTTTACCTTATATGCACCAATATGTTGAGTTATTCCACCTGCTTCACCAAGTGCAACATTTGAACTTCTTAATCTATCTAAAAGCGATGTTTTACCGTGATCTACGTGTCCCATTACAACAACAATTGGTGGTCTTGGTAATAAATCCTTTTCATCATCTTCACTATCATCAAATAATATATCTTCTTCTGTTACAACCACTTCTTTTTCAGCATTAATTCCAAATTCAGATGCTATTAAAAAAGCTGTATCAAAATCTATATCTTGATTTACTGTTGCCATAATTCCAAGCCCAAATAATTTTTTTACTATTTCAGAAGCTTGTTTTTTTATTTTTTCTGCAAATTCTTTTACAGTCATAGTTTCTGGAAGTTTAACTTCAGTCATAGGAATAATTTTAGTTTGGTTTAATTTTGGCTTATTTTTTAATTTATTCTTCTTTGAACCACTTTTTCTAGATGTGTCACTATCTCTTTCATATAAATCAAGTAAACCAGAATCAGAATTAATCTCCATTCCCCTAAGCTTAGATGTTGCTACTCTTGAATGTTGTTCTCTCAATTTATTCTTATCTAATCTTTCTTTTTTAGCCTCATTAGATTTATTTTCATTATACTTCTTTTTATCAATATTTATATTATTATATTCCCTAGTTTCTTTTTGTTCAACTGGAGTTGCAGATGCTTGTTTTATAAATTTATTAACCTGATATGACGTATTATCTCTACTATTATTAAATCCATTTTTTCTGTATTGTGAATTATTTCCATTAAACCTATTATCTTTTCCATCTTTATTAAAGTTATTATTTTTCACATTTGATTTATTATTAAATCTACCTGTATTTTGATTTCTATTATTATCAAATCTTGAATTATTTAAGTTATTTTTGTTATTTTGTCTGTCTTGAAAATTATTATTCTTAGTTTTATTTTTTTCATCAAAATTCATTTTCTTATCAATATTAACAGTAGTATTTTCTGTTTTATCATCCCTATTTTCTACTTTTTTAATAGCTTCAACTGGTTTTCCATTTCTTGTTATTACTACACCAGCAGTTCTGTTTTTTGAATAATTTTGCTTTTTAAAAAAATTCTGCCTAGGTTTTTTAGAATTCATTTCATTTCTTTCAAACTTTTGATTTTCTGTAATATCTTCACCAACTGTTTTACGTGACTTTTTTATATTCCCTGATATACTAGTAGAAATTTCCTGAACCTCACTTTTCTTACCATTTGTATTTATAACTTTAACGTTTCTACGAATAATATGTACTTGTTCTTTTGGCTCTTCCTTTTTCTTAGTAACTTCTTTTTCCTTGGAAATAACAATACTAGATTTTGCTTTTTTTACATCTTCCTCATTTAAAGATGATAAATGGGATTTTACTTCTATTCCTATATCATTTAATTTTTTTATAATCTCAGTATTTCCTAAACCTAACTCTTTTGCTAATTCGTAAACTTTCATTTTTCCCAAACCTATTCCTCCAATTCATTTTTTATTTCATTTAATAATACTTCTAAGCTATCATTATTTATTCCTATTTTTAATTTCATTTTACCTCTTTTTAAGATTTTTATAGCTTTTTCAACACATTCAATATTATTACATATATATATTGCTCTTGAATTATTTTTCTGTGTTCTATCTAAAATTGCTTCATCATATTTATTACTAACAATCCTTAACAAATTTGCTTTTTCATTTTTTAATCTACAAATAACACAACTTCTTGTTGGCATTTTTTCACCTTTTTTCTATTCAACAACTACATCTTTTATTTGTGTTTCAGTTTTTATATCAATTTTCCATCCTGTAAGAATTGCAGCAAGTCTTACATTTTGACCACCTGCACCTATTGCATATGATAAAGCTTCATCTGGTACAACAACTGTTGCACATTTTTCTTCATCATTTATATCAATTGCAAGTATTGGAGCAGGAGATAATGCATTAATAATAAAACTTGGAACATCGTCACTATATGGAACCACATCAATTCTTTCACCATTTAATTCATCTATTATTGGTTGAATTCTAATCCCCTTCTTACCAACTAAACTTCCAACAGGGTCTATATTTTCATCTGTAGAATAAACAGCTATCTTAGTTCTACTTCCTGCTTCTCTGGCAATAGCTTTTATTTCTACTATTCCATCTATTATTTCTGGAATTTCTATTTCAAAAAGCTTCTTAACAAAATTTGGAGACTTTCTAGATAATACTATTTGTGGTCCATATTTACCAGATTCAGTTACACTTTCAACATATGCTTTTATTCTTTGATGTGTTTTTAATTCCTCATTTTTTACCTGCTCTTTTACAGGTATTAATGCCTCTACTCTTCCCAAATCAACTATAGTTCCATATTTATCATTCTTTTGAACAACTCCCACAACTATTTGACCTTCTTTATCACTATATTGAGTATAAACTAAATCTCTCTCTGCTTCTCTTAATCTTTGAACTATTATTTGTTTACCCGCTACAGCTGCAATTCTTCCAAAATTTTTTGGAGTTACTTCTATATTTACAACATCACCTATTTTAGCTCTTTTTGATACTTTTTTTGCTTCCTCTAAAGAAACCTGAGCATTTTTATCTTCAACTTTTTCAACAACTTCTTTAACAGCATACACTTTTATTGTTTTATCATTAATATCAATAACAATATTTTCATTTGTGTCATAATTTTTTTTGTATGCTGTTTCAAGAGCAAGTTTTAATGATTCTATCAAATACTCCTTTGTTATGCCTTTTTCAATATAAAGTTCATCTATTGCCTCAAATAATTCCTTAGAACTAATTTTTTCACTTTTCATTTTTTTCCATTCCCCCTAATTAAAATTTTTTTAATTCATTTAAATTAACTTTATTATTCTTTAATGTTTTATCATAATCATATGTTGTATGTGCAGATGAAATGTCTGCAATACTTATCTCGAGTTCAATTTCTAAATTTTTTATTTTTATAGTATTATTTTGTTCATTAACATCTTCTAGTATTCCTATTATTTCTTTCATATTCTGAATTTTTTTAAATAACTTAATATATATCTCTTTTCCTAGATACTTTTTATATAATTTTATATTCTTTAACTGTCTTTCTAAACCAGGTGATGATACTTCTAAAACATATTCGTTTTTTATTAATTTATCAACATCATCTTCAATACCACGGCTTACCATTTCGCAATCGTCAATACTTATGTTACCGCCTTCTTTATCTAATACAATTCTTACTATATTTTGTCCTGCCTCTTTAACATTTTCAATATATTCAATAGTAAATCCCATATTAGATATCTTATCTTCTAATCTTTGTTCTAATAATTCTTCCAATTTTATTCCCATAAAAATATCTCCTATTTAAACATAAGTGAGAGGATTTACTCACCCTCTCACTTCATACTGTCACATAAATTATACACTATTTAAATATAAAAATCAACATTTTTCAATAATTTTTATATTTTATTTTACATATATTAATCTTTTTAATATATATGCGTCAATCATATAAAAATATTAACAAAATTGTTAGTTGATTCATATGATATATATAAACAATTATATACTTTATATAAAAGGAGGTACAAATAATGAATCATTTTTTTGATTGTTGTAACAATTGCTGCAAAATAATTGGCCCTACAGGACCTCAGGGACCACAAGGAATTCAGGGCGTAACTGGTAATCAAGGTTTACCCGGAAATACAGGACCACAAGGTCCAAAAGGTGATGCTGGTTCTTCTGAAACAATTACTATCGGAAATACAACAACCGGTGATGCTGGAACCGAAGCTATAATAAAAGATACTTTGGTTGGAAATAATCATGTATTAGAATTTACAATTCCAAAAGGTTTAGATGGAAAAGATGGTGCACAAGGTAATGAAGGTCCGCAGGGACCTAAAGGCGACGTTGGCCCTCAAGGGCCACAGGGGTTACCTGGAATACAAGGAGTACAAGGACCAAAAGGTGATACTGGTTCTTCTGAAACAATTACTATCGGAAATACAACAACCGGTGATGCTGGAACCGAAGCTATAATAAAAGATACTTTGGTTGGAAATAATCATGTATTAGAATTTACAATTCCAAAAGGTTTAGATGGAAAAGATGGTGCACAAGGTAATGAAGGTCCGCAGGGACCTAAAGGCGACGTTGGCCCACAAGGTGAAAAGGGCGAAAAAGGAGATACTGGTCCCATTCCTGTTTCTTCATATGAGGGACTATTATTTGCAAGTTATGGTGAAACCAACTATTCAAGAGAACTCCCTATACAAGAAAGTATAGTAATTCCAGTAATTAGTGAGCACTTCTTAATTACAGACACCACTATAGCAGTTAAGCAAGGAACATATGAAATAACCTTTGCAGGCTCTATAGAAAAAGTTGATGATTCTCATGGTGGAATTTTCTATTTAAAAGATACAGATAACAAAGTTATAATGGATTTATCTTTTATGCTTCCAGCTGGTAGCACTACTCAAATGCATTTTTCTCAAACTATAATATATACATTTAATGAAGATAATATCCTACAAGTACAAGCAGGAATACTAGGAGATACTGATTCTTCAAAAGTTATTATTTCTGATATAAACTTAATTATGAAAAAAATTCACTTATAATATATGTTAGTCTAACTCAAATTTAAGGTTAGACTTTTTATTATATTTTAACTACAATTATTAACATATATATCTAGTTTAAAAGTATAAAGTTAAAAATTCTACTATTTTTTTGCATAATTACCATAAAAATCATATTATTTTGTTGACATATTATAAAAAGTGTGTTATTATATTTACATAATTTTTATTATTTGTAAATATTTTAATAAGTATTTTAGTTTTTAATTTTGTTCTTTTATTCTTAGAAATCTATATTGCTCTAAAAAATATGTAAGTTAATTACTTTTCGTCGTTTATAAAAAAGAGTTTTATATTTTTCAAGAATTTAAGATATAGAGAAAGTGAATAAGAATTGTACCCCCACTCACCCCCCAATAAAAAAATATTTCATTCACTTTCTTAAAAGGAAGAACCGATATAAAAAATCGGTTCTTTTTATTTTTCCATTAACAAATTACTCTTACATAATTTACATTGTTATATATTATACTTATTTTTTACAAATTGGCATATAATCTCAGCAGATTTTTCTACACCTAATATATCACTATTTATGCATAAATCATAATTTGAGCTTTTTCCCCATACATTATTTGTATAGTGTTCATAATGATTTGCTCTTAACTTATTAATCTTATTTATTTTTGTTTCTACTTTTTCTTTAGGTTCTTTATATATGTCTACAACCCTTTTTATCTTGTTTGGCATATCGTTATATACAAAAATATTTGTTACATCTTCTCTGTCTTTTAATATAAAATCTGAGCACCTTCCAATTATCACACATGACTCTCTATCTGCAATTTCTTTTATAATATTAGACTCAGTTATAAATATTTCATCAGAATTACTCATTCCAATATAATATCCCGAATTAAAGTTATCTAAAAGATTTCTTTTTTGCTCACTATTTTTTATATACTCCTCACTCATTCCTGTTTTTTCAGATATTTCTTTTATAATATCTTTATCATATAGTTTTATTCCCAGCTTTTCAGAAATTAATTCTCCTATGTATCTTCCTCCTGAGCCATACTCTCTAGATATTGTTATTACTATATGATTAGTTAGAGTATTTTTCGATTTTTGCAAGTTTTCTTCTTCACTTAAAGCCGATTTAGTTTGTGAATTTTTATTTAACTTCTTAACTTCTAAAAATATTAATATAGTTGCTATAACAAACGCTATACCATCTGCTACTGGTCCTGAATATAGAATTCCCTCTATTCCCTTTAATTTTCCCAAAATTATCATTGAAGGTATTAATAACACAATCTGCCTTGAAAGCGATAAAAATGCACTTTTTCCACTTTTTCCAATTGCTTGGAAGAATATACTTGCAGGTATTTGAACACCATTACATATACATAACATCAAATATGTTTTAAAAGCTAAACATGCAAAATCAATATATGTTTGGTTACCATTACCGAAAATAACAATTAGCTTATCTGGTATTGTTTGAAATAATATAAATGCTATTGTACTTATAACTAAACTTGAACATAATACTAATTTTAACGTCTTTTTTACTCTATCAAATTTTACAGCACCATCGTTATATCCAAATATTGGCTGTGCACCTGCAGCTATTCCTATTATAATACTATTTAGAATTTGACTTATTTTCATAACTATTCCAAGAACTGTTATAGGAATTTCAGCACCATATCTAGAATTTGCACCATATTTTACCAACAAATTATTTTCAAAAGCAATAACTACTACTACACTCATTTGTGTTATGAAACTACTAATTCCTAAAACTGATACTTGCTTTAATATATCTATTTTTGGTAATAGTGATTCTTTGGTTATTACAATATTCTTAAATTTTTTTAAATATAATATGTTCATTAAAAATGTTACTATTTGTGATATTATTGTAGCAATAGCAGCACCAGTTACTCCCATTTTAAATACAAATATGAATATAGGATCTAAAATTATATTTAATACAGCTCCTGTAATCATTGATATCATAGCATACTTTGGATTTCCCTCTGCTCTTATTATTGAATTTAAAGTAGTACCTATCATCATAAAAGGTATCCCAAGTGTTATAACAAATCCATAATTTAGTGCATATTCTCTCAATACTTCAGTACAACCAAATATATTTAAAATATTAGGTAAAAATATTATACAAATTAAGAATATTATGATAGAAACTACAATCGATAAAAATAAACCATTACCTACTCCTTTTGCAGCTTCTTCTTTCTTTTTTTCACCAAGTTTCAAACTTAGATACGCGCTACTGCCATCTCCAAACATTAAAGCAAAAGCCAAACAAATCATCGTAATTGGGAATACTATATTAGTAGCACCATTTCCTAAATATCCTACTCCCCATCCTATAAAAATTTGGTCAACTATATTATATAATGAATTAACAAGCATTGATATAATACATGGAATTGAAAATTTCTTCAATAGTTTGCCAATTTTTTCATAACCTAAAATATTTTCTTTATTTTCCATATAAACTCCTTTCTGTAGCAACTTATACATTATAACACATTTTTTTTAAACGTGTAATACTAAATAATGAAAAAAAATATTTTTTTCATTAAAAAAACATCTTAAATGATAATATATATCATTTAAAATGTTGTGTACCTAATTATTTTAACTTTTCAATTTTAGTATAAACTCCTTTTCAAGTAAAACAAGTCTTCCGAGCTAAATTAGTTATACTTTTACTTTTTATTTTAACTTCACCTATTTTTTTATTTAATTCTTCTATTTGCATCTTACTTTCTTGTATTATAAAATCAGTTATTTCGCCATCAGTAGCAGATTTATTCAATCCTTTTTTCATACTAGCATATGCTACCATTTTTCCAATTACACCTATATCTTTAGCCTCTTTTTTTCTTCTTTGTAGCATTGTTCTTGCAGAATTTGCTATTTTTATATAATTTTTAATCTGTTCTTTCAATTTCTGCGAAATTTGTTCATTTAAATTATATAGTTTTAGGACTTGACCTATTGTTTCTTGACTAATTCTAACACTTTGGTATAAGTAATCTAAAAAAATAATATCATCATACATATTTACCACCATTAATATTATTTAAATATACATTCTAAATTATACCAAAATGTATTAACAATATATCATTTATAAAAATAAAATCCTTCTTATTGTACCAAGAGGTACAATAAGAAGGACTACCTTCAAAATATCTTAAATGTAAATTTCAATTCCAGTTTCCTTTAACTGACGCAAGATAAAAAATGCATCCGGAACATCAATAAATTCTCGTATTTTACCGTTATTGTATGCATATATCAAAACCAAAATGAATCTTGACATTTCATATCTTGGATATATACATATATTATCTTCCTTTTTCAATTTAACAATTTTAAACCTATTTTCAGCTATAACTTTTTTATAAAATGAGCTTATATATTCTCCACTTTTAATAACCATAGCCTTATGCTTGGATTTTTTTCTTTTTTGAGAATCTTCCAAAAATCTAGATTTAAAGAACTTCTCCCAAAACTCCATTTTATTACTATTTTTATCGCACCATAGCAAACACTCTTCCACTTGCTTATTTATCTTACCGTCTTTATCCCGATATTTTGATACTTTCCTATTTCTTCTAGAATTACAATATGTTAACATATTTAATCCCTCCTTAATATAAATAATTATTTAATTAATCCTATCATTTTATACTTATATTATACATTTTTCGAGAAGTCTTGTCAACATAATTTTATAATTTTCATTGTTATTTTTTCTTAACTGAATATCCAAATTTTCCAATTTTTTCACCTAAAGTATAATATTCACCATGTGAATAAGCCATTAAGTTACATTTTTGCATATCAAATTTCCCAGTATCATCAATATACTTTTCATCAACTGTTACAGCAACCACCTTTGCTATAAACATATCATGTGATCCAAGTTCTTTTATCTCTTCAACCTTACACTCTATTGTTACAGGACTTTGCTTTAAACAAGGAGCAGATATTTTAGAACATTTTTCTTTTTCCAAGTTCATTTTCTTAAATTTGTCTTCATTCCTACCAGATTTTACACCACAATAGTCTGTAGCATAAGCTAATTCTTTAGTTGTAAGATTTATACAAAATTCACTACTATTTTTTATAATGTCATAAGAAAATCTCTCTTTTCTAACTGATATATAAGTCATTGCAGGATCTGTACAAATAGTACCAGTCCATGCTACTGTAAAAACATTATCATTTTTTCCATCACTACATGTAACAAGTACAGCGGGTAATGGATAAACTAAAGTTCCAGGCTTCCATAATTGTCTTGCCATAAAAAACTCCCCCTATCTTAAAATTCCATAAGAATTATTTAAATTATCTTTAAATAATTCAAATTTTGGCGGTAGATATGTAAATACCAAAAATAATGTAAGAATTGCTATTAATATAACTATTGATATATTCCTATAAATTATTAAATTCTGACAATTTTTTATTAAATTATGCCAAACTAATTGAGCAATGAATACAGCAATATAAAACGTAGAAATATCTATCACTGCCACATTTTTACCTAAAATTGCCGTATACGAATAAAATACTCCTATTACAAACAGCATAGAAATTACAATTTTAAAGGCAAGTGCGCAAAAAAAATTTTTTCTATTCTCTTTTAATAGGATATATTCATATATGGCACAAATAAACATAGGCATAACCAATATTTTTAAATGTTCCCATACACTTTCATTTACTGCAAAAATTAAACCTAATATTACGTTTCCGCCTAAAAACTCATACGCAAAATGAAACAGTGTACCTAAAATTGAAATTAGAAAAAAAGATACTACTGAGATAATTATTAATTTTTTATTACTTTTCATAGTATAGTAACTCTCCCAGTTATATTATATGTAATATATATTTTTTTATTTCTTTCTAAAAAATCTTTTTATTTTCTTAACATTTGGAAGTATACAGGTATAAGCTAAATATATTAACTTATTATAAACATAGTCCACTTCTCCTATGTATTTAATTACTCCATCCTCTTTACAAAAACCTGTTTTAAATTTATATAGTCCATTATTCTTATCTATATGTATTATTCCACCAAAATTGTATGTTTTACAACCTTTTTCAATTCCCCACTTTATCATTTCCCATTGCATAGCATAATTTGGCATTAGATTCCTTTTGGTATTTGAACTTGCACCATATAGATAAAACATTTCTGTTCCATAAGTAACAGCAATTGCAGCAGACAATTTATCTTCTTCATGTTTGGAAATATATATTCTTAGATGTTCTTCGTCAAATGCTTCTAACATTCTTTTAAAGTATTCATATGCTCTACAGCCAATCTTATCTCTTAAACATGTAACTTTATATAATTCATAGAAAGTCTTTAAATCTTCTTCATTTCTAGAATAATATACTTCAACGCCTTTCCTTCCAGATAATCTAATATTATACCTTGTTTTTTCACTAAATTTTTTCATTAATTCATCTGCTGACACACTATCTATATTTAATACAGCCTCGTATGGAGGTTGTATTAATATATCATGATCAGGATTCTTTCCGAGAAGTTTTAAAACCATTTTCTAGATATAGCTTATTTAAGGAATCACTATACTCTATCTGCGGATCAAATTTTAAACAAAATGCATTATATTTTTTTGCTAAAACCTCTGCCTCTTTAACTAATTTTTTAATTAATTCTAAATCTTTAGGATCACAAACAGGCCCCCTTGAGCAATACATAAGATAAGAATTAATTTTAGGAACTTTTTCAAGTAAAATTGTCATGCCCGCTATTATCCTTCCATCATTTTCTAAGTAAACCACTTCTTGAATCCAATTATTTTTAATTTTTCCCCATTCTAAGCTTTGCGTAAGTTTTGTAAATTCACTATTATTTAAAAACTCTTTATATTTTTTAACTTCCTCTTTATTATTTTTATCTAGTATTGGCATTTTTACTTCTACACTTCCTCTATTTTTTGACCTTCTTTAGTATCCTTTACTAAAAAACCTTTTTCTTTTATTTTATCTCGTAATATGTCAGATAATACATAATCTTTATTCTTCCTTGCTTCATCCCTTTGTTTTAGAAGTTCTCTTACTTCATTAGGTACACTATTACAATCATTTTCTTTAACAATATCTACTTCATTAAGATTTAATGACAAAACTTTATCAAATTTTTTTATCAATTCATAGTAATCGTTTGATTTTATTTTCTGCTTTGCAATATCAAAAATAACAGAAATAGCAACTGGCATATTCATATCTTCATTTATAGCGTTTAAAAATTTCTCTTCATACAATTTTAAAACTTTTTCATCTATTTTATTTTCTACACCCTTATGAAGTGAAATCTGTTCTTTTAATTTTTTTAATGAGCTTTCTGCTGTTTTAATTCCATCCCAAGTAAAATTTAATTTATTTCTATAATTAGAACTATAAGTAAAAAACCTATATGCAAGTGGTGAAATGTTTTTCTTTTCTAAGTCTTCTAATGTATATACATTTCCTAAGCTTTTTGACATTTTACCACCATCTACTAACAAGAATTCTACATGACACCAGTAATTTGCTGGATTTTGGTTTGTAGCACCTCTTGCCTGTGCTATTTCATTTTCATGATGAATTGGTATATGATCTACCCCACCTGTATGTATATCAAATTTCTCTCCTAAATACTTTCTAGACATTGCACTGCATTCAATATGCCAGCCTGGATAACATACACCATATTTTGTATTCCATTTCATTATGTGTTCTTTTGGTGCTTTTATCCACAATGCAAAATCAAGTGGATTTTTCTTTTCTTCATCAACTTCTACCCTAGCCCCTGCAAGTTGGTTTGATAAATCAATTCTAGAAAGTTCACCATAACTTTTTAACTTTGAGGTATCAAAATATATTCCTTTTGATGTTTCATATGCATAACCATTTTTCAATATCTTTGATACATACTCCTCCATCTCTTTTATATGATCAGTAGCTTTTACAATATGCTCAGGTATTTTTACGTTTAATTTTTTTATATCATTTAAAAATGCATTTGTATATCTGTTTGCTATTTCTTCTACAGATAAATTCAATTTTTTTGCACTTTTTTCCATTTTGTCTTCGCCCTCATCTGCATCAGATGTCATGTGACCTACATCAGTTATATTCATTACTTGCTTTACTTTATACCCATTATATTCCAATACCTTTCTTAAAGTATCCATAAAAATGTATGCTCTCATATTACCAATATGAGCGTAGTTATATACTGTTGGACCACATGTATAAATCTTAACTTCCTTTTCATCTATAGGTTTAAATTCCTCTTTTTTTCTTGTTAATGTATTATATAACTTTAACATATTACCACCTTCTAAATATTATATGACTACTACATTATATACTATTCTTATGTATTTTGCAAATAATAATTTACACTATATTTATATAAAAGAAAAATACACTTTAATGTAGTATAATGCAACTACACTAAAATGTATTTTTACATAAAGCGTTTAAGATAATTTAATAACATTTCTGTTATATAAATGTTTTTTCTTTGGTTTCATTCCAAGACATTTATTTTCACAACCGCTGTTTTTATTTTTTATCATATTTTGGATAAATCCAAATTCAAAATACAATTCTTTTGCTTTCTGAAAAGCTGCTCCTCTTACTTTGCTTGCAAAATCCTTTTCATTTGTTGAAGAGGAAATATAGCTTTTTATGATATCCAGATACCAAAAACCTTTGATTTCATAAATAAACCTTATCGCTTCTTGCATTTCATCAGGGGCTAATTTTTTAATGTATTCTATAATTCTTCTTTCGATTGTCTTCTTTTCCAAAAAGAACATCGTTTCTAAATCATACACCGAAAAGCCGATTTGTAAGTATTTTAGAAAAGCCTCGCCGCTTTTGTATTCTACCAGACCATCTAATATGCACTGACTGTCCTTCATTTTTACAATTCCAATTGCTTCCTTAATACATTTTGTAAATTCACCCATTTTTTTACACTCCTTAATTAAGATTTGTTATAAATATTTTACATAATTATATTATACATTATATAATCCAAATTGTCAATTTTTTTGTAGAATTATATTTTTATTATTAATGATTTAATATTTTTTATATAAATGTATTGACTTATTTTTTTAGTAAATATAAAATATATTTGAGGTTGAAAAAATGAATAGTTTATTAGATTATTTTAAAAATTTTAAATTTAATAATGAATCTTTAAAAGTGGTACTAACATCACTTATTATATTGGCTGTATTTTTTGCTTTAAGCTCATTAATAGCAAAAGCAATTGTAAAAATAATAACATTAAAAGATAGAAAAAAGGATAAGAAAAAATTAAGGCTTTCATCATATCCTTTTTACTCACCTATAAAATTATTTATAATAGTTCTTGGAATATATTTATCATTACTTAACTTGTCTATTTCACCAGACTTTAATAATATGCTTTCAAAAATTTTTAGACTATCAATAATCTGGATAATAGCAAGGGCTGTTGCTTCAATAATTACTCCTGATTCACTAATTTTTTTAAGGTTAAATAAGAATGTTAAATTTTCAAAAAAAGACAAAGCGACAACCTTAATATTCAAAATAATCAAAAGTTTAATATATTTAATAGCTATTGTTATTATAATTGCAGAACTTGGATACGATATAAATGGCTTAATCGCCGGTCTTGGAGTAGGTGGACTTGCAATATCTTTAGCTGCCCAAGATACATTAAAAAATCTAATCGGTGGTATTGTAGTTATATTTGATAGACCATTTATAGTTGGAGACTGGATAGAAACTCCAACTATTGAGGGAATTGTTGAAGATATAACCTTTAGAAGTACTAGAATTAGAACCTTCAAAGACTCTATAATTACGGTTCCAAATTCTACTATTTCAAACGAAATGATTATAAATTGGAGTAGAATGAAAAAAAGAAGAATTACTATGGATTTACTAGCCACATTTGATACTCCTTTAAAAAATATTTGTAATGCAATTAACAAAATTGAAGCAATGCTTCTAGAACACGAAAATGTTCATAATTCCCCTATATATGTCCACTTTAATGAAATAAAAGATGATGGGCAAAATATTCATGTTTATTTTTATATTGATAGAACTGATTTTGCTTCTTACCTTTCAATAAAGGAAAACGTTAATTACAAAGTAATGCAAATACTAAATCAAGAAAAGGTGGATTTAGCTTATGCTACACAAACTGTATACTTAAAAAAATAATTAATATTACCTTAAGACTAAATAATGGATAAATTAAGTTTTCATTATTTAGTCTTTTTATCTTCTAATATTAATATTTAAGTTTTTTTGCATTCTTAAAAATACTAAATTATTTGTAGCTTGTTCAAGTTGTAAAGCTATTCTTTTCCTATTTTCATTATAATTATTGATTTCACTACATTTTTTCAAATTATCACCTTATATTATTATATGAATAAAGTCTATTAAAATTAACTAAAATATATTTTCTAATTATGAAAACAATATTTTATTTGTAAATTAAAAAAAAATATGTTATACTTAAAAATGATTTATACGACGTTTTAAACGTCAGTAAAAAATGGAGATGATAAAAACTTATGCTATGCTCAGTATGTAAAAAAAATATGGCTGTCATATTTATAAATAAACTAGATAAAGATGGAAAGCAAACAGACGAAACAACCGGTCTTTGTGTTGAATGTGCAAAAAAACAAGGTATTGACCCATTAAATTCAATTATGAAGGAAATGACTAATATGTCTGAAGAAGATATAGAAAACATGTCTACTCAATTTGATACTATGCTAAATAATTTTCAAGGATTAGGTGACGATTCACCTGATTCCTCTGAAAATGCAGGATTTAGTTTTCCAAATATATTTGGAAATTTAATTCCAAAAAGGAAAAAAGAAGAAAATAAAGAAGATAACAAAAAAAATAAAAAGAAAAATAAAAAAAATAAATACCTTGACACTTTTGGTGAAAACTTAACAGAAAAAGCAAGGAATAACAAACTAGACTCTGTTATTGGTAGAGAAACAGAGCTTGAAAGAATGATTCAAATATTAAACAGACGAAGTAAAAACAATCCTGCTCTAATTGGAGAACCCGGTGTTGGAAAAACAGCAATAGTAAATGCTCTTGCAATTGCCATATCAAAAGGAGAAGTTCCAAGTAAACTATTAGACAAAGAAGTATATTTAATAGACATGACTTCCCTTGTTGCTGGTACTCAGTTTAGAGGACAATTTGAATCTAGAGTAAAAGGACTTATTGATGAATGTAAGTCACTTGGAAATATTATACTTGCAATAGATGAGGTTCATAATATTGTTGGAGGACTTGAACATGATAACTCTATGAATGCTGCAAATATGTTAAAACCAGCTCTTAGTAATGGTACCGTCCAAATAATAGGTGCAACTACTTTAAAGGAATATAGAAAATATATTGAAAAAGATAGTGCACTTGAAAGAAGATTTCAACCAGTTTTAGTTGAAGAGCCAAACATTGAAGATTGTGTAAAGATATTACAAGGTATAAAAAAATACTACGAAGACTATCATAAAGTAAAAATTCCAGACGAAGTACTAGAAGATGCTGTTAAACTTTCAGATAAATATATTCATGACAGATTCTTACCTGATAAAGCGATAGATTTAATCGATGAGGCTTGTGCTAGAGTTAACTTAGAAGATATCAATTTAGCTAAATTACAAAAACTTCAAAATGAATTAAATGTTGTGCTTGAAGAAAAAGAAGAACTGGAAATAAAAATTGAAAATGATAAATCATCTGACGAACAAGTATCTAGTAATGATAGTGTTTCAGATTTTGAACTGGCAGCCAAACTTAAAGAAAAAGAATGCAAACTTTCTAATGAAATTGATAAATTAAATAAAAAAATTAAACCTAAGTCTGTTTCTTTTGATGATCTTGCACAAGTAGTTGAACTTTGGACAAAAATCCCTGTTATGAGATTAAAAACTTCTGAAACAACTAAATTATTAAATTTAAAAACAAATTTGGAAAATAAAATAATAGGTCAAGAGCGTGCAATAGAATCTCTTACAAACGCAATCCTAAGAAAACGTGCTAATATAAAAAATATTAACAGACCTCCTTCATTTATTTTTGTTGGACCAACTGGAGTTGGAAAAACAGCTCTTGTAAAGGCTTTAGCTTATGAAATGTTTGATAATGAAGATGCTGTAATAAAACTAGACATGTCCGAATATATGGAAGCACATAGTACATCAAAACTAATAGGTGCTCCTCCTGGATATGTTGGATACGATGAAGCAGGACAACTTACAGAAAAAATCAGAAGAAACCCATATAGCATAATACTTTTTGATGAAATAGAGAAAGCTCATCAAAGTGTGTACAATATACTTTTACAAATACTAGATGAAGGTAAACTTACAGATTCACAAGGAAAAACTGTTTCCTTTAAACACACCGTTATTATTCTTACATCAAATCTTGGAACGAATTTTAAAAGTGATGGCTTTGGGTTTGCAAATAAAACACAAGAAGAAGAACTACTTCAAAATAAAGTTAGTGAAGCACTAAAAGAATACTTCTCTCCAGAATTCTTAAATAGAATTGATGATGTTATAGTATTTAATAAACTTTCTCATAATAATATAATAAAAATAGCTGACCTAATGTTAAGAGAATTGCAAAAAGAAACTGCTGAAAAGCACATATTATTTGAATATACAGATAATGTAGTAAACTATATTGTAAAAAAGGGATATAATGATAAATTTGGCGCAAGACCTCTAAGAAGAGCTATTCAAAAATACATTGAAGATGAACTTGCTATCAATTTCATAAAAGGAAATATTAAAGAAAATACTAATTATACAATTGATATTGTTGACGAAAAATTCTTAATAAAATAACAAAAAAAACACAAAGGAGTCCTTTCTTGGAATCCATTGTGTCTTTTTTTAAATTAGTTTTTTTCATTGGAAGTTTTAAAACAGGAGCTAACTCATAATCAAAATTAATTTCCAAATTTGTATTAAGATATACATAATACAAAAAATCCGAAACAAATCTCATACATTCTTCTTCATCATAAAAGTTATATTCTTCTGCAATTTCTGGATAATACTTACTTTTTGAAAGAAAAAAATTTTCCATTCCATCAAAAAACGAAAACCAAACATCCCCTTCTTCTACAAAGGCTATTACAACACTAGCACAATCCTCACTTTCTTCAAATTTTGTTAATATGCAATCAATTAAATCAGCAAAATGATCGCATATTTGACACCATCTCCTACTTTCCAATTCAAGTAACCTCTTATTAAAGTTCATAATTATACAAACCCCTTTCAAAATATTATATTTTAAGTTTAACATAATTTATGTATTAAGTCAATAATTTAACTTCTAACTTTCTAAATCTTCCATTATTAAATTTAATTCCTCTTTAGAATCAGCCTTAATTCCTGTATTTAATTCCTCTAGCATTTCTGGACTTATAAGTTCTTGTGGTACATCAACTTTTTTATAAATTACTTTTACAGTATCATTTACAATACTATATACAACAATTATTCCCTCTTCTAATTTTATTTCAAAATGATTTGGACAATTTTGATTTAAACTTCTATGAAAAACAATTTTATCTTCACTTTCATATATTATCTGATACTCTAAATTATCTTTTTTCTGCTTTTCTAATTCTTGGCTTTTAACCAAGGTTATATTGGTATTATACATTATTTCGGAATTACTTATTACGTGAGAACACATTGTATATTCATCTTCATATATCACTTCAATATCATTATTAGTACTCTCCTCATATATACTAACCTCATCTTCCTCATTATTATTGCTTATTACAGTTTCAACAGGCTCAACATTTACCTTTTTATTTTCTAAATTAAATCCTATGTATACTCCAAACATTAATAAAATTATAAACATTGAAATAACCATCAACCTATATTTTGTTTCCAAACGCATATTATCACCTTTATTTATATACTTTGTATTTTTTTAGTAATTATACAAAATTTGGAAATAAACTATTATATATTAATATATATTAAATTTTATAGCTCCATTTTCTTGTGTAATAAAAATTTTTATATTTCTTTTTTTTAATCTTTCTAACACTTCTATATTAGGATGACCAAATTTTTCTTTTTTAGCAGATATAATAGCGTTTTTTACACTAATTTTATTTAAAAATTCATCTGAAGTTGAAGTTTTTGAACCATGATGTCCAATCTGAATTGCATTCAAATCCCTTAATTTTTCTTTTAAATTGCACTTTAAATTATTATCTTCAATTCTTTCAATATTATTAAAAAGTTTATTCTCAGATTCAGTTGTAGCATCTCCCATAAAAAGAAAGTTATTATCATTAATACTCATCAATACTATTAACGAGTTGGCATTTTCTATATCATCTGCCAAAATTTTGTCATTTTTACCAGGCGATAAAATATATATATCTATATTTTTAAAACTATATATGTCAAATATATCTGAATCCAATAATGGTATTTTATACTTTTCAGTAATTTTTTTTACCATAAGAAAGTTATCATTATTTAATTTTGGTTCTGTATAAATAACTTTTTCAATTTTCAAATTTTCATATAATTTTTCATTAATAATTAAATTCATATGATCATCGTGAAAATGTGTTATAACACATAAATCTATTTTTTTAATTGCTTTTTCCTTACAAAAATTTTCAAGTGTATTTATGGCTAAGTTATTGGTTGTAGAACCACAATCAACCAATATATTTTTTCTATTATACCTTATGAATGCCATATTTCCTTGTTCTACATTAAAAAAGTATATATAGTTTTCAACATACATCACATATACATACCAAAAACATAAACAAACTACAAGTAATACTGCTACTATATACTTAATTTTTCTTATTATTTTTAAATGTGATTTTTTTAATACTAATATTGCTTTTTTATCCACTCTAAATAGTATTAAGATTATGTAATATATAATAATAAAAATAATATTTGGTTTAGGTACATTTATGGTTATATTAAAACCAGAAAATATTTTTGTTAAATTTATAATTAAATATAGTAACAATGTTTCACAATTAAATAAAAAAGTAGAAATTATTGGTATAAATGATAAAAAAAAGATTAAACATGCAATAAGTACAAGTAAAAATATAATTGGATAAAACAAAATATTTGAAATGACAGAGATTAATTCAATTTTTGAAAAATAATAAATTTGAACTGGCAATACTAATATTTGAACAGATAAATACACAGCTAGTATCCTATTTAAAATTGTAAATATTTGATATAATACTTTTTTATAACTACTATTATTATAATAGCTGTAATTAATAATCTTTTTTATAAATATATCTAAGTAACTATTTATTTCATTTTGGTAAACAATTATAGAAAGTATTGCAAGATAAGAAAAAATACATGAAATGCTAAATATTGAAAAAGGATTATATAAATATGTAATGTATAGTGAAATGCTAAAAATAGTGTACTTTCCTAACCTTAATTTATATTTTTTATTTAATATACTTATAATAGACATTATTCCAGCTCTTAAAACCGATATAGTAAGTGAGGACATTATACAAAATATAAATATGGTACATATATTAATTATGTAACCTTTCTTATTACTCTTATTTAAATTAGTTATTATTGTAAGGATAAGCATTATATATGATATGTTTGAACCAGAAACCGCAAGTATATGAGATAATCCATTTTTACTAAAATTATTTCTAACATCATTATCTAAGTTACTACTATCACCGTACAATATACTTTTTAACAACTCGCCAGTTTCAAGTTTACAATTTTCATCAATATTTTTTGAAAGAATTTTTTTAACACTTAATATTTTTTTTACAATAAGGATACCATATTTTTCTTTTACCTTACTTGCCCTATTTGTATAAATACTTCCTACAATATTACTTGAATTTAAATACATCTTATAATCAAATTCATTTGGATTATTAAGTTTTTGTATATCTGACAATTTTCCATTTATTTTTAGTACATCTCCATAAAAATAATTCTTATTTTTTTCTATATTGTTTTCATCATATATATTAAGTAAAAAATTATCTCCATTAAATCTTACTAAATAACATACCTTATTATCATCACTTTTTACTAGTTCTTTTACCATTACTTCCTTAATAAGTAAATTATAATTTTTGTACTTAAATTTAAAAATATATACTGAGTAAAGGGTTCTAAGAATAGTTACAATTATAATTATTACTAAAATCTTTTTGTTCTTATTAAAAAAATCCATAAATCTTTTCATAAGTTATATATATCATATTTTTATCCAATTAGATATCTATTTAGATGTATTTTTTAATTCTAATTTTGTCAAATACATTTCACCTTATTTTTTTAATTTCATATAATAAAATAACAAGTTGGAGGTACTTTATGATAACAATAAGTATATGTATAATTGTGAAAGATGAAGAAAAAGTTTTAAGTAGGGCCCTAAATTCTGTAAAAGATATTGCTGATGAAATTATAATTGTTGATACCGGTTCAAAGGATAAAACCAAAGATATTGCCAAAAATTTTACAAATAAACTATATGACTTTAAATGGGAATATGATTTTTCAAAAGCTAGAAATTACTCCTTTTCTAAAGCAACAAAAGATTATATAATGTGGTTAGACGCAGATGATGTGATTTTATCTGAAGATTTAGAAAAGATAAAGGAACTTAAAAAAAATTTAAATACACAATATGATATTTTAATGTTTAAATATAATACAGGATTTGATGAAAATGGAAATGTCAACTTTTCATATTATAGAGAAAGATTACTAAAAAGAGAAAAAAATTATATTTGGAAAAGTCCTATACATGAAGTTATAGAATTACATGGGAAAATCCTATATACAGATATAGCTATAACACATAGAAAAGAAAAAAATGAATATTCTAATAGAAATTTATTAATATTTGAAAAAATGATTAAAGAAGGTACCACACTAGATGCAAGGCAACAATTTTATTATGCAAGAGAATTATACTATAATAAAAAATACAAAAAATCGATTAAAAATTTTAACATTTTTTTAAATGATAAAGAAGGTTGGATAGAAAACAAAATTAATGCCTGTATTGATTTATCTAATTGTTACTTTGAATTAAATGATTTAGAAAATGGTTTTATTTCACTTACAAGAAGTTTTCTTTATGATAAACCAAGAGCAGAAGTATGTTGTAAAATAGGTGAATTCTTTATGTTGAATAAACAATATTTAAAAGCAATATTTTGGTATAAAACTGCCTCTGATTGTCTGCTTGATTTATCAAGAGGAGGATTCTATAATATTGACTGTTATAATTTTATACCATATATTGAATTATGTGTATGCTATTACAAAATAGGAGATCTTGAAAATTCAAAAAAATATAATGAACTTGCTGGAAAAATAAAACCAACAAATAGCATATATTTATCAAATAAGGCTTTTTTTGAAAGTCTATAATTTATACAAAGTAAGACAAACGTTGTATATATTTACACAACGTTTGCCTTATTAAGACCTCTAAATTATTTAAAATTAACCTATTATTACAAGTTTAATTTTTTTCTTTTCTACATTTATTCTTTTTATACTAACTAGTACTTTCTCCCCATATTCAATACCATTTACATGCTCTGCAAGACCAACTAAATTAGGTGCCAACTCGACAAAAACTCCAGACTTTATTCTATCTCTTATAACTCCCTCTACTATATCGCCCTCTTTAAATTTTTTTATATTTTCTTCAAAACTTCCAAGCAATTCTTTATATGAAAGCTCTATTCTGCCTGTGTCCCTATCATATTTTTTTACTATAACTTCTATTCTTTGCCCTACCCTTAATACATCTTTTGAATGCTGAATCTTCATATCAGTTATATCATTTAATTTTAATATTCCTGTTACTCCTCCACCTACATCAACAAATGCAGCATATTCAGTAGTACTTACAACTACACCTTTTAATTTCATACCCGCTTTTAAATGCATATACATCCAACGTCTAACTTTAAGCTCTAATATTTTTTTAGAAAGTACAAGTTCTATAATCCCATTATTATTTAAAATAATTTCCTTTATACAAGTATGTATAACCTTACCTTTTTTATTAATAATATGTTTCAAATCAACTAATCCATCATCACCAACTATACTAGATGCTTCGTCTCTTGGAATTATGGCCTTAATATCACTTCCTACAATTCCTACCATATTTAAGCTTTCATCAATATTTTCAACATACATATCCAAAACTTGTTCTTCATTTTTTATTTTTTGTAACTGCTCCAAAGTATATTTAATATTTTTACTTCTTACTTTTCTCTTCTTTAAATCTTTTTTTGATTCTTCCATTATTATACTCCTTAAATTTCTATCATATAATCGTCTATCAATTTATAGCAATCATGTATTTTGACTTCATATGTTTTACAAGAAAATCTAAATCAACCCAACCATTTTTAGTAGCTCTATTTGGATTTGATACCCATACTTGGTTATTAGAATTTATATCAAGTACAGCCATAATATGTCCATTTTTTGTAAATGTTGTAGTTGGAGTTCCACTAACAGAAACTATTACTGGCTTTCCTTGGGTTAAATTATTTTTTATTATTTCTGCAAAATTAGAACCACTACTATACACAGTACTATCTAAATTAGCAAAATTTTTGAGAGCTTTTTTAATATTATTTCCATCTGTAGGCCCTTTCATAAATTGAGCAATTTCTCCAACATTTGCCTGACCGCCATATCCATTTACAATTATTCCCACCGAAGTTGGACCACATCCACTATTTGATATTGTTCCTTGAGAATATGATAAGTTTTTCCATGGGCCAAGCGATTGTTTATATTCCTTATATGTTTTTCCAGTAGATGCAGTAAAAGTTCCCTTATATCCTTCATCTCTATTTTCTTCTGCAGATGTATTATCCGGCGGATTAGATGGATTACTATCCCCATTTGATACCACCGCATCATTTTTTACAGTATATGAATAAATTCCATCACCAGTTTTAAGTATAGTATCACTATCAATATAATTACTTTCAAAATAAGTAGAATATCCTAAGGATACACCATAAAAATATGGTAATGTTCCATCTTCAAAATATTTTTCTAATCTATCATCTAGTTCAGAATATGAATATGTTAAATATGCTCTACTATAACCTACATGGTTTGAATATTGTTCACCATTTAACAAATAGTTTAAATAATTTGAAGACTTAGAGTTTACTAAATCTACCCTATTAATTTCATTATCAGTTTCTAAAATAGCATAATAATCATCATCTGAATTTGTAAAACTACTTAAATCTGTACTTGTATTTGTATTTGTTTGTGTAGTACTATCTGTTGTGGTATTTGTTTGAGTATTAGATGAATCTGTAGTAGCTCCAGCAGCTGCTGCACTAGCAAGATCAATACCTCCATTACTTTCTTTTTCTGAGTAAAATTTATCTAATTTCCATAAATCATAATTTTCAACAAAAGAATAAATATCGTTTGCATATGCTTCCGATGCTGATATATCATATCCACAATATGTTCTAGCTAAAGCTTCTATTACGCCTTTTACTTTATTTTTATATTCTTCATCAGTAGTAGCAGATGTGTTTGTAACTATCTGTACAGCATTATTATACCCATCATACTTTCCGGATGTTAAGTTATTAGCATAGGCTTCTATTTGTTTTAAAGGTCCTGTTACCTTTAAAGTAGGATATTTTCCTTCATAACCTGGAATATACTTTTGTCCAAATAATGAACCTTGTCCAACTAAGTTAACCTCTGCTGAAGAATCAGCTAAAAGTGCATTTGCAGCTGATATATTTCCCCAGCCACCTTCACCAATTGCCTGTGCTACTAAAACTGATGGTAAGATTTGAGAATTAACACTCTTTGCTGCTGCTATAGCATAAGGAAATAACCAACGTATATCCTCTAGTCTACTCCCCTTAACACTTCCTTTTGGAATTGCTTTTAAAAGATCATCATATAACCATTCAGATGTTATACCATTTAAATTAGAATTTCCCTCTAGGAATTGGTTATTGTATTGCTTTATATCATTATATGTATATGGAGAAATTGTGCTATCACCTTTTTGTTCCAATTTATCTTTCCAAGTTCTATCTATATAATGGGTAAATCCTTTTTTTACATAATATATATCTGTTTTCCTTACCATACCATATTGTTCATCATCGCCGCCACCACTAGTTGTAGTATAATAAGCTTCTTGCCTAGCTTCATTTTCTACATCTGCATTTTCCCTAATATCAACATCATAATCATTATATTTAGTATACTCAAAAGTATTTGAAAGTGTTAAGTCAAATGTATCAGCATCTTGTATATGGTAACTCGTATCAACATCTACCTTTTTACCTACATATTCTTCCTTAGTCTTAACAACATTACTTGATAGATTAAGTGGATCTTCTAATCTTTCATTTACATCCCACTCATTTCCGGTTGGCTCAACATAAGTTTCCGGATTTCCTTCAGAGTCGGTAGTATGAATTATTTGCATTTCAATAACAGTATACTCTTTATATTTAGTTGATAATTGGCAAGTTTCAACATCATACCTATTAACAACTATTCTAGACATAGCATCTTTTAGAACCGTATATGCAAATTTAGTATCATTTGACGTTGCAGCATCATCATCTGATACAATTGCTCCAGAATACATCGAAAGTGGTATAAGCCAACTTTGAAGATATGGTAATGAAAAATCAATAAATTTGTTTAAATCTATATTCGAATCTTCTGGATATTTTAATCCTAGATTTCTATCCTCTTTCATAGTACAAGTATTTGAATCACTATGTCCATATTTATTCCATGTTATGCTATTAAAGTTATATTTTTCTGTAAGTAACATGTGTTTATATAGTGGTAATTTATCATTAGGATCTACTATTCTAGAAGATTGTGTGGGTTCTGCTGTTGAGGTAGTAGAACCTGAACCATCTACCCACGCATTTGATATTCCGCCTGACCCCTGATAAATTGTTGTTGCATTACTTTCATCGATTGAAGCTGCAGTTGATTCTTTTATCCTTACAACAGTTGCTACTTTTGTACCAGAAGTAGAGCCTGGTGCTCTAAATTTTAAACCTGGACTTACACCATCACCAGCTGCAGAGTCTACTATTTTATTATTTCCAACATATATCATAACGTGATGTGAATTTACTAATATATCTCCAGGTTTGTACTCTGACTCTGGAATACTTCCTAAATTTTCAAAGCCTGCCAAAGCCTTTTGCTGTGGAGTCGCAAAATAATCAAATTTATCACTTGCACCTATTCCTAAAGAATGATGATACGCAAAGCTGACCCAACCAACACAATCAATCCAATATTTTGACATTCCATTATATGTTGTTTTTTCACCTTTAATATATGCTATTGCTCTATGTCCAGTATATAAATTACTCCATCCACTACATGTATATCCTGTTTCATCTTTATGATCATTATAGAAATTAATAGCAAATTCAGCAACGTACTGACCGGCCTTTTCGGCTGACATAGCTTGTACATTATCTTTTAAAATAGAAATAGTAACAACAGCTAACAATATGCTAAACAATTTTATATACTTCGAAAAATTTAACTTCAATTATTACTACCTCCATTTCATTATTTTATACTAATACTTTTATTATCATACTTTAAAACATTATCTTCAATATCTTTTATCACAAACTCATCATTTCCTTCTACTAATGTCGATGTAGTTCTAGTTGCAGCATTATATATATATATTCCCTTATTTCTAATTCCATAAGCAAGTCTATTATTATCTATCCAAATATTACTGCATATATCTAAGTTTAGCTCTGATGAAGGATACTCATTCGTCCTTGATATTATACTTAGTTTATAATTATTATTAATACGCTCTTTTACTATTGCCATAAAGTTATCGCTAAGCCTATCAGCTATTTCTTCAGTATATTTTGCACCTTGCCTTTCAAGTTCTGCAACATACACAAGATTATTATTCTTTATATATACATACTTTGGCAAAGTAGATTTTTTTGATATAACATCATTTAAAGAAATATTACTTGTAATATTTCCATTAAATTCATTATACAATGAAATTCCATGTTCACTTGTTAAATTAAACTGTACCTCTATTCCTTTTAAAGAATACCTTAAAACAATTGTATTGTCATTATCATAATAATAGTCATAATCATTCCATAATTTTTTTAATGATTCTACTAAATTACTAGAATTTTTTTCTTCTATAAACGTATCAACAATTTTAGCAAATTCCTTAGTATCAAAGCCGTCCTCTACTCTATATATCGATACTTGATCATTCATAAAGAAAATATATAGCTTATCAGTTTTGTACCCAAGTATATCATCATGTGTTTCATCTAGTATATTTGGATTTCCTAACTTTTCCTTTATTTTACTAAAATTATCTCCAACTTTCAAACCATTTAAAATATTAGAACTATACTTATCAGTAAATACAATATTATACACTTTATTTGAAATATTTTTTACCTCTATGCCCTCATCAAAATAAATATCATAATCATTGAAATGACTTTCCATAGTACCATAATTAGCGGAATTATCTTTCCAAGAATTATTTATAATCTTTGTTAATATAGGACTTTCTATATTAACATCTATACTGTTTACTTTAGTATAATTGTTTATACTCTCATTGTTCTTATTATCAGAGAAATACGTAGTAGAACCATTTATTGATATATCAGTAACAGCTCTTGTCACATCGTTACATTTAACAGCAACATATATTTTATTCTTACTATCAGAAAGTTTAAAACTCTCATAATTTGTAACATAAGCAATTAAATTTATTATCTGATTATAGAATTTTTCATAACTTGTTCCATTTTCATAAGGTAAATGTTTAAATACAAGACTAACAACAATAGGATAATCAGTAGAGGTTGACTGGCCTTCCCCTATATATTTACATCCCATATACTCTACTACCTCTTTTATAGATGTAAAGTCACTAGATGAAGTATACTCTTTTTTAGGTTTTAATTTTACAAACAAAATTATTCCAATAAGAATAATAATTAATATAACTATCGCAAAATAAATGTATTTTTTTTCTATTTTCATAATTATTCTTTCCTTTCAGAAAATTTAATTTTAACTACCAAATTCGTAGCAATCTTCACCAATTCTTTGTCTATTTGCCTCACTAGTATATCCAAATGGATCACTATTTGTATCAGGGAAACTATAAAAGGTAAATGTAGAACCATATGTATTCCTAATTACAGATTTATTCTTTATATACTTAGATTTATCATTTTTATTTACTTCATTTCCATCATTTTTTACACTCAAAATATCATCAGGCAAATAATCATGCTCATCTACATACCCTGGTAAAGTTCTCTTTCCATCTACTAAGACAGTCCTTACTGCATTTAGAACATCTTGATTTAACTCACTAGTATCAGCCATGTATTCTTTTGAATGTGCAAACCATTTGCTATCTCTAACATAATTATATAATCCTTCAGGTGATACTGGCCACTTACTACCACCATGTAATTCAAGCCTATTTGCCATAAGTGAAGCCTCAGCTGCTGCCCCTTTAGGAGTTCTTTGTTCTCTTTGACACAACATAGCTATCGCTTTTAGTTGATCTTCTGTTAGCTCGAATTTTGTAAAATTACCATTACCAGTAAATGACTGAGAGGATGAGCTTGTACTATCATTGCCATCTTTTACTTCATTTGTTCCAAAAATAGTAGTATATCCTGCTAAAACCTCAGATGCAGCATCAGAAGAAATAAATCTATCATATAAAGCGTTTATTGAGGTTAAAGGAAACTTTATCAAACTAGCTTTTTCTGTATATGCAGTTTTTGCCTCCTCAGAAAGATTAGTATCATTTGCAACATAATCTGATACATTATCTGTTATCATACTAGAAGTATTACTAGCCTCAGCTTTAAGTACTACTACTACTAAAATAACAAAAACTATAATTGCAACAGCTCCCCAAAAATATGGAGAAGATAGAACTGCCATCATAACTTTCCATTTACCTGCATTTGCAGTCCCTTTTGTCAACATTTTACCAGAAATTTTTAAATTCCTTATTGTTCCATTTGGTCTTGTAGGTGGCCTAGAACTAGCTCTACTACTAGATTCAATTTTCTTTTCTACATCTGAATCATATCCTGAATCTTCAGAATTTTCATCTTCGTCTTCCTCATCTTCTTCATCATTATCATTATCTAAAAGCGCTTGTATCTGTTCTAATTCATCTTCATCCATATTATTTTCACCTCACTTTAATAGAAATTAATTTGAATATTTGTTTTATTTTTGTCTAATTTTACATTATAAAATATCATACCTGTAATATCATTTTGATATTGCATATTTATTGGAAAATATAAATCTTTACTAAGTGTAGAATTTTTTGTTATCTTGCCACTTGTACTTGTTAAAGCGGTATCTGTTTGCTTTAGTGTACCACCATCTGCCATAACAAGAGCCAAGCCACTTATACTATTAATATTGAATTCAACATCATATTCATTATTATTTGTCATACTAACCCTATAAGTTATTCCATTTTCAACTCTTTTTGTTTCCTCAACTATAAAACTTATACCTGAATTATTCATTACATATTTATGTTCTGCAACAGTTGGAATAATTTCTTGTTCAAAATTTAGAGTATATTCATTTGAATTAGTTTCAATTAAATTTACATACCTAATTTTATAGTCAACTATATATTTTATCCTATAAATACATACATCATTTTCTTGATTTCCAGTACTTACACCTAACATAACATACTTATTTCCTAATATACTCTTTTCGTACAGATATTTTTCAAAATTTTCTCTATTTAAATTATACTTTTGTAAAAAGTTTTCATCAGTTAATGAAAAAATATCGTCTATATTCTTAGACACTAATAATTCCTCTATGTTGTCTATATAAGTACTCTTAATATCTTTGTTAATTTCTGTATCCGTAACAGTACTATATTTTGTTATATCTGATAAATCTTCCTGTTTATTAACATATGTATTAGTTTTTTTATCATTTCCATTATTAGATGAAAAAATTTTTGATACATTATTCCACAGAAGCGAAATATATATAATAACAGCAATTAAAATTACTGTTATTATTATTAATGCAATTAAAAGTATCTTTTTTGTTTTTTTATTCATCTTCAATTTCACCCATGCCTATATAAAAAATATTATATTTTTCACCTACATTATTTAGTTGTATCCCTATATATGCAACTTCATTTTCATTTACAGTTTCTAATTTACACAAATACATATTTTCTGAATATTCATACGAACTTAATTTATATACCTTTTTTAATACTTTTGCTGCCTTCATACAATGTCCATGTTCATTAGATATTATAAATTTTTGCATAAATTCCTTCGTTAAAGAATTATATTTAAATCTTCCTATTTTTTTCTTATAATAAGAATTTAAAACTTCATAATAATCTTTTCTGGTATGTTGTATATCACCTAACTCAACATCTCCCGAATAATCTTCAAGTTCCAAATTATATGAATTAATAAAATTATTGATTATCCTATCTAATATACTATAAACTTTCCTGTCATTATTTTCATCAGATACTGCAGATATATAATTAACATCTATATCTTTACCATAATCAATACCATTTTTATCATTGTTAAGGTTATATAAAACTTTTGTAAAAACCATAAGTAATACTCCAACAGTTGCAATTAAAATAATTTTTTCTTTAAAACTAATATTTTTAATATTAATTACTTTCTTTATCATTTCTTTCATATCAAAAAATTACTCCAAATTACCAGCATCCATAACTTGTTTTTGAAATTTAGCAAATTCATCCTTTGCTCTTTCATACCTAGCAGTATTAGTTCTTTTAGTATTAATATACTTTTTAGCATCACTACTTAAATTAGCCATTGCATCAGCAAATTCTTTCTTAGATCTATTGTCTGCAGCTACAGCTTGAGCGATATTTTTTGTTCCAAGTGCAACTTTACCAGGAACAGAACCTACAGCATCACCTATACCTACACCAGCTAATCCATATTTTAAAGTATCTCCTACATCTCCTAAAGATGCCCCAGCAATTGCCCCTGCTGTTCCACCTACTAAAGCTCCTCCTGTTTCAACTAAACCAGACAGACCTTTTATAACACTTTCAGCTCTCTTAGCCTTTAGTTCACTCATTTTATCTTCATAAGCATCTCGCATTTTATCTATGTCTGCCATATTCTTATTTGAGAATCTCGCCGCTTTTGCCTCTCCAGCAGCTGCAACAGATGCAATATTGCCACCTGTACCACCAGCACCCACTGCTGGTGCATTTGTAGCATTCATATTCTTTTGCATTCCTGCTGCTATTCCTATATTTTTGTAATATCCAGGCATATCTCCATTTTTTTTAGCTTCTTTTGCCTTTTGATAATAATCATTTACTGTAGCCGGAGCTTGAGAAGTAGAAGCTGCAGAGGAAGTAGGAGGGGCAGATGTTGCAGTACCACCTGTATTTTTATTAGAAGCAGGCTCACCAAGTTTTCTACTCATATCCCTTGCATATCTAGATTTAGCTATTCTCATTTGCTTATTAGCAGAATACACTCCACCTAATCCTCCTGCAGCTTTTTTACCATTATCTAAAACACCCTTAGCAAGTTTTGCTGCAATCATGGTAGAAGCTAAAGATTTCATTCCACCTCTCATACTAGGATCTGTTATATTGGATTGTACACCAAATATCTTTTTTACCAAATCTTCAATTTTAGAAATTGACGCAAGGGCAATTACTGCTATAAAACCTGTTGCAGAAACGATATCAGCTCTTTCAACACCTGTAACATTATCGGGAGTCATGACAGAAATAATAAGAGTCATAACTATAGCAAATATAAATGCCTGTATTGTCTGTATAAATACTAGAGAACAAAACTCTCTAACCCAAGTCGAAAATATATCTTTTTTCATTAATTCACCTTCTTTTTAAGCTAACGATTTACCTAAGAAATCTAATAATACTATAGCCGGTGCCATCATTGCAAGTACTATAATATAAAAGAATCTTCTTAAATATGAAAAGAAATAAAATATAGATTGTGCTACAAATATACCATAAAGTAATGCTCCCTGTATTGTCAGTTTACTACGTTTCCAACCAGTTACATATCCATTTTTGTCAGTTGGCAATGTATAAGCAGATTCTTTTAAGTACTGTGCTATAGAACCTATTAAATTTTCCTGTGGATCAGCCTCTCCAATTCCATTAGCCTTTTTATAGGCTTTATATACAGCAGATGCCCATGCGAAACTACGGCTATTTAAATTACTTATGCCATCAATCATATTAACATGTTTTTGAAAATACTTATATACATCACTATTATTCAATTCCGTAGCATTAGCTCCTATAGTAGCTTGATTGCTTATATAATCTTCTAGGTCCTTCATTGTTAACGTAATACTTGGCACACCAATTACATATACATCTTCACTTTGACCGTTCTTGATAAATTTAATATCTCTTGCAATAGCCTCTAGTGCCTCATTACCATTAGTAGAAAAAACCCAATTTCTAAATCCCTTGCTAGTATCGTCTCTTGCTAATTTTAAGACACTATCTTGATAATTTGAATTATCTAATAATGAATATGCTATATCAGAATTAGTATTAATAACATCCTTGGTTTCACTTTTTACAACGAAGCTCTTACTATTTGCCTCGACAAAGTTTTTTACTGCTACATTAGAGTCAACAGAACTTTCTTTTAAAATCGCAAAATTTGCATTTTCTAATTGCCCTGCAAGCATTCCACTAGCCACTTCTACCATTTTTTCATTTACAAAAAACACAAATGACATTAAGTTATGCATTAAAAATAACATTACTATAGAAAATAACCACTTAGATAGTGCCTCTTTATATTTTGCTTTTTCACTTGCAATACTACTCAAAGCAAGCTTTATTGCCGAAATTGCTACTACAATGGATAAAAAAGATATTGCAATCGCAAGTATTGTAAAATACGTATTCCTTATTATATCACTAAGGGGAGTTGCCGCATTAGCTTTAGTTTTAAACATTGAGCCAGAAGAAGGATTAAAAAAGTTAATATCTAGCATTGGTACTGCATTAAATATAACTCTGTCCGCCCATGGAAATGAATTTTCTCCTGTAAGGCCCTTAAATGCTACACCTACAGCATATTCTGCCATTGAAGCTACAGCATATATAAATGAGCCTAATGCCTCTAATACTACAGAATCACTTACTTTTTTATCTAAATCTGATTCTTGTACTTCACTTCCTTTATCATAATTAGAATTAATAGCTGCAAAAACGTTAGCCTGACTATTAAATAACATAGTTATTAACATCACAATTACAAAACCTAATTTAAATACTTTACTTTCACTCATTTTTTCACCTTCTTCTTATCCTAAAGACTTTCCTAAGAAATCAAGTAACACAATAGCAGGGGCCATCATAGCTAAAGTTATTACATAAAAAAACCTTTTTACATATGATACAAAATATATTAAAGATTGAGCTACAAATATACCATAAAGTAACGCTCCCTGCAATGTTACCTCACTTCTTTTCCATCCAGTTATATTTCCACTTTCATCCGTTGGAATAACATATGCGGCCTCTTTTAAATATTCTGATACATTACTTATTACACTAACATTTTCATCAGCAGTGCTATTTTCTTTACAAGAATTATATACATTTATAATAGCTTTAGCATATAATTTTGATCTTTTTTGTTCTTTTCCCAAATTCAAATCAGCTACATGAGAATTATATACTTTAAATACTTTATGCTGTGCTACTTGTTCTTGAGTCATTGTATCAAAGCTACTTAAATAAATTTTTAAATCTTCAACATTTATTTCATACGTTATGCCTGCATCATCCCTTGAAAGCCTGCCACTATTTATAAAATCTATATCTCTTGCAAGAGCTTCTACAGACTGACTACCGTTCTGATTCCATATTTGAAGTATACCATTTACAAATCCAGTACCACCAGCATTTTGACGTGCTTTTTTTAAAACAGATTCCTGATAGTTAGAATTTGCTAACAATTTGTATGCAATTTCTTTATTATTATTTATTGTTTCCTTTTCAGTTTGCATACTATCAAATATTGCCTGATTTGCAGTTAAAAAATTACTTAATGCTTTTTCATAATCTAAAGTGTTTATTTCATTAAAAAGTTGCAATCCACCACTTTCCAAGTAACCATTAAGTATGCCGCTTGCTACCTCAACCATTTTTTCATTAGTATAAAATACAAATGAAATTAAATTATGCATCAAAAACAACATAACTATTGCAAAAAGCCACTGCTTTAGTACCTCTTTATATTTTGCTTTTTGGTTAGCTAGTGTACTTATTACTAATTTAATAGCGGTAATTGCTATTACTATTGATAAAAAAGCTATCGCTATTGCAAGTATTGTAAAATATGTGTTTCTAACCAATATACTAAGAGTAGTTGGTTCTTCCTTACTCAAAAACATAGAACCTTCTGAAGCATTAAAAAAATTAATATCTAACATAGGAATTGAATTAAATATAACTCTATCTGCCCATGGAAAAGAGCCACTTCCTGTTATACCTTTAAATATCAAACCAGCTATGTATTCAATCAAAGATGCAACTGCATAGATAAATTTTCCAATAGCATTTATTAAATCATCTGATTTTACAAGTTCATTTAAATCTGCTTTTTGAACTTCATTGCCCGGATCATAGTTTGTATTTATAGCTGCAAAGGCATTAGAAGTTATATTCAATATTATAACTAACAATAATATTACTATGGTACATTTTTTAGAGCATTTCATTTAATTCACCTTTAACCATTATTCTTTTCTTTTTCTCATTTCAATCATTTTTGTTAAGTTTGTTTCAACGAACTCAAACTCTCTTTGGGTAGGTCTAATTGCTATAACTGCTGATGAGTATCCTATTTTTATCAAACCTTCTCCTCTTGTACAAGTAATAAGGAAATTAGCCTCACCATCACTTAATTTGAATACTTCCTGTAAGTATTCAATTTCAGATTTATCTTGTGCTAAGAATAATTTTGTTTCTGCAGAAGTTAAAACCGCTTGTACTGATTTATTTTCATAGAAATCTTGGAATTTCTGTGAAACTACTGTAAGAGAAACATTTCTTTTTCTAGCACGTCTTGCCATTGTATTTAAGAAGTCAACAGCTTCTGGATAGGCAAGTAACATCCAAGCTTCATCAACTAACACACGCTTACTTCTTGCTCTAGTTTTATCCTCACTATTTTTCTTAACATATTTTTCCCAAATCCAAGAAAGTAATATTTGCTGTGCAAGAGGTCTAGCAAATCTTTCTTCAAGTTTTGAAATATTAATATTTATAAACAAAGAACCATCTTGAAGTTCAAATGTTGATTGACCATCAAAATATGCCATTTGTCCATCATATTTTCTAACATACTGTTTCATAACTTTAGTCAAATAATCATAATGGAATTTATATGTTTCATTATCATTTTTTTCTGCTTTTACTAGCAATCTTTCATACCACGAACCTATAGTTGGCATGTCTTTTTTCTTTTTTGTAACTCTGAAATCGTTATTCTCTGATGAATCTATACTTCCAAATGATTCCTCATATAAAGAATTAGGATCATTAGTTATACCCTTATCTGCGTACTCTTCTGCTGCAATTTCAGCTATAATTTGTTTTGTAAGTTCGTTAACATCTTCGGATTTTGTAGCACCCCTTGCCATAGTAAGCAAAGCTTGCGTTACGTCCTCAACCTTATTTTCAACATTTAATATAAATCTATCTCTACCTGTTATTTCGTCTCTTTCAATCTCAGTCTCAATATCAAATATATTAATAATTGTATTACTATTTGGCGATATATCAACATTTATTCCTCTTAATGCTTCAGCAACAACTACATACTCTCCTTCAGCATCAAGTACAAGATTCTCTACTCCCATTAAAATAGCAGACCTTGCCATTATAGTTTTTATAGTAACTGATTTTCCTGCACCAGATTTACCAAAAATAATCATATTATAATTAGTAAGCGAACTATTAAAATTATCAAAAATTAATGGAAGTCCTGTTTGTTTATTTATACCTATAGGTACACCTGTATTATGTCCTGCATCCGCATTAACAAAAGGAAATACAGTTGCCATAGAACCTCTATCAAAAGTATGTTTTCTTGTTATCTTATTATTATTTAAAGGTAAATTAGACTTAAATCCTTCCTCTTGTAATGCCCAAGCTGTTTTTAGTCCTAACTGTGTTTTTGAAGCTTCCATTGCCAAGAGTTCAGACATTTTATCTAATTCTTCCTTAGTATAAGCAAACAGTGTAGAGATAATAGTAGCCTCAAATAATTTATTATATCCAGCAGCTATCTGATCTCTTAGATTTTCTGCTTCTGCTTGTTTTGTAGTAAGTACTGATTCTCTATTTATATCTCCTCTATCATGTGCCACATATCTTTCAGACTGCAATTCAACAATTTGTTTATTTAAATCATTTTGAGACTTTGTCTCGGATATAGGATTTATATATACAGAAGTATTTACATCCCCAAATTCATATATACCAGATAAAAAGTAAGGAAAAGTAGCTTGTCTTGGTATAGTTGTTAAATAAAAAGTTCTAGCAAATCTAGATACCTTAGAAAATATCTCTAGGTAATCATAATGAGTTGCATCAATTCCAGATGGTGCAAGTAAATCCTTTAAACTGGATTTATTTGCCTCTAATATACTACTTTCAAAATCACTCGCTGTAACAATCTCCTCTTTTTGAGTTTCATTTGCAAGTTGATTTTTTTTATCTTTCTTTTTTCCCATTTTAATCAAATCCTCTCATATTAATAATTATTTATATAATCAAATCATCATCAGAAGAAGTTTCGGAAGTTGTATTATTTGTTTGTACATTTTCTTCTCTTTCTTGATTAGAATTCATATCAAAGCCCATTCTATTATCAAGTACTGATTCATTACTTACATTAGTATATAATTTTTCATTTTTTTCTACTTCTGGCTTATCTTCTATACTCTCTTTATTATTAGATTCTGACTTATTTTCTTGAGTTTCAGAATTTTTCTGAACATTTTCTCCATTTCCAATACCATCTAATATTTTTTTCTTATCCTCTTTGTAGTTTTCAACTAATATCTGTTTTGCACTATCTTTTATTTCGTTTGGGATATTCTCTACTTTAATAAATTCAGCTGCTGTTTTATTGATATTTTCAAGAATATCTAATTCTTGCATTTGTGGTGGCGCATAATTTCCTTCTTTTATAGCTTTTTGAATTGCCTCTACCGCTTTATATTCTGCTTCTTCAAATATTCTTTCTTGCAACTTTTCTTGCTTTTTCATAAATACATCTGGAGCTGTTGAATATAGTCTATAAAAACCTGAATCAATAGCTTCTTTAACATTTAAAAGTCCTTTGTCATCTCTATTATATGCTGTATATAATAAATCAGCAAGTTCATTTGAAGTAAGTACTTGACCTGAAACAGAACAAGATGCAAGTCCACCAATAATACCTTGTGCTCTTGTTAAAAGTTCATTATAACAAATATTTACAAGTTCTTCTTTTGAAAAACTATCTGCTGAAGTAACTTCAGATGTATAATATGAAACCAAAACATAAAAGTTTCTTTCAAGTAAATTTTTATTTGCGCTCAATCTTTCTACATAGTTAATTATATCAGATGCATATTCATAAACATTAAGAACTCTTGCACGCTTTTCTTCAGCTCTATTTAATTCATTTTGATCAGCATCAAATTGTTCAAGTAATGTAGTATATTCCTTATTTACCTCTTCAAACTCTTCTTTTATACCACTTGCATTTTGCTTATACATACTTATAGCACCTTTTAAGTCTATATTTTGAACTTGTACATATAACTGAATAGGATATCTTAGCGTATTTAAAAAAGTAATAAATCCTTCCTCAACAGATATTTGCTCAACATCTGACATCAAGTCATAGTTGATACCTTTGCATTTTATTGCCATTGTGAATTTTGTACCTTTATTTTGCACAATCATGTTATTTAGTATTCTATCAAATTCCATGAATTTAAATACATCTTCTCTAGGAACATCCTCTACTTTTCCAGTTTCTTTTTTCGAACCAGAATTTTTACTTGATTTTTTTGTTTCTTTTTCTATACTTCCTTTTTTAGCTTGTTTACTATTTACAATAAGAAAAATAGCTCCAAATATTAAAATAATTCCTAATAATATCATAGGTAAAATTAATGACCCCATATTATTTTCCTCCTCTGTTTATGTTATACATATATATTTTCTTTTTTCTTTTGAATGTTAAAAATCTAAATATAATATCACTTAAGTTTTCTCCACCTGCTTTTCTAAATTTTCCCATAATAGGAATATCAGGTATTTTTAAAGTTCCTATTAAATATCCAATAGCCCCGAAAAAAACTGTAATAACTATTCCAGGTACAGGAGGCATATTAAAAAGTGATGAGCCTAATGCCCATATTCCTCCACCTATAAGGCCGATAGCAGCAGTAAAAACAAAAGATTTAATTGTAAAAATATATAAAAGTCTTGTTTCACCTTTTACACTACGTGGTACATAATATGATTTTCCCATATATCAATTCTCCTTTTTTTCAACACTTCTTAACTAGCAAAAGCACTATTAATAATATTAGAAATATATGTTAATAAACCTACTGCACAAAATGCCATTACAATTCCAATTAAAAAATTAGTAGACTTTAGCTTTAACTCTGATTTTCCTTTGGCACCTGAAAGAACGTACTTAACTCCAATAAATATTACCCCACCTATTGCTAAAACATTTGCTATCTTTGTTAGAGTATTAAATATTTGAGCTATTGTTGAATTTAAATTATCCTTTACAAAAATTAATGAATTTCTAGCAAATAATAATGTCCATATTGAATTCCAACCAAAGAAAAATACACAAGCAATCAACAAATTAAATAATCCCTCTTTTACATCTGCTTTTGCCTCAACTGATCCATATATATATTTGACGCCTAAAAATATAGTAGCTAGAACAATAACAGTTGTCCCTATCAAATTTACCATATTAGAAAATTCAGTAATAACCTTGCCTGCTGGGCCATTTCTTACACTATCTATTGAACTCCCTAAATCGCCACCATTATACCAATTTTGTGCTTGTTCCCAAAAATCTCCTGTTTCGTTAAGAGCGCTATTATATTGATTAGATGCATCATTAGATACAGAATAATTGCTATAATTATCTTTCAATATTTTTATATCTTCATCAAATTTCTTTAATTCCTTTTGTTTATCTTCTTGACTCATACTGGAATCATTCTTTATTCTACTAATTTCATCTTTTAATGCTTGTACTTGGGAATTATAATAATCCAAGTCGTTTTGATCATTTAAATTCCATCCTTCATATATATATCGTGCATATAAACTAGAATATGAACAAACATAAAAAATGCTTAATAATATTACTATAAAAATCTTAAATTTTGTAGTATTTCTTTTCAAATTTCACACCTCACATTATTTATATAATTATATCAATAAACAAAAAAAAACTCAATGTTTTTTTAAAAAAACATTGAATTTTAACAAAAGTTATAATTTATTTTTAATAAACTAAAATGTAATAATAAAAATTAATTCTATTTTGTAACATTTGTAACATCAGTAAATATGTTTATAATAATATCAATCACAAGTGAAGAGGAAAAAACAAGAACTATTCCAACTACTATTTTTATTAATCCCTGTTTAATCTCACTTTTAGCATCTATTCCAGCAAAGATATACTTAACGCCTGCAAATAATATACCAGCAACACAAAGAACCCAAATAATAACTTTAACTGTATTCCAAACTCTATAAACTTGTCTCTTAAATACCATATCACTGTTACTATTAGTTAATCCACTAATTATACTAGGATTAAATCCATCTCCTAAATCTCCAGCTGCTGTTGTATCTTCAACCGTTTCTTCTGCATAAACTAACTGCATTGAAAAAATAGAAAAACACGTAAAAATAACTAGTATCAATGCATATATTTTTTTATTTCTCATACCAATAATCTCTCCTACCATAATCACTACTTTAAAGAGTTTCAGAAACTATCCCGCCTATAATAGAAATAACAGTTCCAGCACCAAATACTAAAACACACCCTATTATAATATAAATCATACTCTTCTTAATTTCTGATTTTTGATCAGATCCAGAATACATATACTTTAACCCTACAATTATTATCCCAATTACTGCAGCTACTTGTACTACACTTGCTATAGACCTATATATTCTACCAGCAGATTTTGTAACAGCTTCAATTTTTTCGTTGCCTGTTCCATCAATACTTGAATGGAGTGGTTCGTCAACTGCATAAACACTACCTACTACATTAAAACATACTATACTTAAAAGTATTATAGCAATAATATACATTAATTTATTTTTCATATAAGCCTCCAATTATATAAGAAAAAGCATACTAAACGTATGCTTTTTTATTTTTTTAGCATTTTTCAACAATAACAGTATCAGAATTTAAATATGTACTACCATTATCAAAGTCTTTAACAACACCAGTTATTAAATTAATTACTAAACCAGCACCAAACACTAAAACAGCACCTATAATTAAAGTTACAGTTTGTTTCTTTATATCAGCCTTTGAATCCGCACCTGCAAACATATATCTAACACCTGCAAAAATTATAGCTATAACCGCCAAAATCTGTGCCACAAGTGAAATAGTTCCCCATATTGAGCCAGCTAAATTCGACACAGTAGGAGAGGCATCTTCCCCAGTAACTTCATCAATGTTAAATTCTAAATTTGCAGCAAACACACCACTTGTAACCATTAAACATCCTACTACTAATAAAGGTAGTATCCATAACATTATTTTTTTTGTCTTTTTCATAAATTTCCTCCTTAAAAAGCTATCTAAAACTATTATACCAATATTTTTTTAAAATGCAATAGTTTTTTTTTATTTTTTCATATTTTTTTAAATTTGTAACATTTTTGTAATATTTTGTAAATGAATTTTTCTTTACTTTCATATATCTTAAGTATATAATTAGTATGGTGATGCTATGTTAAATAAATACACCTTACTCTTATACATACTAATTTTTGTTCAAATTATTTTTTCTTCTTTTAATTCAAATTATACTTTTAATGATTCATATATTTATCCCACAGATACCACATATATTTCATCAGAATTTGGATACAGAGATTTATTTGGAAAAACAAACTTTCATAGTGGAGTTGATTTTCCAATGCCAAGAGGTTCAAAAGTTTATGCAACAAATGATGGAGTTATAAAAAGTTGTGGCTTTATTAATGGCTATGGAATAAGTGTTGTAATTCTTCATCCTAATGGATATCAATCATTATATGCACATCTAGATGAAAATGTAAATGACTTTGTAAAAATAGGTTTATCAGTTAAAAAAGGTGATGTTATCGCAAATGTTGGACCCAAATATTTATCAAATGGTATTTTAAATGGCCTTACAACAGGACCACATTTGCATTTTACAATTTATGATGAAAACTCTAAGCTAATAAATCCTATCTCATTAAATTTGCAAATATAAAGAGAAAAATAGTTATCTTTTCTATTTTCCTCTTTATAATAGATATACTAATTAAATCTTTTTAACAAATTAATGTAACGAAACAGTTCTTACATAACAACTTAATGTTTTTCCATTTATATTGGTTTCTGTATAATAATAAGATTCTCCTTTAATATTTGTTTCAAAAAAAACATTAAATGCTTGATATATAGTTACACGTTCTTTATATCCATAAAGTTTATCACCCTGTAAATAATATAGTGGTATATTATTATTTTTAGGGTACATTAGTCTCACCCCTGAGCTATTACTAGAACTTTTTGTACTATTCTTAGTAGATTGTGAACTATTTTTTTTGCTACTACTTTTAACATTTGAAGGATCCTCATCAGTTAAATATTCACTTGTCATATAGCCTTCTACACCACTATCAGTTTTTATTTTACACCATCCATTTGTATACTTTTTTGTTACATATACTTGAGCATTTTTATTTAATTTTGCTACACTACTTCCTTGAGTAGATGGCTTAGTTCTTACATTAACATTACTTCCTGTAACCCATCTTGATGCATTAATTTCCTTTGCCACTTCATATCCCTCATCACCACTAGAATTACTATTACCATTAGAACTACTGCCACTACCTGAACCACTATTTGAACTACTACTTGAGTCGTTGTTTCTACTACCGGAATTGTCTCTTGAAGAATTATTAATATTACTAGAAGTAGTTTTTCTTTGGGTTTGCTCTTTTTTTGTTGCTAAGAATTTTGCCTCAACATATAAATTTGAATTTCCATTATATGAAATTCTAACGTATCCATTATCATATTTTTCATAAACCCATATTTCTGCGCCCCTCGAAATTGTTTGTTCTTCATTTGTTCCTGAAACATCAGAAGTAACCTTTAAAGAATCAGTATTTACATACCTAAAGTCTTCTATTACTTTTTTTACTTTTGTACCACTTTGAATATTACTTATAACATACGGACTTTTAATATTTAAAATTGTATCATCGTATATCTTTTCATTTCCTACTACCGCTATTCTTAATTTACATTCACCCTCATATACAGCGTCAATAGAATTTTCTGTTGTTCCATCAGCTCTATTTCTAAATAATACTAATGCAGCTGTTTCTTTATACTTATTACTTTCTGGAACATTTAATAATTGAATTTGATTTAAAAAATCTTTATATTCTTCAGAATTAGCAACTCCTTCTTCGGTTGGATCTAACACTCTATTACTTGATAATGTAATTTTAGGATTAAAAGACCAAGTTTGACCATTAGCCAAATCATAACTATTTTTTACAAAGCTAATTTTCTTTATTTTTTCTATTACTTTACCAACCACTTCAAATCTAGCAGTTGAACTAATTTCATAATCGGAATCTGAGCTATTAGAATTCTTACTTTTATCATATTCTATTTTTAATATTCCAGTACCATCAACCCCTTCTTTAGGCTTTAATTCATTTGCTGAAGTTATATCCACAATATTTTCGTCTTCACAAGTAATTTTTACATTTTTTCTAAGTGCTTTGTATATTTCATCGTTTACTATTTCAGGATCACTAACAGGATCATATACTTTACCTGATTCCATCACAAATACAGGGTTGAAATCATATTTTTTATATAAATTTATATTAAATTTATTATTATCAACATAATCTTTTGCAAATCTAACACTTTCAACATTTCCAATAGTTGATTTTAATTTTATATTTTTCTTAGCCTTAGGATTAGTCTTGGATGACACAATTAAATTTGTAGTCTTATTTGGATTAATAGCAGTTACTCTACCATTTTCTAATTTAAAATCTTTATAATTAGAAAGCTCAAGCTTCATATCTGAAACATCAGCTGTAACAGGGAAAATTCTTATATCAATTTCAGTCGCTACCCCAACTTCTAATGGATTTTTATTCACGTAATCTGAAACTTCATTATCATCATCTAATGCTGGCATTATTTCCTGAATTGAATGCTCTTTATCAAATTTTGTATTTTTGTCCTGTGAATCAGAAGAATCATTTTCAATGTATTTTCCACATACAACTTTTATAGTATCTTGTGTATCTTCATAACTAACATTTATTGTTGCAGAACCTTCTTTTTTTCCTTTTATTGTTATTAATTCATCATTACTTGACACATCAATTATTTTTTTATCATTAGTTGTAAATTTAGCATTTTTACCATATTCATTTACTATAGTAACAGTATCGTCAACATCAACAGAAACGCTTTCACTGCTTAGCGAAATAGGATTTTCTTCCTCTACTTCTGTAGATTTTACAACTATATAATCTCTCTCTGCTTTTACTACAATTTCTACAGTAGTAGAAATTTCTGGATTTGAAACTGAAGTAATTACAACATTAGTTACCCCTTCACTTTTTCCTCTTACTACACCTTTATTGCTAACTGAAGCAACTGATTTATCTTCGACTGTATATTTTAATTTAGTATTAGTTGCTGTTTCTGGTAAAATATTTGTGGTAATATTAGCCGTGTCTTTTATATATGTTGTAACTGAATCTTCATTTGTTGAAATTGATTCAACAGGTGTATCTACTAAAACTTTTACTTTAGCATATGATTTAGGATATTCAGTTAAACTAGCATTAATATTGGCATTACCATTTTCTAATGTGGTAACTAAACCTTTTTCGTCAACCTTAGCTATATTTTCTTTACTACTTTTCCACGTTACCTCATCATCTGATATTTCACCTTCAATATCTTTTAATGAGAAATATACTTGTTCATCTTTTGCTAATACAACAGTTCCGTTTATTTTTTCATCACTATCATCCATAGTTAACCAAACTTTATCTGGCAATACTGTAAGCTCATAACTTGCACTAAGTTCACCACAACTAGCTGTTATAGTGGTTTTTCCCTTTGCAACTGTTGTAATCTTTCCCTTTTCATCAACAGTTGCAACATTGGTATCGCTACTTGAATACGAAATTTTTTCTTTAGAAGTTATTCCTTTTCTTCTTGCACTGTAGCTTAAAGTTTTTCCAAGCTTAACTGTTTTTTCAGTTTTACTAAAAGATATACTTCTTTCTTTTTTTGTACTTTCAGAGGTCGCATAAGTTTTATTATTTAAAGTACCAATAAAGTATACTCCTACAACACTTAATATAATAACAATACAACCTAAAATTTTATGCATTTTCATTTATTCTTCCTCCATTATTTGTACCATATTCTTCAAAATCAGTTACTGGTACTATTTCAAACGTATTAATAACATCAGAATCTATATTTACTTTAACTTTATATTTAGAAAAAGCCGGTAATTCTTTACTTTCAAGATCTATAGTACCTATAATACTTCCATCACTATTACAAAATTGCAATCTATACTTAAATTTATCTATCTTTTCTTTACTATGATTTTTTATAACAAACTCTAAATTTGTTGTATCAAAATCTGATACCATTGAAAATCCATACATTCCAATTTTATCATCTAAAATAAATTTTTCTTTTTTTATTTCAGTTCCAGAATTAGTTTTTCTATCATTTTCATTAAATACTGTAACTTGATTATCTACATATACAGATGATAAATTCTCAATGGATACATTATATTCCTCATCTTTTAAATCATTATTTGTATAACTTTCATTATTATTAATAAATTTTAGATATATAAATATTCCTGCTGCAATTAGGAGCAATAATATCCCAATAATTATTAATATTTTTAAATACTTTTTCATAGTTCCTCCTTATATAGTGTTTTTTATACTATACAGATTTATTGTATATCTTTTTTAACATTATATTAGATAAATTTGCTACATCAGCTTTTATCACAACATTTAACGTTTTAGTTTGCTTTGCTGCAAGTGTTGTACCCTTACAAGTTACTTGTCCTACCTTTTTTTCACCTGAATATATTTCCATAACATATTCATCTAATTCCATCCTTTTATCCGAATCATTTGTTATGTCATACTCAATTCTGGTATTCCCGTCAACTGAATAAATATAATAGTTACTAAATATAAAATTATCTAAATATTTATTTTCAATTAATAAATCACTATTATTAACTTTAGCATTATTATCATATTCTATATTTTCTTCACCTAAAATATCATTCGCATAATCCTTTGATGCATTATCAGTTATTTTAAAACTGTTAAATATAATTATACCAATTAAAGCTACTACACACACTGCAATTACAATAATTATCACTAATGATATAACACTTACTCTTCCAAATTTTAATTTTTTACTTTCCATATATTCACCTCCAAACTAAACTCCTTTCCACTCTAATGATACCTAAAAGCACACAAAAAAAAAAGAATAATATAAAATATTCTCATATTTTTATATTTTTTTTACATTTTTGTAATATTTTAGTAATTTTTTTGTAACCTTCAATTTTTTATGCATTATATATAATTAAAATAACATTTCAGTTTTTGGTAAAAATTAAAACAATATATATCTGAAAAATTATTCTCAAAATATAGCAAAAGCACAATATGCGTTTTCTACATACTGTGCTTTTTAGTATTTTTAATTATTTTCTTCTTTTTTATTTAATGATAATCTTGATACAGATACTTCATATGCTACCTTTGAAACTGTTGTACCATCATTTTGCTTTTTTTCATAATTTCTTGATTGAATTCTTCCATTAATCCTAATCATAGAACCAATTTCTGCTTTTTCACAAAACTTGGCATTTCTTCCCCATAGGATGCATGGAATATAATCAGATTTTTTATATGTTCTATTTACTGCTAGTAATACATCGGCAATTTCCCTACCTAAAGGAGTCACTCTATATATAGGCTTTTTACATATATATCCTGTAAAGTCAGCATCATTTAAAGTTAATAACTCATCATTATCTTCTTTTTGAATTTCTTTTGCAAAAATAGAAAGTACTAATTTACTTTTTCCATTAACTAGTTGATTATATGATCTGAATTGTCCAAAAATATGAACTATGTCTCCTATTTTTAATTCACTTAAATCAAATAATCTTTCAGATATTATAATTGGAAGTTTATCGGTATATTCACTCATTCTTTTGGTTTCAATATAAAATTTATAAAATTTTTCTTCATAAATTTCATGACTAAATTCCATCTCAGATATTACTTTTCCGCCTATTTCTACTACATTATTGTCAGTACAGTTTTCCATAAAATATTTCCTCCTTAGAACCTTATATTACTATTCTTATGTTTAAATTCTAAAAAAATTACTGTGATATGGATATTATAACATAATAATTCAATTTTGTAAATAGTTTATGTAAACATTATCTTGCTTATATACTATCATACATATTATAAATGTATTTTTTGAAACAAAAATGTAACATTTATATTAAAATATTAGTGCCATGCTATATAAAACTAAATATTGAAGTGGAAAAATTAAGTAAAAAATTGTAGATATAACTTTATTCTTTTTTCCCCTTTCTCCATTATATAAACATATTATAACTACAGCTATTACAGAAAATATTCCTATAATATTTCTAGCAGCCAATATATACAATGGTGGTATAACAAAACTTCCAACAATTACTTTTAGCAGAATATTACAGCTTTTCATGTATTTTTGAGTTAAATACATTATTATTCCCACAATAAGACCATATATTTCATAATCTATTGGTATAAATATATAAGTCATAATTATTACAAAAATACCTATACTTCTTACTAATATATCAATGAATTTATTCTTAGATATTTTTCTATCTATCAATCTTAATGCTATCAAAATTAATAAAAATGAAAATAGAATGTTGTAATTTAAAAGAGGAGATATATTACTTGATTTACAATATGTAATATTAATAAAGTTTAACCCTTTTATAATTATCTCCGTTGTAATTGCAGCTACACCAATTCTACAAATATATTTTTTTAAATTATGTGTATTAAAGAATCCTTGGATAAGTAAAAATAGAAAAATAGGCATAGCAATTCTTCCTATTGCCCTTAGTAAATAATACGTATCAAAACTTATTTCATTTTTAAAAAAATATCCTATATGATCTATTATCATGCATATTATTGCTATTATCTTAAGTTTATTTGAATTTAGCATAGTCCCCCTCCTTATATAGGATAAAGCTAGAAAAGATAACTTCCCTAGCTTTTTTTATTTACTCGTCATTTCCATACATGAGTAAATTCATCATATTTTTCTTATATGCTTCTACTCCAGGTTGATCAAATGGATTTACTCCTAATATATATCCACTTATTGCACAAGCTTTTTCAAAGAAAAATATAAGTTGTCCTACATTATATTCATTTAAATCTTCCATATTAATTATTATATTTGGTACTTTTCCTTGAACATGTGCCTCAACAGTCCCTTTAAATGCTTGTTTATTAATATATTCTATACTTTTTCCAGCTAAATAATTTAATTCATCTAAATTATCATTCGTTTTAGGTAACTCAATGAAACTTCTGTCAAGCTTTACATTTATAATTGTTTCAAACATATTTCGTCTTCCCTCTTGAATCATTTGTCCCATAGAGTGCAAGTCGGTTGAAAATAATGCTCCTGCTGGAAATATCCCTTTTAGTTCCTTACCTTCACTTTCTCCAAATAATTGCTTAAACCATTCAATAAAATATCTAAAACAAGGATCATAACTTCCTAAAATTTCAATATTTTTTCCCTTATTATATAGTATATTTCTACAAAGAGCATATTTATAACAATCATTATTTTCCAAATTATCATCGTTATAAAGGTAAGATGCAAATTGTGCTCCATCTAACACATCTTCTATATTAATATTTGCCACAGCCATAGGTAATAAACCAACTGGTGTTAACACTGAATATCTCCCACCAACATCATCTGGTATTACAAAAGTTTCATATTCATTTTTAACTGCAATATCATGAAGTATTCCTCTTGATTTATCAGTAGTAACATATATCCTTTCAGCAGCACCTGCTATACCATATTTTTGTTCAAGTAATATTTTTAATATTCTAAAAGTTATTGCAGGCTCTAACGTTTTTCCAGATTTTGATATTACATTTATTGCAACATCTTTATCTTCCAAGAATTCAACTAAATTCCTTAAGTATTTTCCATTCATGTTATTTCCTGCAAATATTATTTGAGGAAATTTTCTTTGAGAAAATGACATCATATTACTAAAATTATTGCTAAATAAATCAATAATAGCTTTTGCCCCTAAATATGAACCACCAATACCTACTACAACAAATACATCACATTGTTTTTGAATTCTTGTAGCGCATTCTTTAATTCTTTCTATTTCCTCATCATTCCTATTATTAGGAAGATCCATCCATCCAAGCATATTCCTACCAGCACCACTTTTTTCATTTAATGCCTTATGTGCTTGCAACACTTTATCTTCCATAAAATCTATTTCATCTTTTGATATAAAGTTATCTAAATTTGAAAAGTCTACTGACAAACCTTGCACAAAATCACCTCTTTATCACATTATAAATATTTTTTTACTAAATCTCTTACTATACTTCTAGCTTTTTCTAAGTTCATAGTTACGTTATTTCCTAAATTTTTTGAAAGTACTAAGTCAAAAGCCTCTGCAATTTTTATCATATCATATTGATCTAATCCTTTGGTTGTACAAGCTGCTGTTCCTACTCTTATACCACTAGTAACAGTTGGTTTTTCTTTATCATTTGGAATTGCATTTTTATTTACTGTAATATTAACACTTTCTAATAGTTCTTCAGCCTCTTTACCAGTTATATTTTTACTTGTAAGATCTATTAAAATCAAATGATTATCTGTTCCACCAGATACTAATTTAAAACCTCTCTTTAACAACTCGTCTGCCAAGGTTTTAGTATTTAATACAACTTGATCCATATATTTTTTAAATTCATCTGTACTAGCTTCTTTAAAACATACAGCCTTACCAGCTATAACATGTTCTAATGGCCCTCCTTGTATTCCCGGAAAAATAGTTTTGTCTATTTCTTTTGCATACTTTTCTTTACAAAGAATCAATCCACCACGAGGCCCCCTAAGAGTTTTATGAGTAGTAGATGTAACAAAATCTGCATATTCTACAGGTGACATATGATTACCTGTACAAACAAGACCTGCGATATGTGCCATATCAACCATAAGATATGCACCTATTTTATCTGCTATTTCCCTAAACTTTTTAAAATCTATTTTTCTTGGATATGCACTTGCTCCAGCTACAATCATTTTTGGCTTATATTCTTCTGCCTTTTTTAAAACATCTTCATAATCTATATATCCATCTTCATTTGTTCCATATGATACAAAATTGTATAATTTTCCAGAAAAATTAACTGGACTACCATGTGTTAAATGTCCTCCATTTGCAAGGTTCATTCCCATTATGGTATCACCTGGTTTCAAAACAGCCATATAAACTGCCATATTAGCCTGACTACCACTATGAGGTTGAACGTTTGCATGTTCTGCTTTAAATATTTTTTTTGCCCTTTCAATTGCTAATCTTTCAACATTATCAACATTTACACATCCACCATAATACCTTTTAGAGGGATAACCTTCTGCATATTTATTAGTAAGTACTGATCCCATAGCCTCAAGTACTGCATCACTTACAAAATTTTCTGATGCAATAAGCTCTATATTACTATTTTGCCTTTTCTTTTCTTCTTCAATACACTCAAATATTTCATAATCTTTATCTTTTAATATACTCATTAAATCTCCCCCTCTACTAGAATATATCATAACTTACATACTTTTTCAAGCAAATAATAGTATTTAAAAATACTATTTTAAATTATCATTTTTTCTCTTATATTATAGAATAAATGTTGCTGAACTATTCCAGAATACTCTTTAAAATTATTTTTCGCATACTCTATGATATCTTTTTTTTTGAAATTTCCATCTTTTTCTTTAAAATACAAAACAGACATAACCCTCTGTACCCATACATCTATTGGAAAAACTTCCAATCTATCACACGCAAAAAGTAATATGCAGTCTGCTACTTTTGGTCCCACTCCTTTAAAAGCTAGCAATTCATTTCTTAAATCTTCAGTGGATTTAAATTTAATATTTTCAATTTGTAGCTTTTTTTCCAACACATCTTTTACGGCATAATATATATAACTATCTCTAAAACCTACTCCACACTTTCTGTATTCTTCTATACTTACATTTTCTAACTCATTAGGAGTTGGAAATAAATAGTATTCTTTATTTTCAAATATTACTCTTTTTCCATACTTTTTAGAAATTTCATTTACAGATTTAGATATTCTTGGAATATTGTTATTTGCAGATATTATATACGATATTAAAGTTTCAAAAAAATCTTGATTTAATATTCTTATTCCGCTACTTCTTTTTACAGCAGTTTTTACATGTTCATCAATTAACTCTATTTTCTTTTCTATCCCTTTATAATCCCTATTTAAATCAAAATAGTTTTTTATTATATTTTCAAGATTTTCTAAATTATTACTTGAGGCATATATATTGTCCCCTTCTTGTTTTATTTTTATCACTCTATCATTTATAACACCGATATATACATTGTCAATTTCGTCAACTTTTTTCCATCTAAAACACTGGCCACATTCTAAAGTATATTTTAAGTTAAAGCACTCTGTTTTTAAACATATTTTAAAGTCATCATTCAATTATATCACCATCTAGATTATATCATCTTTTTTAATGTTCTTCAAACAATACACATTATTTTCAAGAAAAATACCAATTTTATTCACATATTTTTCATAAATCTCTGTTAATATGTAATAAGAAATGGAGGTACAAAATGTATATTTTAAAAAATGCTTATTTATCTATTATACGTAATAAAGGTAGAAATATTTTAATTGGTATAATTATTCTGGTTATTGCATGTGCTTGTTCTGTCACACTTGCAATTAAAAATTCAGCTTCACTTTTGATTAAATCCTACTCTGAAAAATATGATGTTACAGCAAGTTTAGAAATGAATAGGGAATCATTAATGAAAAATTTTAATAAAGACGATGAAGATAAAACAAAAAGCAAAGAAAACATGATAGAACAATTTAACAATATTCCAAAGATTACCGTATCAGATGTTGAAAATTATGGTAATAGCCAATATGTAAAAAGCTATTACTATACAAATAGTGTTGGTCTTAATGCATCAAATATTGAGGCTGCATCTTCAAGTATGCAAAATAATGAAAATATGCAAAATGATATGAAGGCCCCTGATGGAAATGACAAAAAAGATAACATGGTTTCAACAGACTTTACACTAACTGGATACAGTTCATATGAGGCAATGACAGACTTTATATCAGGAACATATACAATTTCAGAGGGAGAAATTAATAGTGACTTTAACAGTAATTATTGCGTAATAAACTCTGAACTTGCAACACTAAATAATTTAAAAACTGGTGATGTTATTACCCTTGTAAATCCTAATGATACTAGCAAAACATATGAATTAATCATAAGTGGTATTTTTAGTGAAAATGAAAATGATACTGATTCAAAAATGAGTATGTTTAGTAAATCTGCAAATACTATAATAACAAATTCAAATTTTATAAACAATATTGTAAGTTCTGACTCTTCATTAAATTCAAATTTAAATCCTGTATTTGTATTACAAAATAAAGATGTAATAGAAAGTTTTGAAAGTGAGTTAAAAGAAAAAGGTCTTAGTGATTACTTAACATTAAAAACTAATTTAGATGATGTAGAAAGTGCTACTAAATCAATATCAAATGTTTCAACTTTTGCAACAACTTTCTTAATAATAACACTTGCAATTGGAGCGATAGTTTTATTTGTATTAAATATGATAAATGTTAGAGAGAGAAAATATGAGATTGGAGTTTTAAGAACTATTGGAATGTCGAAGTTATCTCTTACTACTCAATTTATGTGTGAACTTCTAATTATAACAATTATATTTTTAATACTAGGTACTGCAATTGGAGCAAGTATAAGTGTACCTACTGCAAATTCATTACTTGAAAAGGAAATTTCATCATCTAATGAACAGTCACAAAATATTAATAATAATTTTGGTGGTAAAATGATGGAAAATGGCCCTGGTAATGATAGAAGTATGAAAATAAATGGACTTTCTAATATACAGCAAATAGACTCTATAAATGCAGTAGTTGATTTTAACGTAATACTTCAATTATTAGGAATAGGTATAGCTCTTACTCTTGTAAGTAGTCTTGCTTCTATGATTAGCATACAAAGATTTTCTCCACTTACTATATTAAAAGAAAGGTCGTGATAGATAATGGGAATATTAAGGTTAGAAAATGTATGCTATAGGTACAATGACGCACCTAAAGATGATTATGTATTAAAAGACATTTCATACGATTTTAATTTAAACCATCTTTATGCTATAAAAGGTAAAAGTGGTAGCGGAAAAACAACTTTACTCTCACTTATAAGTGGACTGGAAAAATGTGAAGAGGGCAACATATATTATGATGGAAAAAATCTGAAAGATATGAACCTTGATAAGTATAGAAATACAAATATTGGTATTGTTTTTCAATCTTTTAATTTATTACCACATTTAACTGCAATTGAAAATGTAATTTTGTCAATGGATATAAGTAAAATTGATGAAAAATCTAAAAGAAAAAAAGCCATTGAGCTATTAGAAAGTGTAGGATTAAATGAAAATAAAGGAAATAGAAGAGTTCTTAAGCTCTCAGGCGGCGAACAGCAAAGAGTAGCAATAGCTAGAAGTCTTTCATATAACCCTAATTTAATTTTAGCCGATGAACCTACTGGAAATTTAGATAAAGATACTGAAAATGACATTTTAAACATATTTAAAAAATTAGCTCATGAAGATAAAAAGTGTATAATACTTGTAACTCACTCAGATAATGTTGCAAATAATGTAGACACTGTATTTGATCTAAAAAAATACAACAAAAAATAAACTAAAATTTCTAATTTATATGCACAAAAAATATACATGGAGATTTTCCATGTATATTTTTTACAATATATTTACATATTTTTAAAACACTTCATACAGATACCTTCATCGCTAAATTCATTTGAATATGTCCAACATCTTGGACACTTTAATCCAGTTGATTTTTTAACTTCTATAAAACTTTCTCCCTCTTTTTCTTCTATGTTAAGATTTGAAATTATAGCAACAAGTTCTATCTCTTTTTTATTTTTTAATATAAATTCATATTCTTCTCCATTAGTATATATAGTTACTTCTGCATCAAGTGCACTACCAATTTTTTTATCTGCCCTTGCATTTTCAATAGGTTTTGCCATCTTTTCTTTTATGTCAAATATTTTATTCCATTTTAAAACTAATTCATCATCAACATATTTTGAATTTTCTACAGGAAAATCTTCAAGTAAAATACTTACTTTTTTATCTCCTCTAACATTCATATATGAATATATTTCTTCAGATGTAAATACTAAAATTGGAGATATCATTTTAGTAAATGCAAATAATACATCATACATAGTAGACTGACTACTTCTTCTTAATTTGTGTTCTTTTTTAAATGTATACAACCTATCTTTTATAACATCTAAATACTTAACAGAAAGCTCTACTGTACAGAAACGATGAATTTCACTATAAACTAAATGATAATCATAACTTAAATAAGCCTCATTTACATATTCGACTAATTTATTTAATTTATACATCATATATCTATCTAGTTCATCCCTTTGTTCATACTCCACATAATCAACATTAGGATCAAAGTCTGCTGTGTTTCCAATTAAAAATCTTACTGTATTTCTTATTTTTTTATAAACTTCTGACACTTGTTTTAATATATCTTTTGAAAGCCTAATTTCACTATGATAATCAGATGATGTAACCCACATTCTTAGTATATCTGCTCCATATTCATCAACAATATCAAGAGGTGCTATCCCATTTCCAAGTGATTTAGACATTTTTTTACCTTCACCATCTACCACCATACCATGAGTTACAACTTCTTTATATGGTGCCTCGCCTTTTGTAGCAACAGATGTTAACAGTGACGATTGGAACCATCCTCTATACTGGTCATTTCCTTCCATATACACATCCGCTTTTCCTTTTGGCAAGCCATATTTTTCATTTAAAACAGCTACGTGTGATGATCCAGAATCAAACCATACATCCATTATGTCTTTTTCTTTAACTAATTTATTACAACCACAAGAACAAACTGGAATTTCTCCTAATATCTCTTCTGGTGTTTTTTCAAACCATGCATTTGATCCTTCTTTTTCAAATAAATCAATTATCTTGCTTATGGTTTCTTCATTAATATATTCTTTTGAACAATTCTCGCAATAAAATATTGGGATAGGTACTCCCCAAGAACGTTGACGAGAAATACACCAATCACTTCTATCTTTTATCATATTAGTCATTCTCTCAGCTCCCCAACTAGGGTACCATTTTACATTGTTTATTTCACTTAATGCTTTTTCTCTAAATCCCTCAATCGATGCAAACCACTGAGTTGTAGCTCTATATATAACTGGCTTTTTACATCTCCAGCAATGTGGATATGAGTGTGTCAATTCCTTTGCTGCAAATAAATAATTTGTTTCTTCTAAGTATTTTATTATTTCTTTATTTGCTTTAGCATAATACATTCCAGCAAATTTTCCTGCCTGTTCTGTCATATGTCCATGTTTATCAACTGGTACAATTATTTCAATATCTTTATATCTCTTGCAACATAAATAATCTTCATGACCATGACCTGGTGCTGTATGAACGCAACCTGTACCAGCATCCAAGCTAACAAACAAGTCTTTATCAGATCCCATAATTACTCTTGAAGTTTTATTTTCAATTACAGGATTTAAACAGATAATATTTTCTAATTCCTTACCCTTAAATTCAGCTACTACATTGTAATTTGATATATTTCCTATAGCCATTACATCTTCAACAAGCTCTTTTGCCATTATATATCTAACATTCCCAGACTCAACTAATGCATAAACATATTCTGGATTTAAAGTTATTGCCTGATTTCCAGGTAAAGTCCAAGGAGTTGTTGTCCAAATAACAATATAAGTATCATTTAAGTCACCATATTTAGACAATACTCCCTTATCATCCATTACTCTAAATTTTACATAAATTGATGTCGAAGTATCGTCTTTATACTCTATTTCGGCCTCAGCTAAAGCTGTTTCACAATCACTGCACCAATAAACAGGTTTTAAATCCCTATATATGTATCCTTTTTTATACATTTCACCAAATACACCAATTTGGGCAGATTCAAAATTTTTATGAAGTGTTAAATATCTTTTTGATTTATCTTTGTAATCTCCAAGTCCTCCCAATCTTTCAAATTGTTTTGCTGTTTTTTCAACGGCTTTAAGAGCAAATTCCTCACATATTTTTCTAAATTTTGTTACTCCTACTTCATCCTTGTTAACTTTTAGTTCCTGTTGTACCTTCTTTTCTATTGGAAGTCCATGGGTATCCCAACCTGGTACATATGGACTATAATATCCGTTCATTGTCTTATATCTTATAATTATATCCTTTAATATTTTATCCAATGCGTGACCTGTATGTATATCTCCATTAGCATATGGTGGCCCATCATGTAACACAAAAGTCTTACCTGTATTTTTATTTTTTTCAAGTGCTAAGTAATATACTTTATTGTCAAGCATAGATTTTAAAATTTCAGGTTCTTTTTTAGGTAAATTACCTCTCATTTCAAACTCAGTTTTAGGTAAATTTAATGTTTTTGAATAATCCTTCTTCTCTTCCATAATTAACTTCCTTTCTTTTTTATACAAAGATATAATAAATAAAAAACACACGTACCCGTATACAAAGGACGTGTGATTATATTAACACTATATATAATCATAAAATTACCTCAATATACAACATACAAATATATGCGTCCTTTATAACGAAAAGGATTACGGCCACACTTACTCAAAATTTTTCAGCTAGCAACTCAGAGATGATTTTCAATATATACTACTTTAATTAGGCTCACACCATCCCTAACTCGCTCAAATATTTCAAATATATTTACTCTTTCTCGTCACAGTTTTTATACATAATTTTATTTATTATTTTCTATTTAGTATTATATCAATGAATATATCAAGTGTCAAGAAAAATTTAAAATGTTCTACAATTTACAAATTTATCTTTCATATTCATCTAAACTTTTTTCATCTTTCTCTACTTTTCTAATACTATCATCATCTATATCGTCATTTACTAATTCTGTTAACTCTGATAGAAAATCATTCCTACTATCATTTATAGATTCAGATACCTTCTCTTCCATCTCTACATTTTGAATTCCATTTTCTGAGATATCTTTATCTTCTATGTCTTTATCTGATATTCCTTTATCCGGGATATCTTTATCTTCTATGTCTTTATCTGATATTCCTTTATCCGGAATATTTTTATCCTCTATGTCTTTGTCTGATATTCCCTTGTCTGGAATATTTTTATCTCCTATGTCTTTATCTGTTATTCCTTTATCCGGAATATTTTTATCCTCTATATCCTTATCAAATATTCCTTTATCTGGAATATTCTTATCCTCTATATCTTTATCGGATATTCCTTTATCCGGGATATTTTTGTCTCCTATATCCTTATCAAATATTCCTTTGTCTGGAATATTTTTATCTCCTATGTCTTTATCAAATATTCCCTTATCTGGAATATTTTTATCTCCTATATCTTTATCAAATATTCCCTTATCTGGAATATTTTTATCTCCTATGTCTTT
>CAKOYA010000006.1 GCA_934130325.1 uncultured Clostridia bacterium
ATGGATGAACAATCTCTACGTAAGTTAGCCTTAACTCAAGGTCTTGAGCAAGGTCTTGAGCAAGGTCTTGAAAAAGGCCGTAAAGAAGGCCGTAACTTAATTATAAAAAAGATGATTGATAATGGTTTAGATATAAAGTACATATCTGAATTAACATCTATCCCAATCGAAGATATAGAAAAAATAAAGTTTGTATAAACTTTAAACTTCTTAATGATAATTTTTTTGAGGTTTAATAATTGAACTGGCAAAATTATATTTTTAAGATAAATATATATTACCTTATAATATATGAAATTGTCAATGTACAAGTATCGAGTATATAGAATAATTTATTCAGTGTTCTGTTCTCGAGCATATCGAAAAAAGTGTGTAAACTAAAAAATATAAATCGACTATGATATAATTAGAAAAATCATAGTCGATTTTCTGCATATGAAGGGAGATAGAAAAAATGGCGAAACGTGAAAAAATATCAGAAGAAACTTTTTAAAGGAATTTATTAATCAAAATAAACTCTTTAATAAATTTTTATTTCTTAATATCTTTTTTATTTATTTTCTCAAGATCAAAGTAAAATATTGAACCTTTACCTACTACACTTTCAACTCCATAATTTGAATTATGTTTGTCCAAAATATTTTTTACTATAGAAAGTCCTAAACCTGTACCCTTGCTGGTTCTTTTAAAAGTATTTGAAGCCTGGTAATACCTATTCCATATATTTTTTAAATCTTCATTCGAAATTCCAGGTCCATTATCTTCTACAGAAAATTTTGCTCGTTTTCCAAGTGTAGAAATTTTAATATGAATTAATTTATTTTCTCCACTATGACTAATTGCATTTGCAACTAAATTATACACTACTTGTTCAATTTTAGTCTTATCAGCAAGTACAAACGCCTCATTTGGTACATCCATTTTTATGCTACAATTTTTGTATTTTATGATATCAAAACCGTTAACTATCTTTTTTACTACTTCACTTAAATTAAAACTTGTTTTAGTAACTACGTCAACTCCAGATTCTATTTTGGATAAGTCCATCATATCACTTACAAGTCTTGTAAGCCTGTCAGTTTCTTCAATTATAACACTTAAATGCTCCTGTCTTTTTTCTCTATTATCTCCTGATAAATCTCTAATCATTTCTGAATAAGCCTTTATCATAGTAAGTGGTGTTTTTAAATCGTGAGAAACATTAGCAATAAGCTCTTTTCTTACTTTATCTGTTTCAGATAATTTTTTAGTAGCATAGTTTAAGGTATCCGCAAGTTCATCTATTTCTAAATAACCAGCTTTTTTAAATTCTATATCATAGTTTCCTTGTGCAAGTTTATTAGCAGTTTTTGTCATTTCTTTAATTGGATATGAAATTTTTCTTGATAAAAATATCGATATAATAGACGATATTAAAAGTGCAATAATAGTAACATATATAAGTTGACTTTTTAATACATTTGTAGTTGCATCTATAGGATCTATAGATGATACTATAACAATACACGTATCTGTATCTGGAATTATTCTTCCATAAACGTATACTTCTGATTTTAATCTATCAAGTTTCAAAGTGTATTCAATTTTTTTATTTGAACTTTCTATTAATTTTTTTATAATCTCTTCAACGTTTATATTTAAAGGTCTATACGGAATTTGCAAATTATTATTACTATTAGTATTAGTAGGACCTGAACCAGAAGACATATACTCAATTTTTCCATCTAAATTAAATAAAAGTATAGATGCTGCGTTTTTATATGCTATTTTGTCTATACTTTCAGTATACTCACCATCCAAATAATCTTTTTCTATTTCATCTGATAATTTTATAACTTCATTCTTTTTCATTGAACTATAATAACTTTGCAAAAAAATTACCTGCATAAACCAAAGTATCAAAAAAATACTAACAGCAAATGTTATAAAATACAGTCCAAGTCTAAAAGTAAGAGTATTAGTAGAATTATTTTTAATCTTCAAATTTATACCCCATTCCTCTAACTGTTGTTATCTTATCCCTATATTTTCCTATACTATTTCTAAGCATTTTTATATGTGTATCTACAGTTCTATCTTCGCCAAAAAAATCATATCCCCACACTTCATTTAATATTTTTTCTCTTGATAACGCAATATTTTTATTAATTACCAAATATAGTAACAAATCATATTCCTTAGGTGTAAGCTCTATTTTCTTCCCTTCAAGCGTAACTTCCCTACCAGGTACATTTATAATCAAGTCACCAAATATATACTTCTCATTCTTACTGTTATCTTTATTGTTGTTTAAACTCCTATTAATTACTGCATTAACTCTTGCCATAAGTTCTTTTGGACTAAAAGGTTTTACAACATAATCATCAATTCCTATTTCAAATCCAAATAATTTATCATATTCTTCTCCACGTGCTGAAAGCATTATAACAGGAACATTACTATCTTTTCTTATTTCCTTTACAGATGAAAATCCATCTAACTTTGGCATCATTATATCCATAATTATTAAATCAAAACCTTCGTCCTTACATTTTTTTATGGCGTCCATTCCATCTATAGCTTCTACTACCTCATACCCATCAAATTTTGCATACTCTTTTATCACTTCTCTTATTTTTTCTTCATCATCAACTACTAAAATTTTTGCCATACTAATTCCTCCATTTGTTAATCAATTATACAATACATATGTGATATTTTAGTGATAATATTAAGAAATGTATTATTTACTGCTTATACTACATAATTATATCAGATATATTATTATAAATAAAGTAAAAAATCGATAATATATTATAAAATATACTACCGATTTTTATATCAATATTTTTTTATCTACCAAAGAAACCCTTTTTTTTTGAACTTACTTCATCACCAAAAGTATTTGCAAAATCAGTAAGTATTTTTCTTTGTTCATCAGTTAATCTTTTAGGTATATCTACTTTCACTGTAAATTCAAGATTTCCTCTACCACGTCCATGAATACTTTGAATACCTTTTTCCCTTATTTTAAATTTAGTACCTGTTTGAGTTCCTTCTGGAATTGTGTACTCAATTTCCCCTTCAAGAGATGGTACTTTTATATTTCCTCCAAGTACCATTTTAGCGTAAGGCACCAATATTTCAGTGGAAATGTCAAATCCATTTCTCTTAAATAATTTATGCGGAGTAACATTTACAACCACGAACAAGTCACCATTTGGTCCACCACGTTTACCAATGTCTCCTTCTCCTCTTAATGAAATTGCTTGACCATCGTCAATACCAGCAGGAATATTTATTTCTATTTTCTTTAATTTCTTTACGCTACCCTTACCATGACATTTATCACAAGGATTAGGAATAACTTTACCTTCTCCACCACACTTATCACAAGTTTTTACTGTAGAAAAAGTTCCCATTATTGTATTTTGTGTTACTTGTATTTTACCTTTACCATGACACTTATCACATGTAGTAGTACTAGTTCCAGGCTTTGCTCCACTTCCATGGCATATATCACAATGTTCATTCCTTGAAATACTTATTTCTTTTTTTGTACCAAAAGCTGCTTCCTCAAAAGAAATAGTCATATTATATCTCAGATCAGCACCTTTAGAAGGTCCTTGTTTTTTAGCAGCTCCACCGAAGCCGCCAAAACCACCACCAAATACGCTTCCTAAAATATCGTCAAGGTCAATATCAACACCCATACCATTTCCAAATCCTGAAAAATCAAAGCCGCCAAAACCGCCATAACCTCCTGTTCCACCGCCAAAGCCTGCTTGTTCAAAATTTGCTCCAAATCTATCATACTGTGCACGTTTATTACTATCTGAAAGTACACTATATGCTTGAGATATTTCTTTAAATTTAGCTTCCGCTTGCTTTTTGTCTGCTTCAGTATGTTGAGCATCAGGATGATACTTTTTAGCCATTTTTCTATATGCTTTTTTTATTTCATCATCAGTTGCATTCTTTGATACACCCAATAATTCATAATAATCTTTTGAATCAGCCACTTACGTTTCCCCCTAAATTATACAATACATAGGGTGGTAAGTGCAAAAACTTCCACCCTTAATTAATTATGCTAAAATAAATTATTTATTTTCATCCTCAACTTTATAATCAGCATCATGAACAACATTATCTCCAGATGTTTGGTTAGCATTTGCTTGTTCACCTTGTTCTGGTGCTTGTTGTGAATATAGTTTTGAAGATATTTCATAGAATACAGAAGTTAATTTTTCAGATGCAGATTTTATAGCATCGTTGTCTGTTCCTTCTAAAGCTTTTTTAACATTTTCAAGTTCTACTTCTACTTTTCCTTTTTCTTCATCAGAAATTTTACCTTCTAATTCTTTTAATGTTTTTTCTGTGTTATATACCAAAGAATCTGCATTATTTCTAACTTCAACTTCTTCTTTTTTCTTTTTATCTTCAGCTGCATGTGCTTCTGCTTCTTTTACTGCTGCTTGAATTTCTTCTTCTGTTAAGTTTGTACTTGCAGTAATAGCAATTTTTTGTTCATTATTTGTAGCCATATCTTTCGCAGTAACATGAACGATACCATTAGCATCTATATCAAATGTTACTTCAATTTGTGGAACACCTCTTGGAGCTGGTGGAATTCCAGTTAAGCTAAATCTTCCTAAAGTCTTGTTGTATGAAGCAATTTCTCTTTCACCTTGTAATACATGAACTTCAACTGATGTTTGACCATCTGCAGCTGTACTAAATATTTGAGATTTTTTTGTAGGGATAGTTGTATTTCTATCAATTAATTTAGTAAATACACCACCATAAGTTTCAATACCAAGTGAAAGTGGAGTAACATCTAAAAGTACTAAATCCTTAACTTCACCAGTAAGTACACCACCTTGAATAGCCGCACCAATTGCAACACATTCATCTGGATTAATTCCCTTATATGGATCTTTTCCTGTAATTCTTTTTACTGTTTCTTGAACTAGTGGTACACGAGTTGATCCACCAACAAGTAACACTTTATCTATTTTATCAAATGTAAGACCTGAATCTTTCATAGCTTGATTAACTGGTCCAACTGTTGATTCTACTAAATCTGAGATTAATTCTTCAAATTTTGATCTTGTTAATGTAACATCTAAATGTTTTGGTCCTGTTGAATCAGCAGTGATAAATGGAAGATTTATTTGAGCTGTCATAACTCCAGAAAGTTCAATTTTAGCCTTTTCAGCAGCTTCCTTTAGTCTTTGCATAGCCATGCTATCTTGTGATAGATCTATTCCATTATCTTTCTTAAATTCAGATACTAAATAATTAATTATTCTTTCGTCAAAGTCATCTCCACCAAGTTTATTGTTTCCTGATGTAGCCATAACTTCAAACACACCATCACCAATATCTAGTATAGAAACATCAAAAGTACCTCCACCTAAATCATAAACCATTATTTTTTGGTCAGTATCTTTATCAAATCCATGTGCTAAAGAAGCAGCAGTTGGCTCATTTATTATTCTTAATACTTCAAGACCTGCAATTCTTCCAGCATCTTTAGTTGCTTGTCTTTGTGAATCACTAAAATATGCAGGAACTGTAATAACTGCTTGTGAAACTTTTTCCCCTAAATAATTTTCTGCATCTGTTTTTAATTTTTGTAATATCATAGCAGAAATTTCTTGTGGTGTATATTCTTTATCATCAATTTTTACTTTTTTATCTGTTCCCATATCTCTTTTTATTGAAATAACAGTTCTATCATGATTTGTAACCGCTTGTCTTTTAGCTACTTGACCTACAAGTCTTTCACCATTTTTTGCAAATGCAACAATTGATGGAGTTGTTCTTGCTCCTTCTGCATTTGGTATAACAACTGGTTCACCATTTTCTATAACAGAAACACATGAATTAGTTGTTCCTAAATCTATACCTATAACTTTTGACATAATAATACCTCCTAAAATACAAAGTTATTTATATTATATACTTAAATTATATCTTTATGTATATATAATTTAAGTAAATACCAAAATAATATTTTTTTAATTTGCTACTTTTACCATAGCATGCCTTATAACTTTATCACCTAATATATATCCTTTTCTAAATACTTCAACAACTTGCTTTTCAGCATAATTTTCATCTTCAACATGCATAACGGCCTCATGCAAATTAGGATCAAAATCTTTACTTAAAGCATCAATTTCTTCAAGACCTGTTTTTTTCAACATATCTTTTAATTGATAATATATCATTTCCATGCCATCCTTAAATGAAGTATCTTTAGTATCAGATTCAATTGCTTTTTCAAAATTATCCATTATTGGCAATATTTCAGCGATAAAATCCCCAACTATCGTAATATACATACTTTCTTTTTCTTTTGCCATCCTCTTTTTGTAATTATCAAACTCTGCCATATTACGTTTTAAATGATCAAAATACTCATCTGCTTTTTTAGATTGTTCTTCTAAATCTTTAGTAAGCTTTGAAATATACTCATCCTTCTCAATATTTTGCTCATTTTTTTCTGAAGTTTCATTTTCTTGTAAGATCTCATTTTCTTCTTTTTCCTTATTTTCCATTTCTTCCTCCTTGATTTTCTAATTTACCGTTTTTTCCATTGTTTAAGAATAACTTTTTAAATCTATCATTTATATACTTTAATGTAGATATTGATTTTGAATAATCTATCCTCTTAGGGCTGATAACTGAAAGCTTACCAATAGGCACTTCATCAGTTCCTAAATTCAAGGAAATTATAGTGTAGTCTTTAAGTAGCAATTCATTACTCTCAGACCCAATCACAATTCCAAGTTTTTCATCTTTTATGCTTTCAAGTATATTGTCTATAGCGTTTTTAGTAGAAATAACATTTACAAAGTTTTTTGCTTTTTCAATATCTGAAAATTCTGGCAAATTTAATATTGACTCTACGTTTCTATTTTGATTTTTTGAATCTTTAGAAAACTCAAATCTTATACTTTCAGATATCTGTCCTAACACAAATGAAAAAGCATTAAGTTCCTTTTCAATCACTTTATTTAATGCAATATGCAAATTTTCAAGTGGTGTACCAGACAAATTTTCATTAAGTAAATTTGTAAGTTCCTCAATTTTTTCATCTGCTATAGTGTCAGTTAATTTCGCTATACAATCTTTAACAGTACCATTTTTAGACATAAGAACTACTAATAACAATTTTTCTGAAATTTTAACTATCTTTATATTTTCAAGTAAATCTGTTGATTTATATGTAAGCATAGTTGGTCTCAACAAAATTTTTGATACTACATCTGCTGCTTGTTCAAACAATTTTTCAGTATCTCCATAACCTGTTATTGTATTATTTATATAATCTATATCAATCATTGACAATTCTTTCTCTTGCATCAAATTATCAACATAGTATCTATAACCTTTAGTGGATGGTATTCTACCTGCCGAAACATGAGGTTGCTCCAAATATCCACTCTCTTCAAGTAATTTCATTTCATTTCGTATAGTCGCACTACTATATTTTAAATGATACTTATCAACAAGTGTTTTAGAACCAACAGGTTCAGCGGATACAATGTAATCTTCTACAACAGATGATAATATCTTCTTTTTTCTATCATCTAAATCCATTTTTTCACCCATTTTTTAGCACTATAATTATTCAAGTGCTAATTTCGTATATAATAATACACCATTTTTTAGCAGTTGTCAATACAAAGTGCTAATTTTTTAGAATTTTATTTAATTTTCAATATGTCAATTCTGTTATTGACATAATATCATATTTATTGTATAATAAATATGTAAACTATTTTTTACCAAAGTAATAATTATTAGGAGGATTTATACCATGAAACAAGGTAAGTTGATCTTTAAAAATGTTAGTAAACGGGGAAAATTAATTTTTTCTCTTGAAAAGTTAGGCGACAAGAAAAATATAAAAATAAAAGTATCAAGCTTAGAGAATAACGCCATCAAAATGCAGTTGCCAAAAAAAACGTCTGTAAATGATGTAATTTACGTAGTACGATATTTCTTTTCCAAAGACAATGATATGCACAAACTTCAAACTCTTGAAGTAAAACATGGAAAGAAAAAAATGAAGTTTTCTAAACTCACTTTATTAAACGATTTAAGAAAATATTTTTCTGATAAACACATTGAAAAAACCGAGTTTGAAATTCCAGATCCACCTAGCGGTAAAGTAAGCTTATTTTTAAGCTATGATATTGAGTTTTTGAAATACTCTTCTGGTGCATTTGTATTTTCAGTAATAAATTTCTTTACAAATGATTATTTTGTGATAAAAGTCAAATGTCTAAAAAATTCTACAATGTATATATCTATTGCTAGCGCAATAGAAAATTATGAAATGGAAATAGAAGACATTTTGTCATTCATTCAAAACTGCTTTATAAAAAACGGAAATCCATTTTTCGGAATTGAGCGGATCGTCCTTAGCGACCTGGATTTTTGTATAGTGATAAGTAATGCAAATGTTTTAAACATACATCAAATTTACAACACTTGTAAAGAGTTATATCACTCAAAGCAACGTAAGTTGCAAAATCAAATTATTAAAAAATCTGCAGAAGAACAAAAACGTGAAAATGTAAGAACACGCATTGTACTGGACAAAGTAAAAAGCAAAATAAATCACATAAGTATTAAAATGGAAACCGAAGCGATCTTAAACACTTATATGCAAATTGAACCTAAAAAATATTCATTAATGCTTGATGTTGCAAGGTACCTTGAGTACATTTTGCTATGCAACCAAAATTTTAAACTAACCAGAGGCATTATTTATTCTATACTATTTAAAATAAATAGCCTTCCAGAATATCAAATTAATGCTCAGGAACTACCTGGTATTTTAAAAATGTTGCACAAAGTATGGAACTTTTCACTAAACTGAATTTTTAATTTTAACAAAAAAGTATTCGCTGAAGTAAAAATTTACCTCTGCGAATACTTTTTTATAACGCTCCATTAGATCTTTTACTAGCTACTTCAACTACATTTTCCATAAGAGACAACACAGTTGTGAGTCCTACACCTCCTGGAACTGGAGTAATATGTCTAACAACATTTGATACATTTTGAGTATCTACATCGCCTTTTATTTTTCCATCTATTCTATTTATCCCAACATCTATTACTATAGAACCTGGTTTTACCATATCTTCAGTTATAAGCCCAGCATGGCCAACAGCTACTACTAATATATCAGCATTTTTAGTATGTTCCTTTAAATCAAAAGTTTTAGAATGACAAATAGTAACTGTAGCTCCCCTATTTAATAATAAACATGCAATTGGTTTACCAACAATCCTACTTCTTCCAACAACTACAGCATTTTTTCCTGAAATTTCTTCTCCAAGACTATCTAGGATTTTCATGATTCCTTTTGGGGTACATGAAATTATAGTATCATCACCTATTAGTAAGTTTCCTAAATTAACTGGATGAAATCCATCTACATCCTTTTTAGGATCAATCTCATTTAATATTAACTCTTGATCTAAATGCTTGTAAACAGGCAGTTGAACTAAAATACCATCTACACTAGTATTAGCATTTAACTTTTTTATTATATCAACTACATCCGCAGTAGTTACATTCTCATCCAAAATATATTCTTCTTCAAGTATTCCTAATTCTTCGCACATTTTTCTCTTTTTGCCAATATAAATTTCTGAAGCACTATCATTATTTGCACGTATTAACGCTAATTTTGGATATATTTTTCCTTCCTGTAATTTCTTTACTCTAGTTTTTAATTTTTCTTTTTCCTCTTCCACTATTTTTTTTACATCTATAATACTAGTCAAATTATCACTTACTCCTTTAGCATTTATATTTTCTTATATTATTTATTTTTTATCTCTTCTAGTGCATTTGCTATTTGATCAGGGCATGAAGTCCCTTTATAACCACATGGAATTCCTTTTAATCTCTTTATAGCCTCATCTATATTCATTCCTTTAAGTAAATTAGATATTCCCAGTGTATTTCCAGCACATCCACCAATTATTTTTATATCATTTATTATATTATCTTCAATATCAATTATAAATTGTCTTGAGCAAACGCCCCTTGGATTATACGTATATTTCATATCTTACGCCTTTCCTGCACAGCCTAGTACATCTACTATTTTATGTTCTACCATTTTTTCTACTGCCTCTCTTGCTTTTCCAAGATATGTTCTAGGGTCAAATACCTCTGGACTATTTACAAAACATTCACGTACATTTGCAGTCATAGCCAGACGAATATCGCTATCAATATTTATTTTACATACTGCCATAGTTGCAGCTTTTTTTAGCATTTCCTCTGGTACTCCTTTTGCTCCTGGAATTTTTCCACCATATTCATTACACATTTTTACAAATTCCTGTGGAACAGATGATGCACCATGAAGCACAATAGGAAAGCCAGGTAATTTTTTTCCTACCTCTTCTAATATATCAAACCTTAATTTAGCATCTCCTTTAAATTTATATGCTCCATGACTTGTGCCAATTGCAATAGCCAAAGAATCACAACCTGTTCTTTTTACAAATTCAACAGCCTCATCAGGATTGGTATACATTGCATCAGCCTCTGAAACGTTGACATCGTCTTCTATTCCAGCAAGTTTTCCAAGTTCTGCTTCAACTACAACTCCTCTTGGATGTGCATATTCTACAACTTTTTTTGTAAGTTCAACATTTTCTTCAAAACTATACTTAGAACCATCTATCATAACGGAAGTAAATCCACTATCTATACAGTCTTTACATGTTTCAAAATCTGGTCCATGATCTAAGTGTAAAACTACCGGAATATCTTTTCCAGACGCTTTATTACACTCTATTGCAGCTTCCACAAGCTTTTTTAAATAAATAGGGTTGGCGTATTTTCTTGCACCAGCTGATACTTGCAATATGACCGGTGAGTTTGTTTTATTTGCAGCCTCCATAATTCCCTGTACAATTTCCATATTATTTACATTAAAAGCACCAATAGCATACCCTCCATTATACGCATTTTTAAACATTTCTTTAGTAGTTACTAATCCCATAACTTAAAACCTCCTCTTATTATTTTGTAAAGTAGGAATATATTCATCATTTTCTAACGCTACTTTACCATCATCTCTTAAATTAATTTTTTCCTTTACAGCTAAAATACGTCTCTTTCTTTTCTCTTTATTTATTTGTATATCTGAAATTTCATCATCGTTATTAATAGCTGCTAATCTTGGATCAAATAAATTATTTGATATATCCTTCTTTTCTTCAGATTTTTGAACTTCATCAGGTGTCTTTTTCCCTGATTCTTCGTTTCTAACCTCTGTTACTTCTTCTGATATAATACCAGACATTTTTTCTAATGACTGTAATAATTCTTCCGCCTTTTTGTAATTTCCTCTATCTTCTGCTTCTTCATATTTTTGTAAAATAACTTCTAAATTCTTTTCCTGCATATTATTAGAGTCTTGCACTTGATAATTAAAATTATCTATATTATTTTCCAATTTTCCATCATTTACTTCTGATTTAACAGCTACACTTCCACCTAAATCCCTTAAGTGCTGTGTTTGATAATTTTGTCCTACCTGATGTTGCCTATATCTTTCTTCTTCATTTAATTGGTTAATATTTTGATTTATTTGCAAAGGATTAGGGGTTAAGGCATATATTTTTTTAGACACTTGCATATATTCTTTTTGCAACCTATCCATTTGTGCAGTAAATTTTTCATCACTTTTATTATCTAGCTCTAAACTTAAAGTAGATATCTCTTCTGCTATTTCATTTCTTCTTTCAAAAAGATTTTTTACATCTATAATATTCTCTTCATTCCTATTTAAAATATACTTTTCACTTTTTTCGTCATTCAATGCTAAATTTTTTTCGATTTCTTTTATTTCATCATCATCACGTATAACACTGGTCTTAGAAATTTGTGAATATCTATTATCTATATCTTTTAAATACTTTTCATAAAGTATAAGTTCAGTTCCAATTTTTTCATTACTTACTAGATTACCTGTAGAAATTTGAGAATTAAAACCATTTTCTTGAATATTTTGCTTTAAATTATAATATTCTTCCAAAACAGACTTATACATCACTTTTAAAGCCACTTTTCTTAGTTCATTTTCATCAGTCTGCAATAAATTATCATTATTTTTTTCTAATTCATCTTCTACTTTTTCCTTTTCTTCTTCATTTAAATTAATCCCTTTAGCATTTATTACCTTATCTAATTTATTTCTTTCTTCAATTTTAATATCTTTATTGTTTTTAAGTGACAATCGTAGTTTCTCTAAAAAAGTAGGTTCTAAATACTTTCTAAGTTCTAACTGAATATCTGAATTATTTCTTTTATTGTATGATTTTATAATTTCAATTGTGGCTTTATCAATAAAAATGTCCTTGGGTTCATATTTTATACCATTATTATTTTTTTTATCTTTTATTTCTAATTTATCATACTCATCCTTTAAAAGATTTTGGATTTTTTCAAAATTATTCATTAGCATCATCTCCAATAATTATATTTTAGCACACAAATTTTTTTAAATCAATTATACTGTTATAATTCGTTAAATTTATTTTGTAGAATATACAAAAAAGAATATAGATCACTCTATATCCTCGTATTTTATTGTATATTTGTTGTTTTTATACCTTAAGATTGTATTTGAGCCCGTTATTAAAGTATTAAATGGCCTTACATGTCCAAAATCACAATTCGTTATTATCGGAACATTATATTTTGATAATGTAGATACCAATAACTCATTTTGGCTTTTTAAAAAATTCTCATTTAATGTAATTTTACCTCTTCCAATCATAAAACATGATACATTTTTAAACCATTTATTATCTTCCATTGATTCCAAAGTTTTTTTAAATTCATTAATATCCATTGCACAATTTTCTATAAACCAAATTATATTTGGATGTTTCTTATTATATTCCTTTAAGTTATCATATTCTGTATTTAATATTGATTTTAAAACATCTAAACATCCACCTAATAATGTACCTTTTATTTTAAAATCATTTTTTCCTGTAATTTCCGTAAGATTTGTAGGTGTATCTAAATTATATCCATACAATTCTTTTCCTTTTATTTTTTTGAAAGAATTTGTTTCAAAAAATTTTTGCGAATTTTGTTCTATAATATTCCCTTTAAGTAATTCTAGATTATCTTTTAACGTTTGATCCCAAGTTTTATATCCAAATGTTGGAAAACATGGTGCATAATATGTCTTCCAATCAGATAGAGTTGACAAGAGAAAAGTTAATATAGAATTATCTGAAAACCCTTGAAATATTTTATTTTCACTATTTCTTAATTTATCGAAATTAATATATTTTACAATATTAAACTCTGTTTCACCACCATTAGCTGCTATTACAGTATCAATATTTTTATCTAATAATGCTTTTTCAACTTCTTTAGCTTTTAATTTGTATTCCTCTTCATCATATGTATTATTTATATTAACTGTTTTACCTAATTTTACATCAATACCTAAATTATTAAAATTTTTAATTGCATTTTCTAATCTTATTTTATCTCCATCACTACAAATCGAATCAGATGGAGCTGTAACAAAAATTGTTTTTTTCAAAAATCTCATTATTTTCACCCCTTTTATTTTATATTAGTATTCACAGTAATCTCATTTAAATTCATTACAATTTATTTACTTATAGTTTTATATTAATACTTATACTAAATCACTTTTTATAAAATATTTCATTCTAATATTAATTATATATTTATACACTAATTCAAACATACTAATTTCTCATTATATAAATATATAATAAGTTCTTGACTTTTTTTACATAATATATTGAAATTATATTATAAAATTTAAGAATTACTATTGATTTTTATATTTTTTATATTTTTATAAAATAGTATATTAAATTTTATTTATTGTATAATATATATTATGTTATATATATTTTTCCAATCACCATTTTGGTAATCAAGGCACGCGGCGTCGCAAGCGACAGCCGTTATTTTATTTTTTCAGAACTTTTGGCGCTATATTCTTGATCCAAAATATTTTTTTCTCTATGTTCAAATACTGGAAAAGCTGTTATAAAAAAATAACATTTATCTGTTTCTTTTAATATTATTAAATAATCTACCATTAACTGTTAAGAGCATATCGAAAAGTTTGTGTAGACTTTAAAGTTCTTATGATAATTTTTAAAAATTTTAATAATTGAATTGACAAAAAATATTTTTTTAGATAAATATATATTAACTTATAATATGTTTAATTGTCAAGGTTCAATTAACAATGCATGTTAAAAAGCAAAAAGACAGGAACTACAATTGTAGAAATCCTATCTTTTTGCTCACAGTTATTTAACCTCCTTCTGCTTTAACCTTCAACTGCACTCTTTGCAAGTGCAAGAGCATCTTCAAACGTGTCTGCACCACCAATAAATCCAGCTGGATTACAAAAACTTCATTTATTAATATTCATCTTCGTAATAATCGCAAATATTTAAGGTATAACCATTGTACCTTAAATCATGTTCCTCATCGTCATAATCTTCAGGATCACCTTTGTTGAAATACGATAACAAAAGAAGCGCCAAATTTTTAGAAATTGCAACATTACTTAATGGAAATTTAACCTCTGCTTCAAAAAGCGCTGCAACCTTTTCAAAAAATTCATCAAAATCGCAACAAGGTATTATATCAACTTCAAAATCGCGATCTGGATCCTCTTTTCCATAAACAAAATGCCTTGCAATCATGACAGGAATTGAGTTTTGATCTAGCATGTACTCTTCCTGAGGATTTTGAAAATCACGTATTACATGAATTTTCTCATTTAACTCTTCTAAGGTCAATATTAACATATCCATCTCTCCTTAATAAATATTTAATTAAATTTTTATTCTTATATAATACGTTTATATTATAATATAGAAATGCATATTTGTCAACATAACTTAAATTCATATTTCAATTTCAATTCCCACAGGACAATGATCACTTCCAAATACTTCATTAAATATATTACATGATTTAATATTTTCTTTTAATCTATCAGATACTATTATGTAGTCAATACGCCACCCCACATTATTTTGCCTTGAATTTCTCATATATGACCACCATGAGTACACGTTTTCTTTATTTGGATATAAATATCTAAATGAGTCAATAAAACCACTATCTAAAAGAATAGACATCTTCTCCCTTTCTTCATCCGTAAATCCAGCATTTTTGTGATTAGTACTAGGATTTTTCAGGTCTATTTCTTTATGTGCAACATTTAAATCGCCACAATATATAACTGGTTTTAGAGCATCTAACTTTTTTAAATATTTAAGAATTTCTACTTCCCAATTCATCCTATACTCAAGTCTTTCTAGCTCCCTTTTTGAATTTGGAGTATAGCAATTAACAAGATAAAAATTTTCATACTCTAGTGTTATAACCCTTCCTTCTTTATCATGTTCTTGTATGCCAATTCCATATGCTACATTCAAAGGTTTAAGCTTACTAAAGACAGCAGTACCAGAATAACCTTTTTTTTCTGCACTATTAAAATACTTCTCATAACCATCATAATCTACGTCTAATTGTCCTTCTTGCATTTTAGTTTCTTGTATACAAAATATATCTGCTTTTATTTCTTTAAAAAAGTCATTGAATCCTTTTTGAATAACAGCTCTAAATCCATTTACATTCCATGATATTATCCTCATACTATCTTTCCTCCACCTACTACTATATCGTCTATATAAAATACTGCAGATTGACCTGGAGTTACTGCTCTTACTCCTTCATCAAATACTACTTTTATATTATTTTCATCAATTTGATATATTCTAGCTTCAGCCTCATTTGAAGAATATCTAGTTTTAACCTTTACTCTTAATCCATCCTCAATTTTATCAAATAATAACAAATTTATATCTGTAACTCTAACCTCTTTTTTATACAATTTGTCTTCTTCACCAACAATTACTTGATTTTTTTTACTATTAAAGCCCAAAACAAATAATGGAACAGGATTTGAAATTCCAAGTCCTCTCCTTTGACCAATAGTATAATGATATAATCCTTTATGCTTTCCTAAAATTGTACCATCATATTTTACAATATCACCTATTTTTGGTTTTAAGTTAGAATTGTTCTCTAGAAATTTAACGTAATTTCCATCAGGTACAAAACAAATATCTTCACTATCAGGTTTATTTGCAACCTTTAGATTATTTTCTCTTGCAATTTTTCTTATTTGTTCCTTTTCCTCAAAATCAGCAAGTGGAAATAATATATGTTCAATTAATTCTTTAGGAATACTCCAAAGAACATAACTTTGATCTTTTTTTCCTGCATTTGATTTTTTTAATACCCATCTTTTATATTTATTGCTATATTCAGTTTTAGCGTAATGACCTGTAGCTATGTAATCACATCCAAGCTCTTTAGCTTTTTGATACATTACTCCAAATTTCATATATTTGTTACATTCAATACATGGATTGGGAGTCGTGCACTTACTATATGAATCTATAAAATCATCTATTACGTATTCTTTAAATTCTTTTTTATAATCATAAGTAAAATGTACTATACCAATACTATTACAAACATTTTTAGCATCAATATATGTATCCATATTACAACAGCTACCACTTTTAAAAAGTTCTAAAGTAGTTCCTATTACTTCGTATCCCTGATTTTTTAATATCAAGGCTGAAACACTACTATCAACTCCACCACTCATTCCGAGTAATACTTTTTTCTTCATTTATAATACCCCTAATTTTTTCATCTATTTTTTTGTTTTGTTAAAATATCATCTAATGTATGCCAAGCAAGTAAAACGCATTTTACTCTTGCTGGCATATTGGATACACTCTTTAAATACATAGCCTCTTGTAAATCAACAAGTTTTTTATCATCTTTTTCTTCTCTTTTAATCATTTTTATAAATAATTCTATAAGTCTTTTTGCCTCTTTAACACTTTTACCTTTTAGTGTATCAATCATTATGGAAGTAGAAGCCTGTGAGATAGCACAACCATGTCCGCAAAAACGCCATATCTTCTATTGTGTCACCATTTAGTTTTATTTCTACAGTTATTTCATCACCACAATTTGGATTATGTCCAAGCATTGAACAAGATGCATCAGGTAATTTTTTCTTATTATATGAATTCATACTATGTTCCATTATAAGTTCATTATATATTTCAGTTAAATCTTCCATGTTTTATCCTTCCTTATTTGTTATATACTTTTTAAATATATCATATACTTTTTTAAGAGCATATACGAGTTTGTCAACATCTTCTTTTGTATTATAAAAGTAAAACGAAGCCCTACAAGTTGAATCAATTTTTAAAAATCTCATTAATGGTTGAGCACAATGATTTCCGAGAACGCACACAGACACCATTTGAATCTAATATACTTGCTACATCATGTGGATGAACACCCTTAACATTAAATGAAATAACACTAGAGTGATTTTTATAATTTGGTGACATATATAATTCTAAAAAGCCTAACTTTTCTAACTCTTCCTTTGCATATGAAAGTATTTCTTTTTCTACTTTCTGAATATTATCATATCCTATTTTTTCTATATAATCAATAGCAGCTCCAAGTCCAATTACTCCTTCTACATTTTGTGTACCTGCCTCAAATTTATTAGGTAATGGCGCAAAAGTGGTTTCTTGTTCATATACGTATTCTATCATATCTCCCCCCATTAAAAATGGAGTCATATCATTTAAAAGATTTTTTTTACCATATAATACTCCTATTCCAAGAGGAGCTAACATTTTATGCCCTGAAAATACCAGAAAATCAACATCTAGTTTTTGTACATCAATTCTCATATGTGGTATACTTTGAGATGCATCTACAATAACTATAGCATTTTTTTTATGTGCTATTTTTATTATTTTTTCTAAATTATTTATGGTGCCAAGTACATTTGATACATGAGTTATACTAACTATTTTAGTTTTATCTGTAATTTTTTTTTCTATTTCTTCATCTGGTATTTCATATTCATTATTTATATATAAATATTTTAATGTAGCTTCTTTATCCTTTACCACCTTTTGCCAAGGAACCAAATTTGAGTGATGTTCCATAATTGAAATAACTACTTCATCACCATTTTTTACGTTAGAAAGACCATAAGAGTAAGCTAGTAAATTTAAGCTCTCTGTTGAATTTTTAGAGAATATTATTTCTTCGTTATACCTAGCATTAATAAATTTTGCTATCTTCTCTCTAGTTTTTTCATATTCAAATGTGGCATCCTGACTTAACGAATATGCACCCCTATGAGGATTAGCATTTTTTGTATTATAAAATTGTTCTATCTTTTCTATAACACACGTTGGTTTTTGAGTAGTTGCACCACTATCTAAATATGCTATATCAGTATTTTGTAAAAGTGGAAAATCTTTTTTTAATTCATTACTTTCCATGTAAAACTTCCTCCTTTTTTACATTATCACTCATCAAGTTTTTTATTTATGATCTCTAATATTTCTTCTCTTAAACTATTACTCTTTATATTACTTATTAATTGATTAAATTTTGCATAAGCTATAAGTTTTAAAGCCTCTTTAACACTAAATCCTCTACTCATCATATAAAATAATTCCTTTTCATCAACCTTACCTGCACTACTTGAATGATTTCCTTCCACATCTTCTTCTGTGCAAAGTAACATTGGTAGAGATATAGCTTTAGCTTTATCAGATAATAGCAAACAAGATTCGCTTTCATTTCCAACAGCTTTTTTAGCACCCTTTTTAAAATCAATAGTACCTTTAAAATGTTTTTTACTTGAATCTTTTAAAACGCCTTCTACTTTTATATCTACATTTGAATTTTCACCTTTTAAATCTGCAATATAATTTAAATCTAGCACTTGAGCACCACTACCAAGATACATGGTTTTTATATCATTACTTGAATTATTTCCAATAAGTTCAGAGTAATAATTTGTTACACTAGTTTTTCCACCAAAATCCACAATCATATAATTAAGTTTTGAATTTTCATATAATTCATTATCAATAGTTATAAAGTTTGAAACATTTCTATCTAATTTATTTATCAAAATAATTTCTATATTAGAATTTAAACCTGCAACTACTTTCAAAAGTAAATTACTATATCCAACTATATCTTCATTACTCTCTAATTTGATTACTATAGTTGCTTTTGTATTTTCATCTGCATTTATCTGTATATTTGATATAAGATTGGGATTTAATAGGTCAAGTAAATAATTAACTTGTATTTTACTCTCATTAATGGATTTTATTCTTAAATTAATCCTACTATTTGAGTTATTTTTAGCCTCATTTATAAAATCTTTAGATACTCCATACCTTACGCTATAGTCAGTATTAATATCAGTTATGCTTACATCTTTGGAATCACAAATTATACTAACATTTTTAAATTCACTAATATTTGTAGGCATATTTATACTATTAAGTTTTATGTTATTAATATTAAATCCCTGTGTTGTTTTTAATGGAGTTTCATTAAGTACAATTTCTTTCATTAACCAATACTCCCTTCTAGTTCTAAATTAATTAAATTATTCATTTCTGCAGCATATTCTACAGGAAGTTCCTTTGATATTGGATAAGCAAATCCTCTTACTATCATGGCTTTTGCATCCTCTTGTGATATTCCTCTACTCATTAAATAAAATATAGTTTTATCGCTAATCTTCCCAATCTTTGCTTCATGAGAGAATATGACATCATCATTTTGAATATCGTTTACAGGAATTGTATCAGATCTTGATATATCATCAAGCATTAACGATTCGCAAGATACAGATGACTTAGAATTTTTAGCATTTTCATTAATTCTTACAAGTGATCTATATGTACATGTTCCACCATCTTTAGAAAGCGATTTAGCATTTACAATACTTGAAGTATTTCTGGCATTATGTATTACTTTAAATCCATTATCCAAATTTTGACCTTTTCCAGCAAAAGAAATACCTGTAAATTCTGTAGTTGAATTTTCGCCATTTAATATACTCATAGGATAAAGCATGGATATTTTAGAACCAAAAGATCCTGATACCCATTCCATTTTTCCATTTTCCTCAACAATAGCTTTTTTAGTATTCAAATTAAGCATATTTTTAGACCAATTTTCTATAGTAGAATATCTAAGATATGCATTCTTTTTAACATATAATTCAACACATCCAGCATGTAAATTAACCTTGTTATATTTTGGTGCAGAACATCCTTCAATAAAATGTAAAGATGCACCTTCATCAACTATAATTAATGTATGTTCAAATTGTCCAGATTCTGGTGAATTCAACCTAAAATATGATTGTAACGGAATATCTACTTTTACTCCCTTTGGTACATAAACAAAAGAACCACCAGACCAAACAGCTCCATGTAGTGCAACAAATTTATGGTCATTTACAGGGACACACTTCATAAAATATTTTCTGACAAGTTTAGGATACTCTCTTACAGCTGTTTCCATATCAGTATATACTACCCCCTGCTTTATAAGATCATCTTTTATACTGTGATAAACTACTTCAGAATCATATTGAGCACCAACACCTGCTAAAGAAGTTTTTTCTGCCTCTGGTATGCCAAGCTTATCAAATGTTTCTTTTATATCTTCTGGAACATCATCCCAAGATGAATTAAGTACAGTTTTAGGTCTAACATAAGTTGCTATTTCTTCCATATTAAGCTCAGATAAATCCGGCCCCCAAACTGGAAGCTCTAAACTATTATATACCTCTAAGGCTTTTAATCTAAACTCCCTCATCCAATCAGGATCGCCTTTTTGTTTAGAAATCTCTTCTATTATTTCCGTATTTAACCCTTTTTTTATCTTAAAATCAAACTCATCTTTATTTTTTATATCATATATATTCCTATTAATATCATTAACTTTTGTTTTTCCCATAACTATTCCTCTTTTTTATACTTTGCGTAACCTTCTTCTTCGATTTGACGTGCTAAACTTGCATCACCTGTTTTTACTATTTTACCATCTACTAAAATATGAACAAAATCTGGTTTTAAACTATGCAATATTTTTGTATTATGTGTAATTATTAAAACTGCATTTTCTTCTGTTTTGTATAACTCAATTCCTTTTGATACTGTTTTTATTGCATCTACATCAAGTCCAGAATCTGTTTCATCTAGTATTGCAAGTTTAGGATTTAACACTAACATTTGTAGTATTTCATTCTTTTTCTTCTCACCGCCTGAAAAACCTACATTTAAACTCCTATTTAAATTTTTAGTATTTATTTTTAATTTACTTGCATAACGCATAAGTTCTAACCTAAACTCGGATGGATTTATTTTTTTATCTTCTATTTTACTTTTAGCATATCTTAAAAAATTTGTAACTGTTATACCTGGTATTTCCTCTGGTAATTGAAAGGACATAAAAATGCCCTTTTTAGCAATTATATCGGGACTTAAATTTGTTATATCCTCACCATCAAATACGATACTTCCTTTTATTTTTTTATATATAGGATTATTTAAAATAGCATTTGCTGTAGTAGTTTTTCCGTGAACCATTAGGTCCCATTATTACATGAATTTGACCTCTTTCAATATTTAGATTTATTCCTTTTAGAATTTCTTTGCTTTTTGCATTTACATACAAATCATTTATTTCTAATAATTTTTTACCCATTAATTTCACTACTCCTTTTTTTATTTCTTTTTGCACAATTCCTACACTTTTCATTATTTATATTATAATTACAATTAAGACTATCTAAACCTAAAACTTCATGTACATATTTTGCTAGCTGATTTATTGTGCTATCTTCCAATGTAAGTTTTATTTTTTCTGCTTCTTTTTCTGCCTCTAATTTAGCAAGTCCAAGTACTTCCCTAAAAAATAAATAAACTATATCATATGCTTCTAATATCTTTTTAGCTAAATTTTCTCCCTCTAAAGTTAATTCTATTTTACCATAACTTTCATATTTTACAAAATTATTTTCTTTCAGATTATTCAAAGCCTTATTTACACTTGGTTTAGTACAATTCATCTTTTTTGCTATATCTGTTACTCTAACGTTGCCATTTTGCTTATTTAAAATGTACATCGTTTTTAAATATTCTTCATGTGATTTTGAAATCATAAAAAACTCTCCCCTTTTGTTAGTCTTAGTTAACATTATAATATTTATTCATTTGTTTGTCAAGGTTAACAAAAAAATAAAGTAGTAACTTTATAGTTAATACTATATACTTACTACTTTTATTTTTATTAGAATAACTTTAAAATCATTTCATACCGCTCTTTAAGTTCTAACTCATATTTATCAATATAGAATTTTTCTTGTGCATTTTGCGTATCGACAGTAGAGCCATCCTTAAATATAACGTTTCCCTTAGGTGTTAAAGGAATGTATTTATCAATATAATTTCTGTTTAGTACACTTGCAATAGACCTCATACAATTATCTACAATTTCATGTAAAACAATATTTTTTTCTGAAACAATAGAAGCACTTTTATATTTTTCTAAAAGCTCCTCTATTATAATGGGTGGTTGAAAGTATATATCAACAGTGCTACCGTCTGGAATATAAGTATCAAGATTTAAATTTTTCTGTGAAACATTAATTCCAACAGGTATTAGACATGGTAGTACATCATATTTAAATACTGAGTTAATTAGAATTCTTGCTGCTCCTGTTCTACCTTTATATATATTGTTTGACGGTTCAATGTATGCACCTTCAGGAAATATCACTACATTAAAATTATTTGATATTAATCTCGAAGCGTACTCTATACATAACCTTGCATATTCCCGTCCTCCATGAGCCTCTATTGGCATTGATACTAACAAATTCTCTACTACTTCTTTTCTTGGGTACACATTTTTATAAATAAGTCTTGGTGATATTAAACTAACAGAATTATCTGATAAAACTGACGGTAAATAAAATATGTCCATAAGACAGGTATGATTTGCACAAAAAATGCATGGTACATTATGTGGAATATTATTAACTCCGTGAGTTTTTATTAACGTCCGCTTACGCAACTCCTTAAATTTTTCATTCATGATTTAAAACCTCCTCTAAACTATTTGCAAGTAATTCATGACCTTCATAATTTAAATGTATACCATCTTTAAACAAAGGCATATTTTCAAATGATAATACCTTTACTCCTTTTATATTAGTTCTAAAAATGCTTATTAATTTTTGTCTTTCTTTTTCTTTATCTAAATTAAATATGACATTTGCACCTTTTACATAATCAAAATTTATTGGTAAAATATATATATATTCAGGCATTTTTTCATGAGCAAAATACTTTTTTCTATCATCTAAATCTGCATACATTTCTTCTATTTTTTCTTTATACCAGATTAAATCTTCTACTATTTCATCAGCATTTCTATTATATTTAAGCTGTAAATCATTAGTTCCTAAAGATATAATTATTTTATCTACCGGAGCTTGACTCCTAAATATAGAAACAAAGGTATCTTTACCGATTTTTATATTTTTTTATTTGCTCACAAGATCCTGCCAGCCTACCTGGTAACCCTTCAACTATTAATTTAACATTCCTTAATCTTTTTTGCAAAATATTTGGCCATTGTTTTTCATCTGGTATACGTTTTCCTTCTATAAAGTTATCTCCCCAAGTATTTGAATCTCCATATATTAAAATTTTTTCCATATAAATCCCCCTAAAAATCATTAGATCACTCACAACAAAAAAAACTAAACATAGAATATCATATAACTATATTAATGTCAACTTATAATTAAAAAGTGAAGTAACAAAATTTACTCCACTTTCTAAAACAAAACTATATCTTTCTAAATAGTCCTATTACTTTTCCAATTATTTGTACATTTCTTACTATTATAGGATCCATTGCATCATTTTCCGGTTGCAATCTAACGTGATCCTTTTCTTTATAAAAAGTTTTTACAGTTGCGCTATCATCTATTAAAGCTACAACAATCTGTCCGTTTCTTGCTGTATTTTGTTTAGATACAATAATATAATCACCATCATTAATACCTGCATTAATCATGCTCTCACCCTGCACTTTTAAAATAAAATTGTCATTTTTTAATGAATCTTTATTAAAAAAGCTTTCTCCAATTGAAAAATAATCTTCAATATTTTCTTGGGCAAGTATTGGCTCTCCAGCTGCTACTTTTCCAACAATTGGCAATGGTATTGTTGATTCAGCACCAACTATTTTAATAGCCCTAGTTTTCAAGTCATCCTTAGAGATATATCCTTTTTCTGAAAGTCTAGAAATATATTGGTGTGCTGAAGAAGTAGACTTAAATCCAAGAGCGGCGCAAATTTCTCTTACAGAAGGTGGGTATCCAGTATCTTTAATCTTTTCCTTTATATAATTAAAAACTCTTTCTTCTTGAACATTTAATGATGTATTACTCATAACAATTCCTCCAAACTAATACTTCAGTGAAATTATATCATATACAAAAATCAATGTCAAACAAAAGTTCATATTTTGTAATAAAATAAAAAGGCTCAGTAATTATACTAAACCTCTTTATTCATTACTTATAATTATTACCAAACAATTAAGCTATTTGATTTTTCTGATTTCCGTCTAAATGATCCCAATACCTCTGTCTCATATGTACATCTAGTATCATTATATAGAACTTTAATGTTAAGTTCATTTAAACGATTTAATACTATGTCTTTTATATTAATATGAGTTTTTTTCCATTTAACGTATAGCAATACTTCATAATATAATTCATCCTTTCATTAATTATAACTTTAATTTATTAATAGCCTACCAAAAATATTATACCATGCCTAAAATATTATGTTATAATAATTTGTATTCAATTAAATAATCCTTGAGCTTTTCTAGTGCAATCTTTCTAGGACTTATTTTATTCTTTTCCTCGGTTGTTAAACAAGCAATTGTTTTACAGCCTTCTAACTCAAATATCGAATCAAAGCCAAATCCATTATTTCCATATGGTAGTTTTGGTATTTTTCCAATAATTTTTCCATTAAAAGTTTTGATTGTATTTTTTTGGGGTATACAAAGAGCAATAACAGTATTCCATACAATATCTCTTTTTTCTAAATTTTTACATTTTTGTATAATGTACATATTTCTTTCTTCATCAGACATATTTTCACCAATATTATTTTTATCAAGTCTTTTAGTATAAACCCCGGGCCAATTATTAAGTTCTGGTATCATAATACCACTATCATCTGCTATTGTTGGAATCCCTGAAATATTTGAAATCTCAATTGCTTTTTTTAAAGCATTTTCTTCAAAAGTTTCTTTACTTTCTAAAACGTCATAATCAATTTTTAAATCATTTAAAGAAATCACCTCTACTAAATCACTTAAAATTTCTGCTACTTCCTTTATTTTTCCTTTATTGTTACTTGCAAATAACACTTTCATTAAATTTCCCCCTTAATTAAGAAAATTTGGCATATGTGTAATAAACACATAAACCAAATTATTATATAATTTAAACGCCAAAACAAATTCCCATATCGCGCGCAGTTCTTGCAATATCATTATCATCTAAATCTAAAATTCTAGGTTCTCTTACCTTTGGAAATCTTGTTTTTACAAGCATATTTTCTCTTGCCCCTACAATATATCCACATCTTTCGTCTGCAAGAAGATTTAATGCATAATCTCCTAGTCTTGCTCCTAACAAAATATCAGCCACACAAGGTTCCCCGCCTCTTTGTAAATGTCCTAAAACCATTGGACGTGTCTCATATCCTGTAATTTCCTCGATTTGCTTAGATAACTTATCGGCTATTCCACCATATCTTTTTTGTTCAAAACTATCAGCTATTACTCTTGCAACTGTTTCACTTCTACCTTGTTCTTTGCAAGCTTCAGAAGCAGCAATTATAACATACCTTTTTCCAGATGCCATAATTTCATTTACTTTATTACATACTACTTCTAAGTTATAATCAAGTTCTGGTAAAAGTATAATATCTGCGCCAGATGCAAAGCCACCATATAATGTAAGATAACCTGATGTTCTTCCCATCATTTCTACAACGATTACCCTCCTATGAGAATAAGCAGTAGTCTTTAATTTTCTAATAGCTTCAACTGCATTTTCAACAGCTGTTTCAAATCCAATTGTAGGATTACTTCCAGACATATCATTATCAATTGTTTTAGGTATACCTATAACTGGCATTCCAGCATCATTAATAACCCTTGCAGAATCAAGTGTACCATCTCCACCTACAATTATCATACCTTCTACACCAATTTTTCTTAATGCTTGAATTGAAGACTCAACCTTATCTTCATATTTCCCATTTTTTCTATCTACTGGATAATGAAATGGACATTCTTTATTCGAAGAACCTAAAATTGTTCCACCCTCATTTTCTATATTATACACACTATGTTTATCAAGGTTTATATATTTTCCCTCGACAAATCCTATATACCCATCAAGAATTCCTACAACCTTTATACCTTTGTTAACTGCAGACATTACTACAGATTTTATAACGCTATTTAATCCTGCACAATCTCCTCCAGCTGTCATTATTGCTATTTTTTTCATACAAAATTCCCTCCTAAATTAATTTTTCTCTCTTATTTTCTTTTTTTCATCTTTTGACATTTTTTCGCTAGCATATAAAACTACAAATCTTGGAATAGGACGTAATTTACTATTTGAATATATATATTCAAATACATCATTTGGATGCTTTTTATATACTTCTCTTAAAATACATCCTACAGCTTTATTGACTAAAATATTTTCATCATAAAGCAATTTATCACAGCCCCAAAACGGTATTTCTTTATATCCGAGTTTTGCAAATTCTAAACATGAAACTATCCCTATCCTTCTTACCCAGATGCTACTACTTGAAAAATACCTACAAAGTATTCCTTTTACTTCTTTTAATTCCTTGTTTATTAAATATTTTCCAAATACATTTGTTCCAACTTCATCAGTTAAATCCCAATTATTAATATATGGAAGATTATTCTCAAAGTATTTAATTAATTCTTCATCATTGAAGCTTAAATTATATTTATTTTTCTTATACAACAAATACTTACTCAAATTTGAAAGGCATATACAAGCAAATTTTCTATACTCATGATATGAAGATGATATATAATTATCAAGAATATCTAAATTTAAATACTTATACCAATAATTTGCAGTTTTTCTAATATTTGGTGTACTAATACCTCTTAAAATGTCTCCCTCACCATATCCACCTTGCCTTATTTGCAAAAGTTTTGAATCAAACTCGATATTTAAATCCTTTGGTAATCTTTCTATATCTTTTTTTATTTCCAATTCAAGTATTTTATTATATAAATTACTTGATAAAGATAAATAACTTCCAATTACTATGCTATCCACACAATATTTTAGTGAATCTTCTATTGTATCAAAATTAATCCCACCATCAACTTGAATTACATGATTTGGTAACTTTTTTTGGGCCTCTTTAATCTTTTCAAATGTTTTGGTTATATACTTTTGCCCACCAAAACCTGGCTCTACACTCATTATCAATAGTTTAGAAAAACTATTTTCGTAACTTAGAATTTCATCAATATTTGTCTGTGGTTTTATACAAATCCCAATTTCTAGCTTTCTATCGTATTTTCTTAAAAGTATATCTCTTCTTTCATTTAAATATTTTAATATACTTTCAAAATTCTGTATTTCATAGTGAATAGTTATACTATCAGCACCATATTCTATAGCCTTTTGAACGTATTTTTCTCCTATAGGATTTTCAACCATTAAATGTACATCAACAAAAAATCCTAAATTTTTAGCAGTCTTTATATATTCTAAACTCACACCTGTGTTAGGTACAAACTTATTATCCATAATATCAAAATGTACACCATAGCTAAATGTATCCTTCTTACACAATGCACCTAATTTTTGTACACACGATTTATATTCTAAAAGTGTCTGTGGTATAGTTTCTTTAACATTTAGCACAGACAATGAAATATTTTGTTGCATATAATACCTCTTATCCTTTTTTATATTTTCTATCATCAATTTCTTTTAGTTTATTGAAAATATATACATATCTTTCATATCTACCTTTATCAATTTTTCCATGTTCCAAGGCCTTCTTTACACCACATACATCTATACTTTCATTTACATGGTTACAATCCTCATAGTCGCATTTATATTTATTAAAATCATCGTAGTATATTTTTAACTCCTTATAGTTAATATCACTTAATTCATAACTTGAAAATCCTGGTGTATCTAGCAAATATGTATTTTCATTTATATTGTATAATTTTACATATTTGGTAGTATGCTTCCCTCTTGAAGTTTTTCTACCTAAACTACCAATTTCTATTTTCTTTAATTCTTGTACTAAATCACTTTCAACAATTAGACTTGTAATACTCGACTTCCCAACTCCAGAATTACCAGAGAATGCGGATGTTGCTCCCTCCAAATTCAACTTTAATTCAGTTATACCTAAATTATCAATAGTGCTTAAATATATTATTTGATATGCTAAATCTGTATATGTTGTAGCAATGTATCTTAGAGTCTCTTTTAATTTAATATTATCTTTTGATAAATCAATTTTATTTATACAAAGTATGGGTTTAATTTTTTTAGATTTACATAATATTAATTGCTTATCGAGTAACATATAGTCTGGATCAGGATTAGCGATTGAAATAACAATAAGTAACTTATCTATATTTGAAACAGGCGGTCTTACTAAAAAATTCTTTCTAGGCACTATATTAGTTATTATATATTTATCATACGCATTTTCTACATCTACATAATCTCCAACCATTACGTTATTTTTATTCTTTTTTAATGTTCCTTTTAATATAGTTTCTATATACTTTTCATTATCTATTTTAACTATATATTTATCTAATAAAATTTCAACAACTCTACCTTGTATCTTATCCATTATTCCTCCCTAAATTAATCAATATAATATTACTATAAAATATATAAATTTACAAGTAAATAAGATTTCTATTTGATTTTTTGTTAACTATAAAATATATTTCAAATTCAAATTTATGTATGTATGTTAATTAGAATTTTTTAAATCCTCAATAAAATCACGTATAACAGCTGCTTTTTCAAATTCATACTTTTTAGCATACATCATCATCTCATTTGTCAATCTTTCTATTGTTTCTTCTATTGTTTCACCTTTTTTCACTTCTACATTTTTTTCTTCTTCAACATCAAATGTTGCCTTTATACTTTCTCTTACTTCCTTTTTTATTGTTTGTGGAATAATTCCATGTTTTTCATTATATTCAATCTGTATTTTTCTTCTTCTATTTGTTTCATGAATTGCTTTTTCCATTGACTCAGTTAATTCATCAGCATACATTATAACCTGACCATTAGAGTTTCTGGCTGCCCTACCTATAGTCTGTATTAAAGATCTTTCACTCCTTAAGAATCCCTCTTTATCTGCATCTAATATTGCTACTAACGATACCTCAGGGATATCCAATCCTTCCCTTAGCAGATTTATTCCAACTAAAACGTCAAACTTTCCAAGTCTCAATTCTCTTATTATCTCTAATCTATCAAGTGCCTCTATATCAGAATGCATATATCTTACCTTTATTCCTTTTTGTGAAAAGAAATTTGATAATTCTTCTGCCATTTTTTTAGTAAGTGTAGTTACAAGAACTCTTTCGCCTTTTTCTACTACTTTGTTAATATTTTCCATTAAGTCTTCTATTTGTCCTTCAGTAGGTTTTACGATTATTATAGGGTCTAGAAGTCCAGTTGGTCGTATAATCTGCTGTGCCGTTGCTTCTGAATGAGTATTTTCATATTCTGCTGGAGTAGCACTTACAAATATTGCTTTTTTTATCTTACTTTCCCATTCTTCAAATCTTAAAGGTCTATTATCAAATGCTGAAGGAAGTCTAAAACCATTATCTACTAAAGATTCTTTTCGTGCCCTATCTCCATTATACATACCTCTTATCTGTGGAATTGTAACATGTGATTCATCTATTATTAGTAAAAAGTCATCTCCCATATAATCAAATAAAGTATACGGCATACTGCCAGGTTCTCTTCCAGTCAAAATAGCAGAGTAATTTTCTATTCCTTGACAAAACCCAGTTTCTCTTAACATTTCCATGTCAAAATTTGTTCTTTGTTCTATCCTATATGCTTCTACAAGTTTATCTTGTTCCTTAAAAAACTTAACCCTTTCTTCTAGTTCAACTTGAATTTTGTCTATTGCAGAATCAATTTTTTCTTTAGGAATAACATAATGAGATTTAGGATATATTAATTCATGTTTAGAAATTGATATTGCTTTTGAAGTTATACCATCTATTAAAGAAACTTTTTCTATCTCATCCCCAAAAAATTCAATCCTTATAGCTTGTTCAGAATTATCTGCAGGAAATACATCAACTATATCTCCTTTTACCCTAAAATTTCCTCTTACAAATTCCATATCACTTCTTACATATTGCATTTCAACAAGTTTTTGTAATATTTCATCTCTACTAATTTGCATACCAGGTCTTATAGATAAAACCATATTTGAATAATCATCCGGTGATCCTAATGAATAAATTGCAGATACACTTGCGATTATTATGACATCTTTTCTTTCAAAAAGCGCAGCTGTTGCACTATGTCTTAGTTTATCAATTTCATCATTTATACTACTATCCTTTTCTATATATGTATCTGTGGACGCAATATATGCTTCAGGTTGATAATAATCATAGTATGATATAAAATATTCAACAGAATTTTCTGGAAAAAATTCTTTAAATTCACTATATAATTGCCCAGCTAATGTTTTATTATGTGTCATAATTATTGTTGGCTTTTGCACTTTTTCTATTACATTAGCCATTGTAAAAGTTTTACCGTGAACCTGTAACTCCTAAAAGTGTTTGGAATTTTTTGTTTTCATTTATTCCATTAACTAATTTTTCTATTGCCTGTGGTTGATCGCCAGTAGGTTTAAATTTTGAATGTAATTTAAACATTTTTTATTCACCTCCTATATCATTTTTTTATTAAAATTATACATATTTTTGACTACTATCTGTATACCAAAATGTATCTTCATATAAACTAATATTTCCTGATATTTCTTTAGTTGCACCATTTGGATAAACAGGTTTATTAGATTAAATCTTTTATATTCTTTTCTTGCTAGTTCTGCTTGTTTTTCAGTATGATTATTTATATGATTTAGTATCCTTTTTTGTTCTGCCATATTTATTGCAATGCTTGATGCTAAAACTTTGTTACTAAATTTCATCTTCTTTCTCTTCTATTAAAGCCTGATTATCTAATTTAGTTATTCCCATAACATTGTTATCATTTGTCAAAATAGTTATTTGTCTTTTTGCAGTCATATTTAATTTTTCAAGTCTTTCTTTTTGACTAATATTATTTTCTATCATACTAGCATTTAATACTTCTAAGTTTGATAAAACAACTAAATGTAAAATATCAGTATAATCTCTAATATTACCTTCTTTATTAGGATTTTTTTCTCTCCATTCTTTAGCCGTCATTCCAAATAAAGCCACATTTATTACATCTGCTTCATTTGCATATACAAACAATTTTTGTTTATCTGTAAGTGTAGGCACTATATTTTCTTTAATGCTATCTGTATGAATTCTATAATTTGTTTTAGATAAACTTCTTCTTACTGACCATTCTATTTTTTCTTGGTACGTTTCATTATATTTTAATCTTTCAAATTCTTGAATTAAATATAGCTTAAAAGCTGGGTCTATCCAAGATGCAAACTCTAAAGCAATATCAGGATGAGCAAAAGTTCCACCATCATATTTTCCTCTCTTACTTACAAAGCCTTTTGCATTAGTCATACTTATCCATCTTGATGGACTCATTGTAAATGACTGATTTGCTGAATCATTTTTAAACTCGCGAGATTCCGCTAGTTTAAAATCCTCATTAAAAAGTTCTTCCCATAAGCAATAAAAATCAAATGAACTCTTATTACTCATCCATTTTATTATAACATCACCTGGATTATTAGGATTTTTATATCTTGCCAAATCAGTAAGCGAAACATAATCTTTATTGTTAATTCTCATAACGCCTATTAAATGATCTTTTACACTTATTTTTGTTGTAAGTTTATTATTCATTTTTACCTCCAAACGTGTATTTTTCAATTTTTGTTTTACAAAAAAATATAAATATCTTTTGTTTTTTTGGTATCTAATTCATATCTAAAATCATATTTTTTATACAAATCCTTAAATAGAACACTCAGCAAAGATATCTGTAATTTTTTGATAGAACATTCTCTCTAATCATATCTAGATTATAATATTCCTTTTACCTTTTAACACTTCGAGTTTTTTCTACTTGAACTTGTTCCAAAATGGAATAAGTTGATTCTCTACTTAATTCTTCATCATTGTATATATAATTTATATGCTTTACAATAGCAGATCTTTGTACATCGAAAAGAGTAGGCCAGTAGGTTTAAATTTTGAATGTAATTTAAACATTTTTCCTCCCTTATTTATATTTTAGGTAGTATATTTATCATTTATTATACCATCTTATTTTTTTATTGTAAATATACAACAAAAATAAACAGTAATAATCCACATATAATAGAATATTACTGTTTATTTCATCTTAATTAAATTTTCTTCTTATTACTAATGTACCACTAATTCCAGCTACTGCAATTGCTCCAAGAACTATATATAATATTAAACCATCGTATGTATCAGGGTTAGTTTCTCCTACTACATTTTCATCAACATTTGTTGCAACAACACCATATTGACTTAAGTGAGAAGTTTCAAATACAATATATCCATCTTCTACTGTAGCATCTAATGTTTCTTTTATTTCATCATCAAGAATATATACTACTTGATATTTGTTATAACCTTTTAATTCATCAGGCAATGCAATTTTTATTTTCATTTTAGTGTTACTGATTTTAACTATTTGTCCATCTTCTAGCACATTAATATCGGCTATGAATTTTACATTTTTATCTGCAAGACTTTTCTTTATCTCTGTAGTCTTAATATCTAATTTGTAGTCTTTGCTAACTTCTTTTGCAAATTCAATTTTTGCTTTTGTTTCTCCTGTACTTTGAATTTCTTTTACTGTTTCTTTAACTGGTTGTTCTGGTTCTCCTGAAGTTTTAGTCCAAGAAGCATATAAAGTTACATTTTTATATCTTTCATAACCGTTTGTTTCTTTTATTTTAGTATCTTTATCGAATTCTTTATCTGTTTCTTCGTTTATATCCCAGAATCTCCAGTAAACATAATTATAGATCTCTCCGCTACCATCTTTTTTTGTATTCCAACCGTTAAATGTATATCCTTCTCTTACTGGAATGTATGGTAATAATGACATTGTTGTTCCTGAATTTCCTCCACCTATATAGTCATAACTATTAGATTCTTTGCCATCTATTTTACCACCATTAGCATTTAGTTTTAGTACAATTCCATCACCTTTAAAAGTATCTTGAGTATATGTAGCAGTTAATGTTATGCAATCACGGTTAGCAAAATAACTAGAATCAATAGAAGTTACAAATTTTCCATCTAACTCCCATCCTTTAAATGTAAATCCTTCTCTTACAGGAATATATTTTGTTAAATCAACTGTTTTATATTCCGTACTTTTACTTGTTAATTTTATAATGCTTTGTCCATTTACTTTACCTGCAAAAGCATCAAGTGTTAAATAATATGTACCAGTTCCTTGTAATACTTTATCAGAAAATTTTGCATAAAGAGTTAATCCATTCGTATATGTTTCGCCTTCTGCTAACTCTCCACTCCAGCTAAAATCAGTTATTGCTATTTCTTCATTAGACTTTTCGCCAGTAAAACTTCCCCAATATGCAAATTCTGTTCTACCATTGAATGGTAATATCCCTTTTGTTAGCTCAGATAATTTAACTGTAGTTTCTCCTTCTGCAACATTGAATTTTATAATTTTCTGGTCTTTACCATCAATACTGGCATTTTCTGCTGTGCTAGTCAATATTAATGTATATTTTCCATCATCACTAATTGTCGCTGCATTTACTGTATTTACTCCAAAAATACCTAACGCTGCTACAACTAAAATTAATAATGCTTTTCTTATTTTCATTTTTTTCCTCCTCAAAAATAATATTAAATTCTTTTTTTATTATAGACTAAAACTACCGTTGTTAAAGCAATAGATGATATAGCAAATAAAAATACATAATTTATTAAATTATCAGCTGTATTTGGATTTTCAATATTATTTTGCTTATCATTTGTTATTTTACTTGCTATTGCATAATTTGAAAAACTTGATGTTTTAAATGTAATTGTATTTGTATCCTTGTTATAAGTTGCCGGAATTACCTCATAACTTCCATCATGTTTTTCATGAACTATAACAATCTCGTTTCCATTTACGCCATTTTCTAATTTAAGTGTAATTGTGGCTTCATTATTTAGATCTTTCATCTCGTTTGACCAAAAATCATTAGCTGTTCCTTTATATATAATCTGACTTAAACTAATATCTAAATATGATGATATTTCATAACCACTCACTTTATTTTCAAAATTTGATATTTGTTCTTCTGTTAAGGTTACATCATTTACTGATAAAATCAGTGAACCTGAATCTATTTCATTTCCACCAAGCTGTATTGTCCCACTTTTTATCTTTTCAGATTCAACACTTACTTTATCATCTACTTTTTCAAATATTCCACTAATATGTACATTAGTATTTGGCATAATATACTCAAATGTAGACTCTTCTTTTCCAGCTACTAACTTTTCATCATTAATAGTAATTGATGTTAATTGATATCCATAATTTGGTTTTAGTCTAAATATCACTTTAGAACCAGGCAAAATACTTGCCCAACCATTATTTTTTTGTAAGTCTTGATTTACGTTTTCTAAGCCAACTGAGTTCCCATTTGGATCCATAATATTTAATATTTCTATTGTCCCATTTTTCAATAATTCACTCTCTTTAATAGACGAATTATTTGTATTATCAGAGTCCCATATTATTGTTTTTGGAACACTTGAAGTTTCATTACTTTTTGTTACAACAATTGTATATTTCTTAGCAGGTTCAACTGAAAATTCAACTCTATCCTTTGTACCAGCAGGCAATGTCATAACTGTCCCGTTTATTGTTACACTTCCTATATTACCATCACCAAAAGCAAGTTGAATTGTAATCTTATTTTTTATGTTTCCACTTACATATCCTTTTGCTGTACCATTTACCTTAGAAGATTCCTCACCAACTCTTACGTCGTTTAAAGATATTTCCATTCCAAATCCGTTATATGTCCCATCTATTTGAATATCTTGAGTAAGTTCAGCAATCAAATTTAATTTACATTTAAAGTGATACCTTGAATAATAATCGTCTCTTATTTCGTTAATGGTAACTTTTCCTGATGAACCATTTGCATTTTTTAAATCATCTGGATCACTAACTGTAATTTCCTCAGAGTTATAATCAGTTCCAGTATATGTTAACTTAGAACCAGTATACTTTGTGTAAGTAAAGTCTAAATCATATGACTTATCGCTAGTCGTATTTACAAAAGTCATTATAGCTTTATTTTCATCCTTTTTACCAACTATTTTTATTACTGCTTCAGAGACGTCGTCTGTCTTGCACAAACTTACCTTTTCTCCATCAATAACTTTGTAATATACAGTTTTTTCTAGATCTGCTAACGCACTTAATCCTTTGGAAAGATTATCTTCTTTGCTAAAATCAATAATATAATCTTTATCTTTTTCTAAATAAATATTATCCGTTACCTGATAGTCTGTATAATTATCTCTAACTGTTGTTTTTACTGTTACCCCTGAACCACCTGTAATATCAGTTACTCCAGCATAAACATTGTTTAATACTGGTAGCACACCTATAGTAATTAAGAGTATTAATGCTAAAAACTTCCTTTTCATGATGTAAAATCCTCCTTTATATATTATATTAAATCATCATTTACCTAATTCCTCGATATATCCAGATACTCTAGTTGTATACATATCATCTGTTATTTCTTGATACTTATTGCCTTTATAATCACTTGTAAAACCATTATATGCTTTATATACTTTACCAGTATCAATATCATATACTCTCTCATATCCTAATGTTGCATCACTTTGTTTTTGACTCATTATATCAAAACTTTTATTTCTGTTTTCCCAAGCTTCCATATAAGAGTTAAAAGCACTCTGAACTGAGGCACTTAAAGCAAGTGCATTTTTTGTTTGAGTATTACCATCATCTATTGTATTTTTAACAAAACTATCTGTAAATTCAATAGAGTTAATAGATTCTAATAATATATCTTTATAATTAATAAATTCATCTTTAGCAGAGGTTATAGCCATAATATCATAAACCATATAATAAAGTGTATCAACACCATTTTGATATTGATTACCAAAATTAACAACAGATGCTAAAAATAGACCTTCGCCATTTTTACCACTTTCATTATTAAATGTTGCTCTTAAAACCTTACTATCTAAAGCTACACTTTTCATACTAGCAGTTGAATCAAACTCTTCAATTTTAGAAAAATTAGTAAATGTAGGAAAATTAATAGTAGAAAAGCTTGGATCAATCGCTTTAATATATTTTGATATATTATTAAAATTTTGATAAAAGCACTCTGTAGTAGGAGTATCTAGAACTACAGCGTCAGCAAATAATTTGTATTGTGAATTACTGCCGCTCAATGCATAATAATTTTGCCAAAAACTTTTTGCACTGCTACTTTTTAATAATGGTTGTATTTTTAACATTAAAAAAACTTGATTTCTACTATCTTCTGGATCATAAACTTTTATTGCATAATACATATCTATTCCACCTGTTTCAACCTTCCAGTTTTTAGGCTTCTTCATTGTAAAATTATCAGTTTTGTACTCTTCAAGTTCCAACTTACTTACATTATCTTCAATAACATTTACGTTATCAGTAATATTTGTCTTAATATTCATATTATCATTATTTGGATTTTCTGCATTAGTGCCAATATTTTTTAATAAAAAAACTATGGATACTACTACTATAAAAATTATAGCTATTATTATAACTACTCTACTTGTGGGAACTTTTAATTTTTCCTTATCCAAAACACACAATCCTCCTTTCCCCTATATAACATTACAATATAGTAAGCAAAAGAGCAATAGTTTTACCATTAAAAACAATGTTTTTGCCGGTAAGTAGTTCCGATTATATAAAAAATATAGTATAATACAACTTAAAGGTGGGTATTACAATGAATTTTAAAGAAATATTAAATAAATATATGGAAGAACTTAATTGTTCACCAAAAGATTTATCTACTGAATCAAAAATATCTCAAACAGTTATCAGTAGGTATAGAAAAGGTGAAAGGACGCCTTTAAAGGACAGTAAACAAGTAAAAAAATTAGCTTTTGCGCTTTTTAGTATAAGTCAAAGAAATGGTATTAAAAAATATACAAATGAAGAAATTTTAGATGATTTTAACACTGCTATTGATAATCGTGATACTTTTGATTACGAAGCATTTAGTAAAAATTTAAATAATTTAATTACATCTTTAAATATCAATATGAATGAAATGGCCAAATATATTATATTTGATTCTTCACACATATCAAGAATAAGATATGGAAAGTCTAAACCATCGAATCCAATAGACTTTTCAACAAAAGTTTGCAACTTTGTATGTTCACGTTACACAACTGAAGAGGATTTAAAAAATATTTCAGTACTTTTAAATTGTGATGAAAATAATCTAAGAAAAAATTCACTTTTTTCAGAACTATTTTCTTGGCTAACAAGTAAAACTAAAAATAATGTAGACCAAATTGCTACTTTTTTAAATAACTTAGATACCTTTAATCTAAATGACTATATTAAGGCAATAAAATTTGATGAATTAAAAGTTCCAAATGTTCCTTTCTATAAAATAAAAAGTAAAAAATATTATGGTTTAGAAAAGATGAAAAACTGCGAGTTAGACTTTTTTAAAGCAACTGTGTTATCTAAATCTAAGGAAGATATATTTATGTGTAGTGATATGCCTATGGAAGATATGGCAAAAGACATAGAATTTGGAAAAAAATGGATGTTTGCAATAGCTCTGAGTTTAAAAAAAGGATTAAATTTAAATATAATTCACAATTTGGATAGACCATTTAATGAGATGATGTTAGGTTTAGAAAGCTGGATACCAATATATATGACTGGCCAAGTTTCACCATATTACTTAAAGGAAGTTAAAAATAGTGTATATAATCATATAAATTACGTATCTGGTTCTGTAGCACTTACAGGAGAATGTATAAAAGGATTCCATAACAAAGGAATGTATTATTTAACTAGTAAAAAGGAAGAAGTACAATATTACAAAGAAAAATCAGATTTATTATTAAAAAAATCATATTCACTTATGGATATATATACAGAAGAAAACCATAAAAAATATCAAATTTTCCTAGAAAACGATGAAAAAACTTTAGGTAATCGTGTAAGATACTTATCCTCACTTCCTTTATTTACTATTGAAGATGATTTACTAATGCAAATACTAAAAAGAAATAATATTGATAAAACTACTATAGATAAGATTTTAAACTATAAAAAATATGAGAAAAAATATATGGAAACATTACTGGCAAATAATAAAATATCTGATTATATAAATGTAATTAATAAAAATGATTTTAATCAAGCTGAAAATTATTTATTATTCAATAATACATTTTTAAATAACAATATACTATACTCATATGAAGAATATAAAAGGCATCTTGATTGTACTCAAGAGTATGCAAAAAATACTAAAAATTATAAAATACTTAAATCTAACTATAGGGTATTTAAAAATATTACTATTACAATATGTGATAATAATTATGTAGTTATACGAAAAAATATTAATCCTACAATACACTTTGTTATTAGACATCCAAAATTAATAAGTGCAATAAAAAATTTTACCCCAATTGTAAAGGAATGATATTATGAAATTAAATAATGCTATGAAAAGAAAAGGTAATAAAAATATAAAGAATATTCCAATTAAAATACTCTTCATTTTTTTAATTATGATTTTTCTTATTATATTAATTTTTTCAATATATAATATAATAAAGTGGAAATTAGATACTAATAAAACAAATAACCAAATAAATAATATAAGTGAAGATGTAATAGTTGAAACTGTACCTGATACAGATAATACTGAAATTGTTGAAACAGAAACTGGAGATCCTTATGAAGATCCATACTTTAAATATATAAAAATGAATATGATAAATGTTGACTTTAGTGAATTAAAAAAAATTAATTCAGACGTTATAGGATGGGTACAAGTAAATGGTACTAACATTAACTATCCATTCGTACAAACGTCAGATAATAAATATTATTTAACACGTAGTTTTGATAAATCATACAATCAAGCAGGTTGGGTATTTTTAGACTATCGAAATAATATAACTAATAATAAAAATACAATATTATATGCACATAGTAGAATAAATGAAACTATGTTTGGTTCATTAAAAAATATACTTTCTAGCGGATGGCTAAACAATCAAGATAACTACGTGGTCAAAATTTCAACTGAAAGTGAAAATACATTATGGCAAGTATTTAGTATATATCATATAGAAACTACAAATGATTATATACAAACATCTTTTTTAGATGAAAATGATTTTAATAATTTCGTTAACTTAATTAAAACTAGAAGTTCCTACAATTTTAATACTCCAATAAATAAAAATGATAGCATATTAACTCTATCTACCTGCTATGGTACTAGTCAAAGAGTGGTTTTACATGCTAAGCTAATTAAACGTGAATATAAGTAATTGTTAAAAAACCAGCATAATTTTTTTGTTATGCTGGCTTTTTATAAAAATTATTAAAATGTGCAATATATAAAATCTTAAATAAACTTTTTACAAAAGCTTTTTCTATGTATTGGTGTTAGTCCATATTCTCTTATTGCAGCTATATGCACCTTAGTACCATATCCTTTATGCTTAGCCAAACCATACTCAGGATATTTTTTATCATACTCTATAAGCATTCTATCCCTTGTTACCTTGGCAATTATTGAAGCTGCCGCAATTGATTCTGATCTTGCATCCCCTGATACAATTGTAGAAAAAGGGATAGAAATGTCTATTCCTTGATTTCCATCTATTAACACGTAATTAGGATTTATTTCTAAACTTTCTACAGCTTTTTTCATAGCAAGTTTGGTTGCATTTAAAATATTCACTTCTTCTATTGTTTCAACATCTGATACACCTACACCAACAGCTAAAGCTTTTTCTTTTATAACTGAAAAAAGTTCTTCCCTTTTTTTCTCAGTTAATTTTTTTGAATCATTTACCCCTTCTATTATTACATTTTGAGGAAGTATAACAGCTGCAGCTACTACAGGTCCACAAAGTGGTCCTCTTCCTGCCTCATCTACTCCACAAATATATTCATATCCTCTATCATACAATTCTTTTTCAAACTTTAGCATATCTATCACTTCTTTAGTTCTATCTTTCACTTTACAACACTACCTTTTCTATAAAAAAAGCGTTTCTCAAAAGAAACACTTTAAAATGGAGGCGCCAATCAGATTTGAACTGATGATCAGGCTTTTGCAGAGCCGTGCCTTACCACTTGGCTATGGCGCCGAATTATAATATGTATACTACATTATATTAAAATAAACAAATAATATACCATTTTTATTTTAATATTATAACAAAAAACAAATGGAGCGGGAGACGGGGCTCAAACCCGCGACCTCCGCCTTGGCAAGGCGGCGCTCTATCAACTGAGCTACTCCCGCTGGTGGCTTGACGCGGAATCGAACCACGGACACGGGGATTTTCAGTCCCCTGCTCTACCAACTGAGCTATCAAGCCAAAAATAATATATAAAAAAATGGCGACCTGGATGGGGCTCGAACCCACGACCTCTAGCGTGACAGGCTAGCGTTCTAACCAACTGAACTACCAGGCCACAGATAAACAAAAAAATAAGTGGTGGGCACTACAGGGCTCGAACCTGTGACCTCCTGCTTGTAAGGCAGATGCTCTCCCAACTGAGCTAAGCGCCCACTTATCTGTTGACAAGTATAATTATACCTGATATATATTAATTTGTCAACAGTTTTTTCTACATTTTTATAAGTTTTTTTTATCTATATTTTTAAGCAATTTCAAAGTGTTTATTTTTCAATTTAATTTCAAGCATTTTTTTACATAAATTATTTAATATTTTTTAATTGAATATAGATAGTTAATCGATATCGTAGTAATTATTTTTGCCTAATACTTCACTTATATCATAATAACTTCCTTCACTTGTAATACCAAAAATAGCGATCCAGCCTCCGCCATTTTTATATCCAACGCTAAAATTTTCGATCTTTATTACGTCTTTTATTCCTTCTATTTTACCATAAGACTCGAATTTTTTATTTTTAAAAGCATACCTTATTGGTAAATATTCAACACTGCCATCCTCCATCAAAAAGAATATTGTTTCATAACCAATTGCTTGACCAAATCCCATTATATATATATCTATTACTTTTTGATTTGGAAAAGGTATAGACACTTCAACATAATTTTTACTAGTATTTTCATCATTACTTATCTGGTATAAATCTGCTAATTTAATTGGATTATATGATATACTAACCAAGTTTGGATTAGTTATAGTAACACCAACAGATGTAAAACTATCATTATATCGCCTATATGTACAAAAATCACTGTTACGCTGTACATTTAAACATTTACTATAATCAACAATAGCTCTTAAATTAATATTTTTTTGCGTTTCTACCTTGCTTTCACTAGATATATCTGAATTTTCGTCCTTCTTTTCATTTTCCTTTGTTTCTGTATCTTCTTTAATTTTCACATCTTGATCATCAATTACTTTTTGTTTTTCTTCTAATCTTGAGCTAAGTTCATCAATGTCTTTGTTTTTGTCTATATAAAAATATAATGCTAAACACGAAGCTATAATAGTTGTAAGAGCAAATATTGTTATATATACATTTTTTCTTTTATTTTCCATATAAACACTCCTCCTATAACAATTTATTAATTTTACTAATAAACCTCGTACATAATATACAATAAATAAGAATAATTATCAATACATTTTCTAAAAAAAGAAGCTGATTTTAAAAAAATCAACCTCTTATTTCTTTGAATTAATTATAATATTTTCTATTCTATTTTTATAATTACCATACTCATTTAAAAAAGTTTCAATCATTTCACTTTCCATTGCCTTAAATATTAGATTACCTTGTATATTATCACTACCACTCTTAATTGCACTATCTAATTCACATTCTTCATCGATCTTTCCAACAGTAACTTTATAATCAAGATTTTTACATAAATTAACTATATTTCTCAGTATGTCAACTGATAATTTTGAACTTTCAGAAACATACGTTGCACATAGTTTCATTTCATCTATTTGCAAATCTTTAAATGCTGATATAGCATCATACTTAAGTTCTAAATTATTAACTATAATATTAGCACCACTTTCCTTAAGTCTTTCAAACATTGTTTTGTATCCTTCAATCTTGTTTATTTCAATTGTATCTGTAAGTTCAATCTGTATTTCACCTTTTTCAATATTATTTTCATTTAAAATCTCACACAATCTATCTATAAACTCTTTTTTTACCATATGTCTATTAGAGATATTAACAGCCATTTTTAAGTTTTTAAAGCCTTTAGACTTTAATTCATTTAGTTTTTTACATACTTTTTCCAAAATGTATTGATCAAGCTTTATAGTTAAAGCTATTTCATCAGCTTGTTTTATGAAGTATTCTGAAGTAAGTTTCCCTAAAACAGGATGTTTCCAATAAAGTAATGCTTCAAAGCACACACTAGAAATATCTTTAACATTAATTCTAGGTTGCATAGAAAACCCAAATTCATTATTTGCAAATGCTTTTTTCAAATCGGCTTGCATTTTAGTATCATTTTCAAGTTTAGCTTTTAATGACTTATTGTGAAAATAATATCCATTTTTTCCATGTTCTTTTATATAATACATTGCATCATCTGCATATTTTAATAAATCTGTTCTATTATCCGCATCTTCTGGAAATATTGAAACACCTAAACTATATTGTAAAGAAATGCTTGTACCATCAATATTTAATGGTACATTTAATTCTTTCTTTAAATTATCTAAAAGTTCAGTAATATCAGCAACAGTTTTTATACCTTCAATTACTATAGAGAATTCATCTCCTCCTAATCTATAGGCAGTAGCATTCTTAGGAAGTTTACTTTCAAATGTATTCGATAAAGCTATCAAAAGTTCATCTCCTGCATCATGTCCCATTGTATCATTTATCTGTTTAAAACCATCTAAGTCCATAAAACATACAGCAAATTTTTTCTTCTTAGAAATAAGCTTATCAAGAACTTGCTGAAACATATACCTATTTCCTCTACCAGTCAATTGATCAGTTAAGGCTTGTTTTTTTACAATCTTATTCTCTTTATTTTTATCAAGTTCAAAAAGCTTATATGAAAGCATACCAATCACTACCAAGATAGTGACCTCAATTAAATACATTATATATGTAGTTAAATCACCTGCATTTATATTCAAATTAACAACCTCTCTTCCAAAAATTATTCTAATACAATATTTACTATTTTAGACTTTATTACTATAACTTTTTTTACATTTTTTCCTTTAGCATATATGTTAAAATTATTATCACTTTTAGCTATTTTCTCAATCTGTTCTTCATTTAAATCGTTTGAGACATTAATTCTATATCTTACTACACCATTTATTTGGACAGGAATTTGGATAGTATCAGATTTTAAATATTTTTCATCATAATTTGGATATTCAAAATTAAATACAGAATATTTTTCACCAAACTTCTCCCACATTTCTTCAGCAAAGTGAGGCATGAAAGGTGCAACTGCCTTTATGAATTTCTTTACTGTGTCTTTTAATAACTTAACATTCATTTCACCTTCTGGTACATTTCCAATATATTTATACAATGCATTTGTAATTTCCATAATTTTTGCTATTGCGGTATTAAATTGCATATTCTCTAGATCATAATTTATCCCCTTTAAAGAGTTATTAAACACATACAATAATTCTTTATCAAACTTTGTTATATTAGTAACATTATTTGAAACTTCCATATTATTTATATTTTCAATTATTCTTTCAAGTCTTGCAATAAATTTAGCCATTGAATTTACGCCTTCTTCACTCCAAGGACCTCCTTCAACGTAACTAAATCCAAACATTAAATACATTCTAAATACGTCTGAACCATATTTATTTACGTAATCATCGGGTGATATAACATTTCCTTTTGATTTACTCATTTTATTTCCATCAGGTCCAAGTATCAACCCTTGATGAACAAGAGATTTAAAAGGTTCGCTTACCTTAGTTAGCCCACAATCTCTTAAAACTTTTGTAATAAATCTAGCATATAAAAGATGCATTGCGGCATGTTCTGGGCCGCCTACATACTTATCAACAGGTAACATTTTATCGATCCATTCAGTATCAAATATTTTTTCACTATTTTTGTTATCAGGATATCTAAATTGATACCATGAAGAACATACAAATGTATCTAATGTATCAGTTTCTCTTTTAGCTTTTTTACCACAACGTGGACAAACAGTATTAACAAACTCTTCAGATTTAGCAAGCGGGCTTTTGCCATCTGGTTTGAATTCAACATTATATGGAAGTCTTACAGGTAAATCCTTTTCAGGTACCGGTACAACTCCACAATCATCACAATACACTATAGGTATAGGTGCCCCCCAGTATCTTTGACGTGAAACAAGCCAATCACGAAGCCTATAATTTACTTTAAAATCTCCTTTATTTATACTTTTTAAATATTTAGTAATTTTTTCTTTTGCCTCTTTAGTTGACAAACCATCAAATTCACCAGAATTTATAAGTCTTCCTGGTTTAACAAAAGCAGCTTTAGAAATATCAAAATTTTCGTCCCCATTTGGCTCTATAACTTGTTTTATATTCAAGTTATATTTCTTAGCAAACTCAAAATCTCTTTGATCATGTGCTGGTACTGCCATAACTGCACCTGTCCCATATGTTGAGAGTACATAATCTGCAATCCATATTTGAATTTTTTCATGAGTTATAGGATGTATTGCATAACTTCCAGTAAACACACCGGTTTTTTCTCTATTTTCTGCCAAACGATCAATTTCTTTTATCAATTTACATTGTTCTACATAATCTTCAACACTTTTTTTACATTCACTAGTTGTTATACTCTTAACAAGTTCATGTTCAGGTGCTAGTACAACATATGTAACTCCCATTAGTGTATCTGGCCTTGTGGTAAATACATCAAAAGACATATTTTGGTTTTCAATATCAAAATTAACTATAGAACCAGTAGATTTCCCAATCCAGTTAGTTTGAATTTTCTTTGTTTTTTCGGGCCAGTCCAAATCCTTTAATCCTTCTAACAATTCTTCTGCATATTCAGTTATTTTAAAAAACCACTGAGTTAAATCTTTTTTTGTAACCTGACTGCTGCATCTTTCACAAAGTCCATTGATAACTTGTTCATTTGCAAGTACTGTATTACAACTAGGGCACCAGTTTACATTGGCTTTTTTCCTATAAGCAAGACCTTTTTCAAATAATTTTAAAAATAACCATTGAGTCCATTTGTAATATTCTTCTTTACAAGTAATTATTTCAGCGTCGAAGTTAAACATGGCTCCCATTTCTTTTAACTGTTTTTCCATAGTTTCAATATTTTTCATAGTTGAATCATATGGATGTATTCCTGTTTTTATAGCATAATTTTCAGCTGGAAGTCCAAATGCATCAAACCCCATCGGTTGAAATACTTCATAGCCCTTCATTTTTTTATATCTTGCAAAAGTATCTACAGGTCCATAATTGTACCAATGCCCTACATGAAGTTTTGCGCCAGATGGATATGAAAACATTTCTAAGCAATAATATTTCTTTTTTACATTTTCTCTATTAAAACTAGCTAATTTAGTTTCTTCCCACTTTTTTTGCCACTTTTCATCTATTTTTTTATCATACATAACTATCATTCCTTCTTAATTATAAAAACATATTTAAACCTTTTTCAACGCACTTTATCTTTAAAGGGAATGTTGGTCCCTCTTCACCATCAACATCAATCCCATCACATTTTCCTTTAATTTTATTAATATTAATCCATTTTTCTCTTAAATAAATAATGTTCTCATCTTCATAATGATTACCTCTAAGTACGTTTAAAACAATTGATGGCACTTGATAAAATTTAAAATTCTTAAGTATTACTACATCTAGTAGTCCATCTTGAACGCTAGGATCAGTAGTTAATTTATCTATTCCACCTACACTACTGCCATTAAATACTAAGAATACATTTATTTTTTCTATTATTATATCCTTTTCAGTTTCTATTTTAACTGTAAAAGGTCTAAACCTTACTAATTGTTCTGCAGCAGTTATAAAATACGATACCTTCCCCAAAGCATTTTTTAAATTTTTATCTGCTTTTTGTGAGGCATTTGCAAAGAGTCCTGCTGCACACACATTAATAAAATACTTATTATTTACTAATCCTACATCCACTTTCTGTATATTACCTGTAAGTATCCTATCAATACATTCAGAAAAGTTTGATGGCATTTTTATATGTCTTGCAAAATCATTTGATGTACCTGCTGGAATTATTCCAAGAGGAGTTTTTATATTATTTTGCATTATTACATTTACTACTCTATTTATTGTTCCATCTCCTCCGGCCACAACAATAGCATAGTATTTTTCTTTATCAACATCTTTTAAAAATTCATATAAATTGGTTTTTTTACTAGCCCTAAACATAGAAACCTCAAAACCATTTTGCATAAACTTCTCAAGTATAGTATCTAAGAAATATCTAAATTTGCTTTGCCCTGCGCCCGAGTTATATATTAGTTTTATTTTTCTCATTTTTTACCATCCTTTATATGGATACAATTTCCATAACATATTATATTATATTACCCAGTAAAATTCAAGAAATTTACGAAAAAATATTTTTTATATAATGGAAAATAACTTACCGTGCATCCCCGTACACAGTAAGTTATTTTATTTATTTACATCTACAAAAATCTTCTCATATGGCTTTACATACCCCAAATTTTCTCTTGCTACTTCTTCTATATATTCATCAGTTTCTATATTAGTTTTCTTCCCTTTATAATATTCTACTAATTTTTCCTTATTTTCTATATCAGCTTTATAGGTTTCAATTTTAGAATCATAATTATTAATTTGTATTTGTTGATCGCAAAATGTATATATAAAATATACAACAAAAGCAACTACTACAACATTAAACAATCTTATTTTTTTCCTTTTTTTCTTGACACTTTTTTTATCTATATCAAGCGTTTTTCTCATACAATATACCCTCTTTTGTTCTTTTATTTTTCGACTTTGTTCCAGTTTTTTTCGTAATTTTCTTACTAAATGTTATCATATGTAAAAACTTTTTGCAACACTTTTTTACTATTTTTTGTATTTTTATACAAAATTTTATAATAACATATAATTGAAAATTTAAAGTTAAAAAAACGAACTCAAAAATCTCTTTCGAGGCCCTAAATAAAATCTTGTACAATTTTAAAAAATGCTTGCTTAAGAAAGTGAAATACAAAAATGCCCCTAATATTATAGCTCCAAAAATATACATTCTAATACCAGAATCTAATATATTTATTATACTTAATGCAATTATAAAAAGTACTATAATAAAATATATTACATCTTGTATTATAACATTAATTGTTGATACTCGTTTAAATTTTCTACAGGCTCTAAAAAAATCAAATATTAAAGAAAGTATTATTCCAATAATTACAAATCCTATAAAATCATTAATTTGGCTTAATATAACTAATCTCCTATTTAAATAGTTTATTCATAAATCCTGATTTTTTAGCTTGGTTTGTATCACTGTACGCTACAGCAATAATTTGACCTTCAATTATTAATTCATTATTATCTAAATTTAGTTTATTCATCTTAAGGTCATCACCTTTAATAGTTAAAATTCCTAAATCTGTTTGAGCTAAAACCAATTCATCATCAAAACTATGAATATCAATTACACCGGTAACTGAAATTTTTTCCCTATTTTCCATAATTATATTTTGATTTGTAACTATTTTTGATATTTTTTTATCTTCCATTTCCTCACCCTCTTTATTTTATCTATAGTTTATCTAATACTATATATTCAAATTCTATAATTTTATTACAAATTTACTAATATTTATTTAAATATTAGTAAATTTATAAAAACAAAAACGCTGATAAACATATTAACCCTAATTATTAAATGTATTTTTTAATAATTTAAGATTACTTTAATTTATCAGTGTTTCATTTATTTTAAAAATTTATAGTTTGCTCTTTTGTTAATTTATCATTTAAATAGATTTTAAGGGTAGCACTACTATATCCATTAATTGTAAATGATGCTGTTTTTTCTGTTGGATCAAAAGACTTCTCATATACTGTATTAGTAGCTCCGGAATCTATACTCGCCGTTACTTTTACATTTATTTTTTCCGCATCTATAGGTGTTCCTCCTTGAAGTTCTAGTAAATTAATACTAACATTTTTACTAATCAATAGTTTATTTACAGTAATTTCTACTACATCCCCTTCTTTTAATTCTTGATTTTGAGGGTAACTTTGAGAAATAACAACACCGTTTGTCTTAGTACTATCTTCTGAATATTTAACATTTACCTTTAATTTAAGACTTTCAAGTGTCTTCTTAGCATCTTCTTCAGATTTAGAAAGTACGCTTGGCATAAGTACAGATTCTTTACCATCTCCCTTACTTACTACCAATTTTATTGTACTGCCATAAGGCTTTTGTTCTTTATTAGGATTTTGAGATATTATTATTCCAGCAGTAACTTTTTCATTTATCTCTTCTTCAACTTCAACTTTAAATCCTAAAGTATCTTCTAATTCATACTTTGCAACTTTTATATCCTTTCCAGTAACATCAGGTACATCAACTAGCTTTTCTCCTTTACTTACTACAACATATATTTTTTTATCACTAGTCTTTGTTCCTTTTTCTGGCGTTTGAGAAACAATATTTCCTTCCGCTTGTTCAGAACTATACTCAAGCTTATTTTTTACTACTTCTATTCCTTGCTTAGAATATTCTTCTATAACTTCATCAATATTTCTACCTACTACGTTTGGTATTTCAATCTCAGAATTTTGTTGTTCTTGCTTTTTAATATTCCCATACACCTTTAATGCAAAAAATGTTCCAAATATTACCGCTGCGCATATTACACTAATCATAGCTATAATTAGTGCTTTCTTATTTTTCTTTTTTTCTTCCTTTTTTTCATCACTTATGCTTTTATTTTTTGGATTTTTCACTACTTCATGCTGAGATTTAGAAAAATTTGAACTACTTGTATTATTTTGAGGAGTAAAGTTCCTATTGTCTGCTTGGCGCATTCTTAAATTAGGTACCTTGTTAGCATTACTATCTGACTCCATATCTATAATTGGAATCACTTGTGTTTTTCCAAAATTCTCAGAATTTGTATTTCTATTTATAGGTGAATTAGGTTTAGCAAGTGCTACAGAGATATCAGCCAAAAGTTCAGTAGCATTTTGATATCTATTTGCTGTATTTTTTGCCATTGCTTTCATTATTATTTCATTTAAAGCTACACTAACCTTAGGGTTAATCTCCCCAGGTTCAACTGGTGTTTCTTGTATATGTTTTAAAGCAACAGAAACAGGTGAATCTGCATCAAATGGTAACTTTGAAGTTGCCATTTCATACATTACAACCCCTAAAGAATATATATCTGACTTTTCGTCAGTGTATCCTCCCTTAGCATGTTCAGGTGAAAAATAATGTACAGAGCCCATTGTTGTACCAAAGCTTGTAATTGTGGCACTAGGCACATTAGTTATTTTTGCAATTCCAAAATCAGTAACCTTTGCTACCATATTCCTATTTAATACAATATTTTGAGGCTTAATATCTCTATGGATTATATGCGATTTATGTGCAGCTTCAAGAGCAGATGCTATTTGTGCAGCAATTTTTAATGTTAAGTCATTTGAAAGTGCACCATGTTCGTTTATGTAATCCTTTAATGTCTTAGATTCAAGAAGTTCCATAACTATATAATTAACTCCATTTTCTTCTCCAACATCAAATACTGAAACTATATTTGGATGCGTTAAAGCTGCTGCAGATTGTGCTTCCGCTCTAAACCTTTTAACAAAGGTTTCATCTCTCGAATATTCGCTTTTTAAGATTTTTATAGCCACGTACCTATTTAGCAATTTACATCTTGCTTTATATACAGTAGCCATACCTCCCTCGCCAATTTTTTCTAATATTTCATACCTATTTCCTAGCGTTCTTCCTATCATATCGTCCATATAGATTTACTCTCCTTTTTTTACTACAATAACAGTCGTGTTATCATAGCCACCTTTTTTATTTGCTACATCTACTAAAGCACTAGCAATGTTACAAAAATCACTTTTATTCATTTCTTCTAATATTTCTTTATCTTCTAACATATTTGTAAGTCCGTCACTACAAAAAAGCAAGTATCCACGTTTTTTATTTAATTTTTCCACATTAAATTTTAAATCTTTAGTAATACCCACTGCTTTTGTAAGTACGTGTCTTTGAGGATGAACCTTTGCCTCCTCTTCAGTTATAATCCTTGTTTTTATTAACTCATTTACATAAGTGTCATCTATAGTTATCTGCTCTATTTTGTCCATTTTATCGCTTATATAATATAACCTTGTATCACCTATTGATGTATAATACATATCATTGCTAACCTTTAAAGCAAGTACAACTGTAGAACCCATATTATCGTACTTTACATCAGTTTTTTCAAGAGAATATATCTTCTTATTTGCCTCAAGTACTACTTTTTTTATACTCTCCATTATTTGTTTACTATTCATAGCTGCTAAGAAATTTAAATTATTTTCAACATAAGTTGAAATAGTATCTGTAACTATTTTACTTGCAACTTCACCGCTAGCATATCCCCCAAGTCCATCTGCTACAATAAACAAAGCTATATTTTCATTATATATTTTTGCAAAGAAACTATCTTCGTTATTACTTCTTTTTCTACCTACATCTGACTTTGCAACAAACTCCATTATTTCACCTCATTAAATATATATATATTATATCAAAACTATAACAATTTTCAATAGTTTTTTATATGAAATTACCTAATTTATCCTTAAAAAAGGAAGATAAAAAATTATCTTCCTTTACATTTAAATTTTTGTAAGTAATATAGTGGACGCAAGATACAATACTAACAATATAATTCCATTTATTTTAGTTAAATTTTCTTTCTTTTTTGCCATAATATAAAATACAAATGAAACAAACAACATCATTAACACACTTAAAATTTCAAATGTTTCAATTTTTATTTCAACTAATATACTAGAAATTCCAAGTATTAATAATATATTTATTATATTACTACCAACTATATTTCCAATAACTATATCATAATGTTTCTTTTTCATTGCCGAAATAGATGTCATAAGTTCTGGAAGTGAAGTGCCTATTGCTACTATTGTTGCCCCTATTATCCCCTCGTTTATATTTAGGGTTTGAGCAATTTTTATAGCATTTTCAACTACTAATTCTCCTCCGCCAATTAATCCTAAAAAGCCGCATATAACATATACAATAATTAATATCCATTCATTTTTAAAAAGTACACTACCTATTTTGGATATTAATTCTTCAGATTCTTCCACTTCTTCTTCAACATTTCCTTGATTCTTTGAGATCCTATACAAACTAAATACATATCCACCTAAACAAAATACCATAACAATACCTGCTATTTTATTTAAGCAAAAACCTGTTATAATGCATAGTACTAAAAGAAGTAGTTTTACTAACATCATCTTATTTATCTCTAATTTCATTTCTTTATTTAAAGTTATATTTCCTATTATCAATGATACACCAAGTATTAATGCAATATTTGCTATGTTACTTCCAACAACATTAGAAAAAGCTATATTACTACCCTTTAGTGCAGAAATTAAAGAGACCACAGTTTCAGGAATAGATGTTCCTAAGGCTACCAAAGTTAGAGATATAATCAATTTAGATATTTTTAATTTTTTTGCGAGTCTTATGACTGATTCAATTAACATATCAGATGAAACTGATAAAATTACAAGACCTAATAATAACAAAATTACACTAACTAACATAATATCAATCCTCTTTTTTCTCTAAATACTTCTTCCTTAACTGCCCACATGCAGCGTCTATATCAGAGCCTAATTCTCTCCTTACAGTAGTAACAATTCCCATACTATTTAAAGTATCCATAAATTTTTGTACTGATTCTTCTTTAGCTTTTTTAAACTTTCCATCTTTTATTTCATTTACTGGTATTAAATTTACATGAGCAATCATTCCTCTAAGTAGTTTTGCAAGAGCAACAGCATCCTCATAAGTATCATTTTTACCATATATTAATGCATATTCAAAACTTATCCTTCTTCCAGTTATTTTTATATACTCCTTACAAGCTTTTAATAACTCATTTATACTGTACCTATTTGCAATAGGCATTATCTCTTTTCTTTTTTCATCTGTTGTAGCATGAAGTGAAATTGATAATGTACATTGTATATTCTCAGATGCTAATTTGTATATATTTGGAACTATTCCACAAGTAGATACACTTATATGCCTTGCGCCTATACCAAGACCAAAAGGATCGTTTATCAATCTAATAGATTTTACTACATTATCATAATTATCGAGAGGTTCTCCAATTCCCATATATACGACATTTGAAATTCTTTCATTTGTATACCTTTGAATAGTTAAAATTTGTCCTTCTATTTCAGAGGCAAGCAAATTTCTTACATATCCCTCTTTAGTAGAGGCGCAAAATTTACATCCCATTTTACACCCTACTTGCGTTGAAACACAAAGAGTATTACCATGGTTATATCTCATAAAAACAGTTTCTATTGCAGAGTTATCTTTAAGTCCAACTAAAAATTTCATAGTTCCGTCCTTTTTAGATTTCTGACATTCGATAACATCCAATTTTGTAATATATGCGTTTTTATTTAACTTTTCACGTAATGATTTTGATATATCAGTAATTTCGTCAAACGATAAAACACCGATTCTATGTAGCCATTTATAAATTTGTTTGGCATGAAATTTCTTTTCATTTAAACTTTCTATATATTCTTCAAGTTCACTTTGGGTTAATTCATTTATATTTATTTTCTCCATTTTAATTTTCTCCTAAATAATATCTTTACATAATTTTACTACAATTAATTATAATTTTCAAGAAAAAAATATATTCCTAGAGCAAATATATGTAATTTGCTCCAGGAATACAAAACTAGCTTTGCTTTTTTAATATTGCGGGTATTAACAGAATGTTTAACACAGCATTTGTTAATAATAATATCCACATACTACTACCATATATGAATATACATGCCACGTTTGTTATAAATAGTAAAAAAGCTATACCTAAAAATATACCTTTTTTTTCACTCAACTTTTTACCATTTTGAATTATCAAAACAGTAAATACAATAAGAAAAACCGAAATAATATAAACTAACATGTTTACACGCTCCTTTACTTATTATCATTATTTGAGTTTTTATATCTGATATATAAATTGTTTAGTTTTAATGCAAGAAGTACCAAAAATATATAATAATACACTTTTCCAACCGAAAGCGTTGTAATTATAAATAAAATAAATATTATTGATAAACTCCTTCTAAAAGTTTTCTTGAAGTCACAGCTTTCCTCAGAACTTTTTACATACTCTGTGGAAATGGCATTTCCTCCAATAAAACCTACCAAAAATAGTAAAATAAAAACTAAAATAGTCATTTGGATAATCATCCTTCCTTCAAAAATATAGTGTATATAAAATATTATAACACTTTATAATATTTCTGTCAAATATCCATTTTGTTTTTATATAAATTTTGTATTAGCATCAAAATTATTTCCTGCTAAAAACGAATCTATATCCATTTTTTTACTATTTAATGGTTGTATACTTAATATACTAATAATACCATTATTACACTTAATAATTAATTCTTTTTTGTTACATCTAACAATTTTACCGCTTTCTATATTATTAAATTCATTTGTTTCGTCATAACCTACTTTATATACTTTATACCTCTTTCCATCGCTTGTTTCCATATATGTTCCTGGAACAGGTGACAATCCTCTAACAAAATTAAATATCTCTTTAGCATTTTTATTAAAATTAATATGAGTCATACTCTTATCTATCATAGGAGCTATTGTTCCTTCAAGCGGTTGTTTTATTCTTTCTATATTCCCCTCCATAATTTTGCATAATGTATCTACAAGTAAATTTGCCCCTACTACTTTCATTTTATCATGAATTGTTTCAAAATTATCTTCATCACTGATTATGACTTCTTTTTTTAGTAACATATCACCAGTATCCATACCTTTATCCATATACATAGTTGTAATACCTGTTTTTTCCTCCCCATTTATTATAGCCCACTGCATTGGAGCAGCTCCTCTATAATTTGGAAGTAATGAGCCATGAACATTTATACATCCAAGTTTTGGTAATTCTAAAATTTCTATTGGAAGAATTTTTCCATATGCTACTACAACAATAATGTCCGGATTTAATTTTTTTAATATATCTAAAATCTCTTCATTTTTTCTCAATTTTACTGGTTGATATACAGGGATATTATTTTCAATTGCATATTTTTTTACTTCTGACATCGAACTCTTCATTCCCCTGCCAGATGGTTTATCTGGATTAGTAAAACAGGCAATAACATTAAATTTTTCATCAACTAACTTTTTCAATGATTCCCTTGCAAAATCTGGTGTACCCATAAACACAATTTTAACTTCTTCTTTATTCTCAATACTCATTTAAAAATTCCTCCTTAATTTATGTAACAAAAGGCATAAATAGATAAACATTTATGCCTTTCGTTATATTTTATTTTTTCACTTCTGTTTTATTATATTCAATTTTATTACCATTTATTTTAAATACAGTTTCTACAACACCTGTTGTTTTAGTCATTTTTTTCTTTGCATCATTTAAATACAAAATATTTTGTACTCCGACTAGCTCCAATATATTATCGCCATCCACATCTTCTAACTTAAAGCTGCAGAATTTATTTGCAAGATATGTTGGTCTATAATTTTGCTCATTAATATTTTTATCATCAAATTCCAATTCTTTTTCTTCTGTAATTGCATTAAGATAAGATCTGGCGTAATTATCTAACTTTACTTTAATCTTAGAGGTATTTTCAGAGTCAAAAGTAACATTAATAGTGTAACCATTTAGATCAGCTTGTATAGAGTTTTTAATTATATTTTCAATACCATTTTCAGTTAAAGTAAGCAATAATACATTACCGCTATTTTCATCACTTACAAAAATATATTTATTTGCATCATCATTTCTAATTTCTAATTTTACTTCAGGATAAAATGATTTTTCACTTACATATTTTTTTAGTTCATTACTAGCACCATCAATATATAACACTTCTACATTTTGATAAAGTTCAATAGAACTATCTAATTCTTTTAAAGGTTCTTTAATATCTTCATGATACTTCTTTATTCCAGTTATACCAATATAATCTTCAGTACCATCCGAATTAAAATCAAACTTTTTCATTGAAATTAATGTTCTTTGTTCATCCAAATTTACTATATCTTTTACTTCTTTAAAATACTTTTTACTCATACCACTTTCAGAAGATTCATATACTTCTTTTATTCCAAAAATAGTAGCTAAAATACCAATAAATACAACTACTAAAACTGTTAGTAAAATTTTTTTCTTCATTTTATTTTCCTCTTTTTTTATTTTCTTTGCTTTTTTTATCTACTCTAGATAAGAAAACTATCCCGTCAAGATGGTCAGTTTCATGCTGTATAACAATAGCTTCCATTTCTTTTGCACTTTTTATTCTTTTTTTACCGTCTAGCCCTATATACTCAACCTTTACTTTCTCATGCCTTTTTACATTTTCAAAAACATCAGGAAAACTCAAACAACCTTCCTCAACTAATACTTTAGAATTAGATGTCCAAACTATTTTAGGATTTATCATTACAACTGGTTTCTTTTTAGAATTCTTTTCGACATATGAACAATCATACACTATCATTCTTACAAGTTCACCAACTTGAACAGCTGCAAGTCCTAATCCATCATATTTATACATTGTGTCTAACATATCCTGTGAAAGTTTTTTTATTTTCTCATCAATTACTTCAATTTCACTAGACTTCTTTAAAAGCAAATCATTACCATTATATACTAAATCCATTACTGCCATTTTTCTATTTCTCCTTTTATATTTACAATTCAATATCATATTTAGAACGTCTAATATTTTGTGAATTTTCTTCAATTACAGGACTATTCATTACTTGTTCTGTTTGAATAATATTTTCCAAAGCTGTTTGTGCTTCTGAAGAATCATTATTCGAATCCGAATTAGAATTTCCAAGTTTTAATTCTTGCCATTCAGCTTTTGATATTAATACCTGCCTTGGTTTACTTCCCTCATATCCTGAAATAAGTCCTCTTGCTTCCATTTGATCTACTATTCTTCCTGCTCTTGAATATCCTATTTTAAATCTTCTTTGCAACATTGATGCTGATGCCTGTCCCATATCTACAACTAAGTCAATAGCATCATTTAATATAGGGTCTGCATCATCTTGTTCATCACTGTCGCCAGTTTTATTATTACTACTACCACTTTCTATACTTTGAATTACCGCTTCATTATACATTGATTCAGTATCAGTATTTTTCTTAATTTCATCAACTATTTTTTCTATTTCATTTTCAGAAATAAATGCACCTTGTATTCTATGAGGCTTACTTTCACCAACTGGAAAATATAACATATCACCTTTTCCAAGTAACTTTTCTGCACCTGCCATATCAAGTATTGTTCTGGAATCCACCTGTGAAGAAACAGTAAATGCTATACGAGATGGGATATTTGCTTTAATTATACCTGTAATAACATCAACTGATGGTCTCTGAGTAGCAATTACTAAATACATTCCAGCAGCCCTTGCCATTTGTGCAAGTCTACATATTGCATCCTCTACATCATTTGGTGCAACCATCATTAAATCAGCAAGTTCATCCACTATTATTACTATTTGAGGAAGTTTTACTCCTTCTTCTTTTTCCATAATAGCATTATATCCTTTTATATCTTTAACACCTTTTTCTGCAAACAACTTATATCTATTAACCATCTCTTGAACAGCCCAATTAAGTGCACCTGCCGCTTTTTTAGGATCAGTAACAACTGGAATCAAAAGATGAGGTATTCCATTATATCCAGAAAGTTCAACCATCTTAGGATCAATAAGTATCATTTTTACTTCACTTGGTTTTGCTTTATATAATATTGATACTATTAAAGAGTTAATACATACACTCTTTCCTGAACCAGTTGAGCCAGCTATAAGTGTATGAGGCATTTTAGCAATGTCACCAACTACTATATCACCAGCCGCATCTTTTCCAAGGGCAAATGCAAGTTTTGATTTATGATTTTGAAATTCATCTGATTCTATTACCTCACGCAGTAAAACTGATTCTGCAACTGAGTTTGGCACCTCTATACCAACAGCCGCTTTACCAGGAATGGGTGCTTCTATTCTTATACTTTTAGCAGCTAAATTCAATGCAATATCATCTGATAAATTAACTATTTTACTTACCTTTACACCAGTGCTTGGAGTAAGCTCATACCTTGTAACAGTAGGTCCTTTGGTAATGTTAGTTACTTTTGCTTCCACTCCAAAAGATGCCAAAGTCTTTTGTAATTTTACTGCTGTAGCATGTATAGCTTTTTTATCAAACACTTCACCTATTTTTGGCTTTCCTAATAAATCAAAAGATGGAAATTCATAATTATCCGTTTCTGAATGAGCTGTATGGTCAAGTGTCAATACCTCCTTTACAGACTTATCCTCTTTTTGTTCTTTTTGCTTTTGGAAAAATTCATCTCTTTGCTGCTTAGCCTGAATTTCTTTTTCACTAGGTTTACCACCTAATTTATTAAAATCAAATTCAATTTGCTCTGTTTTATCAACAGTTAAATTTTCTTCAACATTGTCCGGATTTCCCTTTTCTTTCATGCGTAATGCAAGCTTTTTTTGTTCTTTTTCAAGTTTAGCCATTTGCCTTTTAGAAAGTTTTTTATCAACTTCTACTTCTTCATCTTCATCATCTATGTCGTCATCTTCATCATCTTCTGATGCAAACAATATATTTATAACTGTTGCAATTCCATTATATATACAAGCATAAGCATTATATATTCCATAAAATAACTGTTTAAATGATATCTTAAATACGCAAAGTATAGATATTATTGTAACAAACACCAAGATTATCCTTGAAGCTAATATTCCTACTAAATTTACAACTAAGCTTGAAAATAAAAAACCAATTGTTCCAGTGATATTTATTCCTAAAATGCCATTATTATATGAATCCACAGTATATTTAATAAAATTATCAAATATATTAAATTGTGAATTTACAAATGATGCTACTGTCACAGCAAATATTGAAGTAATATATACTCCTTTTAATATATCTTTAGAAATGTCAGTCTTCTCTTCATTATATATAGCTCTTGCACCCACAAAAATAAATGCAATAGGTAATATATATGACATATACCCCCAAAGTCCCATGCAAAGACTAGCTAATGCTCCAGGTATCACACCTATATTTTTAAATTTTAAAAAAACAAAAAGTACTAATCCAAAAACTACTAATATTCCGCCTATTACATCGGAAGAAAATGATTTCTGTACACTTTTTCTTGTCTTCTTTCCCCTAGCAGTTTTAGAAGATTTTCTCTTTCTTCCCATTTTCTTACACCAACCCCACTTATTATTAGTTTAATTCTTTTCTATTATTACGAACAACATCTAAAGTTTCTTTTAAAACATCTTCAACTTTTTCTAATATTGCATCTGCATAATCTCTTGTACCTATGCTTATCTCTTTTGATACCTTATTAGCATTTTCTATAATTTCTTCTTTTTGAGCTAAAGCTTGTCTTGTTATTTCATGTTCATCAACAAGAGTAACTATCTTTCCTTCTGCTTCTTTTATCATATTTTCTGCTTCTTGCTCTGCATCAGAAATTATCCTTTGTCTTTCTTCTTTTACCCACTTTGCTTGCTTTAATTCATCTGGTAATTTCAAACGTATATCCTCAAGTATTTCTCTTAACTCTTCCACATCCACCATTACCTTTGTAGAAAAAGGAACTTTTGCACCATTTTCTAATAACTCTTCTAAATTTTCTAAAAGTGTAAATATTTCCATTATTATTCCCTCCATTTATATAATTTTAATATTACATTTCCATAATTTCTAGTATCAATACAAGAAATATTTTCAAGTTCATCAATATTACTTAGCTTTTGTTTAATATTAAATTTAGACAAAAAATTTTTATCTGTTTCATATATGATAATGCCGTCTTTTGAAAGTATCTTGTCTTTATTGTCTGATATAATTTTTAATGTATTTACTCCTAAATTACTATCATATGGTGGATCTAAAAATATAACGTCAAACAGTATATTTTCTTTCATTATTTGGTTTAAACATTTCACATAATCTTTGTTAGTTATTTTAACATATTTTTCAGCCCCAGTCAACTTAGTATTTGAGATTATTGTCGAAACTCCAATATTTTCCTTGTCATTAAGCCAAGCAAACTTTGCCCCCCTGCTAACTGCTTCAAGCCCTAAATTACCAGTTCCAGAAAAAAGATCAAGTACACTAGCATCTAAAACATATGAATCAATTATGCTAAACAAAGCCTCTTTAACTCTATCTAATGTTGGCCTTGTTTTCTCAGTTCTTGGGCTATTTAATTTTTTTGCTTTAAATTTTCCTGCTATTATTCTCATTTATACAGCTCCTTAACATTTACATAATATAATTATATACTAAATAAAAAAAATGTCAATAATTTGATATTCATAAAATTAGTTTAAATTTTTAACTTCCATTATATATAAAAAAGAGTAAATAGATTTGCATTTTCTATTTACTCAATTATATTTTATAAATTTATTTAAACAATGTTAAATATGGATAAGATTTACCCTCATCTATATTCCAACCATTATTCCATAATTCATCTGCATATTTTGATTTTTTCTTTGCCTCTTCTGTATCTTTAATTATTTCACATCCAGCTATAGTTTCACTGCTAGAGCTATAAGAATACTTTTCAAAATTTCCAATTGCATAACAATTTTTAAATTGTGCAGTACCACTAGCTCCATAAAAAGCACCAAAATCTGTATTAGTGTCACTTTCATATGGATATATTATACAGTTTTCAACATAATGAGAGTTTGGAGTAGCATCACCCTCTGCAAAAATTCCTCCAACAACCTCATAATCAGAAAATGTACTATTAGTATCCACCTCTATTTCACAATTTTTAATATCTCCATTGTTATATCCTACTACTCCTCCATAACTTGCAAAGCTCTCACTTCCTGGAGAAAGTACAGCTTTACAATTTTCTATATTTCCACTTGAATCTCCAGCAATTCCTCCGAAACATGCACTAACATTAATACCTATATCATTTTTAATATTAAACGTATTGCTAGAACATCCACTAATTTTTCCACCTGACATATTAATGCCACAAATACCACCTGCATTTACAAAACCAGTACTCTTATTATTTTGAGTCCCTTTCAAACATAAATCAGTCAAATACCCATCACAATTTTCTATTACTCCTGATGCTAAATTTGCACCGACAAAACTACCACAATCAACAAATATATCATAATCAATATCTTCACTTAAGTTTACTGTTATATAATTTATTCCGGCTAACTTGCAATTACTTATTTTACCTGCATTGCTTTCTGCAATAATTCCTATGGAATAATCTGCACCATTTCTACTTGCATCATACGTAAATGAATCGGAACTAATATTAAAATCACTACTTACAATATTAATATTTTTTATAGTACCTTTATTTGTTATAACAAGTCCTCTTGAAGCTTCCAAATTTGATATAGTTTTTCCATTACCGTTCAATTCACCACTAAATTCTGATATTGCTTCAAGATTAACTCCTGAAAAATCAATATCATTTTTTAAAATATATTTTCCTGCTGTATTATTCTTTATAT
>CAKOYA010000007.1 GCA_934130325.1 uncultured Clostridia bacterium
GGAAATGTATTACAAAATTTATTAATACCAAACTAAAAACTACTTTTTTCAATAAATCACAAAATTACTTTGTCGGAAGAAAATCAGTAAAAAGCAATTTATAAATTTCCATGTTTTTTACTGATATACATAGTTTTTTGAGGAATCAAAAAGTTAAAATACTTCCCAATTATTCCCCAATTTGGCATAATAGTGCTATTTTTAAGCATTATAGCAACCATTTTTAAAACATAAAAAAATACCCACAGTCGTTGAAACTGTAAGCATTTATTCATTGGTTGCGGGGGTAAGACTCGAACTTACGACCTTCGGGTTATGAGCCATACACCATTGTATATATTTTAATCTTTATATTTAGTGATACATAGCATTATTAAGTACCCCATAAGATAAAATCATCATTATTATACTAGCCATTACTACTCCAATTGCAATAGCTACCATTGATTTTTTCTTATTCATTCCCAATACTGAGGCTATCAATGCACCTGTCCAAGCTCCTGTTCCTGGTAATGGTACTCCAACAAAAAGAATCAATGCTATAAATTCACCTTTTTCAAACTTTTCTTTATTTTTCATTGCTTTTTCTTCTAACTTATCAACAATTTTCTTTAATTTCTTAGTTTGCTTCATCCAGTTAAAAATTGGAGTTAAAAACATAAGAATAAAAGGAATAGGTAATAAATTTCCTAATATAGCAATTATATAAGCTGTTATAGGATTAACATTTAAGGCACCAGCTGCTAACAGTCCACCTCTTAATTCTAATATTGGTAACAATGAAATAATAAAAGTTATAATCTCTCCACCAAATTTATAAGTAGTAAAATTACCAAATACTCCTATAATACTATCTACTAAAGTTTCAGTCATAAAATCTCTCCTTTTTTAACATTTTTATTATAATAAATAAACTGAAAAAAATCAATATAATGCTATTGATTATATTGATTTTTTATATTTATTATTTAACAGTATAAGGTAAAAGTGCAATATGTCTTGCTCTTTGTATAGCCATTGTAACTTTTCTTTGATGTTTTGCACAAGTTCCTGTAACTCTTCTTGGTAATATTTTACCTTTATCACTAACATATTTTTTTAGTTTTTCAACATCTTTATAATCTACTTCGTCGATTCTATCAACGCAAAAACTACAAACTTTTTTTCTTGGTCTTCTATAAGGCTTCTCAGTTTTTGCTCTTTTAGCTGTCTTCTCTGCCATTATATGTTCCTCCCTTCAATTAATTTTTATATTAATTAGAATGGTAATTCTTCTGTATCATCTATTGTAATAAATTCGCCATCTATACTAGATGATGGAACACTCATTCCCTCATCCGAACTTGTTCCTTCTCTTCTAGAATCCGCAAAATATGCATTCTCTATTATATAATCTGTAGCATATCTTTTTTGGCCTGATTGGTCTTCCCAAGTTCTATTTTGTATTCTTCCTTCTACTAATACTTGTTGTCCTTTTCTATAATATTTTGAACAAAATTCTGCTAATTTTCCAAAAGCAGTTAAATTAAAGAAATCCGCTTTTCTTTCACCATTTGCCTCTGCAAATCTTCTATTTACTGCAATAGAAAATGTTGTAACAGGTGTATTAGTATTTTGAGTAAATCTTGCTTCAGGGTCCCTTGTTAATCTCCCCATAAATTGAAATTTATTCATTTTTTATTTCCCCCTTACGAGATTAGTTACTCTCAAATTAAAACTAGTCTTTTCTTATAACCATATGTTTTAAAACAATTTCATCTAATCTTAGAATTCTTTCAAATTCTGCAATAAATTCTGGCTTAGCTACAAATGTAAATAATATGTAGACACCTTCTTTTTGCTTATTTATTTCATAAGCTAAAGTTTTTCTACCCCATTCTTCAACATTTGTAAGTTCGCCATTTTTTGATATTAATTCTTTCATTTTTTCACCAAATGCAACTGTTGCTTCTTCTGGTGCATTAGCTGAAAGTATTATAACTGATTCATAATTATTCATGACTCCACTCACCTCCTTTTGGACTTAAGACTCTTCACATATGAAGAGTAAGGAAACTAACTTTTTGTATTATATCATAAATTATTTACATAATCAATTTTTTTTATAAAAAATTTAAATTTTTGTTATATTTTTATATTATTGAGGAATTATATATATTAAATAACGACTTACTCAATTATTGACTTTGTAACCAATTAAGTATATAATACATATACTACGATAGGGTATTTTGAATCTATGGAGGTATAGATTTATGAAAGTCGAAAAAATCAATGAAAATAAAATTAGAATAACGCTAACATTTGAGGAATTAGAAAACAGGCAAATATCCTTAGGAGATATTGAAAAAAACTCTTCCATTGCTAAAAGCCTCTTTATAGATTTAATTGAAGAATCTAATCTTGATGAAGAATTTATTATAGATGATTCGCAATTATTTATAGAAGCCTGTTCTGATAATAACAATCTATTTATAGTAACCATAACAAAAATTGATGATTTACCTGAATTAAAAAAATATGCACTATTGGAAAGTAAATCCAATACTAAAAATAAATATCGAAATAAAAAAAGTACCAATGTAATTGATTACAAAGTAGATAGCCGTATATATAAATTTTCTAGTATCGATAATATATTAAATTTGTGTAATATAGCAAAATCTGAAAAACTATTCTTTGGAAAAAATACATTATATAAATATGGAGATTTTTATTTTATAATATTTAGTAAATCTTCAATTAAAAACAAAAAGTTTTTGAAGACATTCGTATTTCTTTCAGAGTACTGCAATGACTATTACTCATATGATATGTTTGAAACTTCTATAAAAGAAAAATCAAAAATTATAATAGAAGGCAATGCACTTCAAAAACTATCAAAATTTTAGAATAAAGTCCATAAAAATGGACTTTATTTTATGGTATAAAAAAACTTTCTAACACAAATATCAAATTGTTCCTCTTCTTTTTTAAGATTTATAAAATATTTATTAAGATTAATGGTATATTTAATGTAAAATTCTGAAAGCTCGCCATATTTCATATTTTTAGGTAAATTTATAGTCACTTTTTCTAAATTAAATCCTCTTTTTTCTAAATCTTTGTATAAATCTAATTCTTCCTCTTTAGTTAATTCTCCATAATTTTGTAAAACAAATATATATTTACTAATAATATTTTCCAAACTTTGATAATTTACAAATACTTTTAAAATTGAAATAAAATAACTAGTACTATACATTAAAAATACAAACATTACAAAAGTAATAAAAATATTTGATATATACACATTCCCCTTTTTATTTAACTTATTTTTTATTTAATACCTCCATACATTTAAATTTTATTTTATATTTTTGTTCAAATTTCCTTTCATTTAACACATTTAAAATTGGTTTTATTTTTATATTTAACTCAATAATAAAATTATTTTCACTGTAATCATAATAGAATTTATTTAAACTAATATTATTATAATTTTTCTTTATAACCAAATTTAAATCTCTTTTTATACCTTCCATATCAAATTTGTAACTGTAGTCTTTTAAAGCTTCCTTGTCACAATTTAATATTGCTACATTTTTCACTAAAATATGTAAATCTTTTTTTATACACATTAATTCTATAGATATTTGTATATAAATAATACTTATGCAAAATAATACAAGTATTAATAAAAAAGCAAATATACTATATGCAATTATTACATTACCATTTTTATAATAATTCCTCATTATTAATTTCGTAATAGTTTATTATATCTTCCTCAAATTTATAGTTTATATTATCTAAATAACTATCAATTAAATCAAAGTTAACAAAATAATCATAACATTTTTTATTTACATTTAAATTCACCTCTACTTTTATAATATTGGTTTCATTTACTCTACATCCTATATCACTTTTCATTATATTAAAATAGCTTTTACATTTTTCCCTTAAATACTTCCATGATGCTATTGTAATTTTAGCGTTAATACTATTTATCTTTAAAATTGTATATTTGTCATTATTTTTTAAAACTTCACTTTCCAACAAAGTATCATTTAAATACAAATTTATACTATCTATATATTTTACTGGAACTCCATAATCAAAAATTATAGCAATATTTCTTCCTTTTTCTATAATGCCACATGAATCACTAGATTCTGTAATTTTAGTTTGGACAAGTGGTCTTACAACCAAAGTATCCTTATTACTATTAAAATCTTGCTTTTTATATAACAGTTTTAAATCAATAGATTTAATTGGAACTAGCTTTTTGGGGGCTATTTTTAAAATAAAATCTCTTTTTATATAATCATACATAACATCATCAAATTTAAAATCTGTACATATAAAACTTTTTACTTCTATTTCATATTTCTTACTACCACCATTTATTAAAGATTCATCCCTGGAAACAGCAATGCTTATTTTTTTGTCCACATTTGCTATTTTACTGCCACATACTTTGTCCACATATTCCCCATTAACATATATATATGATTCAATATTTTTTACGTGCTCTATTTTTGTATACTTATTTAAATTTATAAGTTGCGCCCCAAATTCTAAATCAATATTTTTTTCATCTTCTAATTCATTCATTATTAAATCTTGAGAAACATTTACATATGAATTAATACTTGCATCTACTGCCATAGGATTTGATTTAAAAATTACATCTCTTATTGTTCCATTTTTTAATCTCCTTTTTGCTGTAACTATCCCCATTGTTTTCCAAGTAGAAGGAGTATTTAATCTAAACTTACCAAGACCAAACAAATTTGGGATTATATTATATTCAACCAAATTATAAGAATCGGCACTACGTTTATCAAAATCTATTTTATCAAACATTAATTTATTACTTTTCATATATTCACATTGTTCAGTATAACTACAATTTTCTTCCCATGATTTTTCAAATGAATCATAATATACATATTCCCATTTTTCTGGTAATGTTTCTGGTATAAAATCTACAGGAAAGTACACATTATATACAAATTCACCATTATAATTTTCACCTAATATATAAAACTCACCTTTTTTATTATTAAAACTCATTTTCCCTTTTTCACTTACTTCTTTAAATCTCTGTAAATTTGTCTTTTTTCTCACCTTTATCGGCTCTGAGTACACAAAAGTATTATATTTAAAATATATTTCTTCATTTATAACTTCACCATTTATATTAGTTTCTGGAATTTTTAGAAAATTTACTATATCTTTAAAGTTTAACTCTGATGAAAAGATATTTAACTTAAAGCATATAAGAATAAGAAAAATTATACATTTAATAAAACTCAATAATAATTTATTTAACTTTATATCAATTAATACCATTTTTGTTTAATTTCACAATTTTTAAAATTTTTTGTAGTACTTTTAAATTACTTCCTTTTATATAAGCAACATACGGAGTAAAATTAATACATTCAACTATATTTTCTGTAGATAAATTACTTGTTACTACAAATATAGGTATACCTACCTTTTTAATATTTAACAATTCAAATTTATTTATATCATTTCTTATATTATCAGATATTATTAAAGTAAAATCTAATTCCTTTTCATTAACACAATTTTCAAGTAAATTAATTTTAAATTCCTCATATCTATTACTCAATGCCTTACTTTTAAAATCATCAAAATACTTAACATGTTGATATTTTTTTTCATCATATATTATTGATAAATTTATAATTATACTCACCTCTTTATCGTAACATTAAAATTTCCATAATTTTTTATGTTTTCTATCATCATAGCTAGGTTATTTTCAACTTCCAATGCTATTTTATGAACTTTATTTTTGTTATCAGTCACAACACCATTTGAATCATATACCTCTTTTATTATACAGTTTTCAAGTAATAAAACAGTTGTATAGTTATCACTGACATTAGAACTCTTTATTTTTTTATACTTTGAATTATTAAAAAAATTTTCAATCTGATTACTTTTTCCTGTATAATATAAGTTTATAACCGATCCAGCTTCTAAATTTATATTTGTATCGCTTTTTAAGTTATATAAATCAATCACTATTATTTCATTATTATCTTGTACATTTAAGTACTCAGATGTAGTCAATACATTATTAGAGTTTATAATTTGTCCTTCTTTTAAATCAAACTTTGCAACCAAATTTTCTATATTTTTCTTATATAAATTTTTATTTTCTATTGCATCAATTTTTAATTTATATGTGTTTTCTAAAGTAATTTTTTCCCCTCTTTTTATATCGTTTTTTATAACATATACATTACTTAATTTTTGATTTACTACCTTAGAATATATATAATTTAATATAATATATACTACAATTGTACAAAATACAATTATTATTCTTTTTTTATACATTTAATCTACTACTCCTATAATTGAAATTGCATTTTCAAACCAGCTTGATAAACTCAACATGATTTTATTAAAAATATTAACAATTTGAGGGTAAAAAATCATAACAATTAATACTAATGATATAGCAATTATTAATATATTCTCTACAAGTGCTGAGCCATTGTTTAACTTTTTAATGTGTCTCCCTCCTTTAATTTAGTATTATATTTAGATTATCTATTATTTGCGTTGACATTGGATAAATTATAATTAAAAACGTATTTATTAATAATAAGATAGATAAACTCAATATAATATACATTTCACTTGCATAACCTCTTTTTATTAATTTCTGCACCTTAAATCCTACATTTTCTTTATACATACACAATAAATTAATTATATTTTCTCTACTTTGTCCTTCACTTAGTATATTGACTAATGTACTTACCTCTTCATTATTAAATTTATATAATAATTTATTACAGGCTATTCTAATATTATAATTATAAATCTTATATCTTTCAGTAAAGTCAACCAGTTCACTCTTTATTCTTTTGTATTTTAAATTATTACAAGAAAATTTTAAGGCTTCATATAATGAAATATTAACACTAAGAACTAATTTCAAATTATATGATAAAGTCAATAAATCTTTTAAAATACGGTTTTTCTCTCTAATCTTAAATTGTTTTATTAAGAAGTTTGGAATGGAAAAAATAATAAAAAACATAAATAAGGAAATTAAAATATTATTAAATCTAATAAGGCTTATCAAAAAAAATGTTAATGAAACAAAATATTTTATGAAAACATATTTAAACAAAGTTAAATTATACGGATTATCTAAACTATTGATGTTAAAATTTAAATTACTTAAATAAGAGTTTAAAAAGTTATATCTAAAAATATATTTTTTTTTGAATCTAAATATATTATTAGATTTTTTTATAACAAAATAATGAGAAATAACATTATAAGAAAACAGTACAGATAATATTAATATTAAAATGACATATATTATATCACCTCCTACAGCTTAAATATAACATAGTAGTCGTGCAAAGTCAAGAAAATTTCATCGCATTATTCGACATATAATTTTCACTGGTATTTTTTACTATTGATTATTTTTTATTTATTTGATATACTTAAATCGGTGAGTGGTATGGACGATAATAAAATATTAAACGCAAAAATATTGATAATTGATGATGATGTAAATATGATGGACATTTTATCTGTAATCTTAAATAAATACGGTCATACTGTAAAAACTTTTACAGAACCTGTTTCTGCTATAGAAGAACTTAAACAGAATAAATATGATATATTAATTGTAAACTATCTAATGAGTCCTGTAAATGGAGATAGAATTGTAGAACTAGTTAGGGAATTTGATAAAGAAATATATATAATTCTTATGTCAATGCATAAAGATCTTACTCCTTCAATAGAAACTATGCAAAATTTAGATATACAAGCATATTTTGAAAAAAGTACACAATTTGACCAACTTATTATGGCAATACAAAGTGGTATAAAATACTTAGAACAAATAAAAAAAATAAAGAGTATGAGCACGCAATTGGAAAAGTATTTAATAGATTTTGCAAATATTTTATTAAATACAGTAGGAGCCAAAGATAACTATACTGAGAAACATTCAATAAGGGTTACGAAACTATCTTTGATGTTTGGAAATTACTTATCCTTACCCAAAGAGGACTTAGAAAAATTAAATCTTGCTGCATCTTTCCACGATATAGGAAAAATTGGTATTCCTGATAGTATCCTGCTAAAAGAAGGCAAATTAACAGATGAAGAATATGGACAAATTAAACTGCATCCAACAATTGGAGCTAATATTTTAGGTGTTTCAGAAATATTTAAAGACATATGCCCTATTATTGAAAGTCACCATGAAAGGTATGATGGTAATGGTTATCCTAATAAGTTAAAAGGTGATAATATTCCTTATTTAGCTAGAGTATTATCAATATGTGATAGTTTTGATGCAATCGTTGCAAAAAGACCATATAAAGAAGCTCAAACTGTAGATTATGCATTAAACCAAATAAAAGAAGGAAAAGGAACTCAATTTGATAAAGAACTTTCAGAACTGTTTGTAGAAATGACTGAAAATAATATGCAAGAAATTGAGAAAATTATTAGTTACACTTAAAAATCAAAAAGGAAATAAGATGTTAAAATACTCTTGTTTCCTTTATTATTTTTAATATTCTATTCTAAAAATATTGCAATAGCTTTAATGACATTTTTTTTGCTATCTATGCAATTCATTCTATATCCAATAACTCTTATCTTACACATCATATTAATAAGTAAATCTATATTATCATCAAGTAAATTTTTATTATACCACACATATTTATCGTTAATTTCAAAAAAGTCGTAGTTTTTATCTTCAATTTTTAATTCTCTATTATTATTTTTTTCTATAAAACCTTCTTCTATTACAATTTTTTCATTATTTTGTAAATACTTATCCAACTTTTTTATCAAATTATGATAAAATGAGTTATTCTTCATTTCTGTAATATCTTCAATATTTATATACCTTCTTTGAGTTTCAACAGTTGAACTATTACCACTTCCAAGCTCACTCCTTATTCCATTTTTTTTAAAACTTGAATCTTTACATCTTTCATTACATTCATTATTTAAACTCATTTCATTACCATTTTCATTAAATTCTTCATTATATGGACTAAATGAAACCTGATTATTAAACGTAGTACTTTTTCTAATAGAAAATTCAACTACTTCAATATCAAAATTTCCACCTTCTAAGACAGAAAATATATTTCTTATAAAACATTTATCCAAATATATATAATACCTCATAATATATATATATTCTAAATAACTAATTATTTTACACAAATATCATCTTTTATGTTATTAAATTTACTTTCACCAATCCCAGGTACATTCATTATATCTTGAATATCTTCAAATGTATTAGTATTTCTATATTCTATTATTTTATTAGCAGTAGATTCTCCTATTCCATTTAACTTTTTAAGTTCATTAATACTTGCTGTATTTATATTTACTTTTTTATCTTCTTCTATTTTTTCTTCATCTCCCATTTCAATTTCTGCCTTCTTCTCTGGGACTTCTATTTTATCAGAATCAATTAGTTTTTGTGCTAAATTTAATTTTGAAATATCTGCTGTTTCTAAAATACCGCCACAAATATCTAATAAGTTATATATTCTGGAATTTTCACTTAAATAGTATACTCCTGGATTTTTTACGGCACCAGTAATATATACTCCTATTTTATTTTCAATACTTTTATTTTCTGTATTATTTACTTTTAAAGAATTTTTTCTATCAATATCTTGAACTAAAATAGATATTATAGATAAAATTATAATAATTAAACAAAGTATATATCCTTTGTACTTATTTAAAATTTTAACAATTTTTTTCATATTCTTATTCCTTTCTATTTATTTTAACTTGAATTTATTATATAATTTGTTTATGGTTTAAGGAGGATTGTTTTGAAATTAAAATCTATTTTTAAAAGAAGTTATAAATACATATTTATTTTATTATTTATTATTTTTAACATAAATAGTAATAACATATGCTTTGCTAGCTCTGACCTTGAATTATATTGCAATAGTGATCTGATAATGGATTATGAAAGTGGAAATGTATTATTTGAAAACAATGGCTACAAAAAAGTTTACCCTGCTAGTACAACTAAAATACTTACTGCAATACTGGCTTTAGAAAATTTAAACTTGGATGAGAAAATTGTAGTATCCAAAAATGCAGTATATTCTACACCAGTTGGAAGCTCTGTTATTTATTTACAACCAGGTGAAATTATGACTGTAGAAAATTTATTATATGGTCTTTTAATAAAATCTGGCAATGATGCTGCAAATGTTTTAGCTGAAGCTGTAAGCGGAAATACTTCAGATTTTGTGTTATTAATGAATAAAAAGCTAGATGAACTTAAATGCACTAATTCTCATTTTACTAATGCACATGGATTTCATGATAAAAATCACTACACAACAGTATACGACATGGCAAAAATAATGCAATATGCAATGAAAAACGATAATTTTAGAAAAATTGTGGAAACTAAAGAATATACAATTCCTGCCACTAATAAAAGTGAAAAGCGTGTATATACTAATACAAATAAAATGTTTAATAAAAACTATCCAAAAATGTATTATGAGTATGTTTTAGGAGGTAAAACAGGATATACAGAAGAAGCAAGGGGAACTTTTATAGGGTATGGAAAAAAAGATGATAAAATAGTTATTGTAGCTGCATTTGACGGCTCACAAAACATTAACAAACAAGAAGGAAGATTCTTAGACTCTATAACATTATTTGAATACGCATTTAATAATTTCAATAAATATAAATTTTTAGATAAAAATTTGTTTAAGCACTACATTTACGATGAAAACACACATACAAAATACTTAGTTAGTATAGAAAATGATTTATATGCTCTATATAAAAATGACTCCTATGCAATAAACTATAAATTAAACATACTGGATTATAATTTAAATGAAAAAAATATAGGAGAAAAAGTAGGAAATGTTAATATATCTTCAATTGGAAGTTCACTAAACACATCTCAAGTTTATGACCTAGTACTAATAGAAAAATCTCACTATTTTAAACTTGATTTTGCTATACCTTACCTATTATATACTATACTATTAATTTTAACCATAGCAATATTAAAAAATATAACTATATTTATAAAATATATTAAAAAGAGAAAAAAACATAAGAAAGAACATATATAATATATATATTTATTACAAGGAAATATACAAAAGTATATTTCCTTGATTATTTTAAATTGTATCATTTATCTTTTGTTGAGTTGCCTCTTTATCTAATAGAAAATATGATATTCCATTAATATATTTGGCACTTCCTTCTGCTGTAAATGACTCTATATTATCAGTACTAAATCTTGTAATGTCTGTTGAATACTTTAATGCCTCTCTAGTTATTATATTAGTATCTGTATTATTTAGAGCTATTTTTATTAATTCAGGATACTTTATTATATTTTGAGGCTTTAACACAGTTGAAATAAACGCTTTTATAAAATCTTGTTGTACTTTAGTCCTATCAATATCTCCCATTGCATATCCAACTGACATATCATTATTATGCCTAAATCTTACAAACATTTCTGCTTGTTTACCATTTAAGACTTGTTCACCTTTTTGTAAATCTATATACAAATTTTGAGTAGGATCAGTATACTTCATTCTAATAGGGACATTTATCTTAACTCCTCCTACTGCATCAACTAATTGATGCACAATATCAGAATCAAAGAATAAATAATAGTCTAATTTTACATCCAGTAATTCTTGTACTTCTTCAACTAAAGGAATTATATTTTTGCCTCTATATATTGCGTTTATCTTATTTCCAATACAATACTCATTTTGTACATATGTATCCCTGGGTATAGATACCATTAACATCTTTCCAGTTTTCACATCGTATTTAATATACAATATCGTATCAGTTAAATTTTGATTAGTTCCACACACTAAGGCATTTATCACGTTTTTCTTCTTTAACGTAAATTGTGATTTCGAGCCATCTGCATTAGTCACTTCTGTTTGCTCTCCAATTATATAATTGAATATAAATAGTGCTATCCAAAAAATCAATACTATTATTATAACAATAGCTAAAAAAGTTATAAATTTCTGAATTAAATTCTTTTTCTTTTTTTTTCCCATATATTCCTCTTTTATTTATATTATATTTTAATTGTACCAGTGATTATACTCACAAATAAATTATTTTCATATAAAATTTTAGTTATACATGAAGAATTAATAATATTTATTACAGGCTCTGCAACAGAAATTGGTGCTATAAAAGAAATTATTGCAAGTACTATATAAATCTTTATAAAAATTTTTAACAAACCTGCCACAATTCCACCTATTTTATTAACTGAATCCAGTACTGGTAATTTAAATACTAAATTCAATATCATCTGTAAAATATAGCATACTATAAATACTACAACAAATATTAATATAAAGCTTAAGCCTTTTAATATAAACATAGTAACTGTTTTAGAAGCTTGTTCTATTGTATAATCTACTTTATCTTTTCCTATAATAGAATCTATCATATCACTATATATATTATTTCCATTTTCTTCATCTTTATTACTAGCATTTATATTATTATATATTGTTTGTTCAATAACTGGGCCAATTCCAGTATCCTTATAAAGGGCATTTGCAACTAGAGACTGCAGCATAAGTCCCATTAATATAGATATAACTATACTTAATAAACTCACAAATACTCCAACTAGTCCTTTTTTATAACCACTAATTGCTCCAATGACTAAAATTAATAGTAAAAATATATCTAAGATCATTTGATTTCCTCCCCTAAATATTAACAAAGTATATTTTATTTGAATATATTAACGCAAGACATTTTTCTTTATTTAAAATCACTACTCTTTTTGGTGGAAAATTAATTTCAAAATTTTTAATTTGAACTCCCCACTTATTCAAAACTTGAACATTGTCTTGATAAATAAAATAATTTAAATATCCAGAATTTTTAACTATCTTTGGTGAATTATTCACCGCAGTTTTAGATATGTTAGTATTATCTAATCTTAGCGTATTTATATTATACTCTTCGCTATCTAATTCTTTTTCTACAGATACATAATAATTTTTTGCAAGACTAATAAACAATATTTGTGAACTATCAAATTTTGTTATTTCACTTATATTCCCAGTATTTAAATTGCAATTTACTATTCTATCATTAAGCATTAATATTACACTATTTCCTTGAACAACTGCGTCATAAATAAGTGAATTTTCAAATCTTGTTAATTCCTTTATTTTTGAATCATTGATAGAGTTATCTACAATATTTATAACTGAATTCATATTAAAAGATGTAGCATCTGCTGTTATAACCAATAATCTATCTTTATTATCCAAAAATTTTATATCAATAATAGATGAAACTTGTAAATATGTATTATATAAAACATCTCCATTTTTATTATACATACCTATTATTTTCTTGTAACCACTTGTTGAATATTCTACTGCAAAGTTTCCATTACTATTAATATATATATTTGATATGGTTCCTTCAATATTCTTAGTTAACAACTCTTTTTTATTATAAAACAAATAAATAGTTCCATTTGTTTTATTCACAACAGCCATATACTTACCATTTATATATATTTCAGGAGTAAATACCTCTTGCAAAGTGTACTCCCATGTTACTTTTGAGTTATTATTATATGTTGTAAGTTTCCTATTATTATATACTAGTAATTCTTCACAATAATTTTCATAAATATCTTCATCTGAAGACACTATGTCAATTTTTGTTTCTTCACTTAGTTCTTCTTTACTAAACATACTAATTCCAATTATAGGTCCATATGTACATATTATATACAATAAAAAAATAATCAAAACTAGAATAATACTTAATATTATTCTTCTCCTTTTTCTTAATCTTTCTTTTTTCTCATTTTCTATATCAAGAATTTCATTTTTGACCTCAACTAAAGTCTTTCCTATTCTTTCTTGTCTTCGAATATTTTCATTATTAATATGATTCTTGGTTATTTCTATACCTCTTGATATACTCTGGTCTGGTTCATTTTTATATATTTTTTTCTTACTTAATTTTTTTAATGGCTTTAACTTTTTTTTATTTATAGATATTGTTACTTTATATCCTTTTCTCATTAAAATTTCTCCCACTTTTTAGGTTTAAAATACTTTTTATTGACTAGCTTATCAGGTAAATATTGCTGCTCCACTTGTGCATTTTCATAATCATGTGGATACTTATAGTCTACACCATATCCAAATTTTTCCATACCTTCTGCCACCGAATTCCTAATATGCATTGGTATACTTCCAACATCTAAAGTTTTCACATCTTCTAACGCCTCGTTTATACCATTATATGCTGTATTTGATTTTTTACTTAAAGCAACTACAAGTGCTGCATGAGCAAGTGGAATTCTTGCCTCAGGCATACCTATTTGGTGTACAGCATTCATTGCAGCAACAGCAACTTGCAATGCATCATTATTAGCTAGTCCAACATCTTCTGACGCCTGAATAACAATTCTTCTTGCTATAAACATTGGATCTTCTCCAGCCTCTATCATCCTTGCTAAATAATGTAAAGTTGCATCCGGATCTGACCCTCTCATTGATTTTATAAAAGCTGAAATTACATCATAATGAGAATCATCAGATTTATCATATAGTGATTTTTTTTGCTGTATGCAATCAAGTATTATATCCCTATTTATTGATATCTTCCCATTTTCTTGAGCTTCTGTGGTAATAACTGCTAATTCCAGTGAATTCAATACACTCCTTACATCACCATTTGAATAATCTGATAAAATATCAATAGCCTCATCTGTAATTTCCAAATTGTAATTTCCTAATCCATTTTCCTTATTAAGTATAGTTCTATTTATAATCTCTTTTATATCCTTTTTTTCTAATTCCTTAAATTTAAATATAGTAGATCTCGAAATTAGTGCCTTATTTACGGAAAAATAGGGATTTTCAGTTGTTGCACCTATTAAAATCACCACTCCTTTTTCTACATGTGGTAATAGTGCATCCTGTTGTAATTTATTAAATCTATGTATTTCATCAATAAACAATATAATTTTTCCTGTTGGATTAACAAATATATTTCCAGCATCTTCTACCACCCTTTTTATATCTGAAACTCCAGCAGTAGTAGCATTTAGACTCACAAATTTGTTTTTAGTTGTATTCGCAATTACCCTTGCTAAAGAAGTTTTTCCAGAGCCAGGTGGTCCCCAAAATATAGCAGATGTTAATCTATCAGCCTGAATTAACCTATACAAAAGTTTATTTTTACCAACTATATGTTCTTGCCCAACAAAATCTTCTAATTTATTTGGCTTCATTCTATATGCTAATGGTTCCATCAAATCACCTTATTTAAATCATCAGGTAAATTATATCACGTATAATTTACAAAGTAAACAGCATTATATATAAATTATAGCTTAATAAATAACTATTTAAAAAAGAGATTATAATAGAATGTTTAAAAACACTTATTATAAAATCTCCTATACTAAATTTTAAATATATTATCAATATACCTTGAACTTAGAACAACTCAATTTTTTATAATCTTAAGTCTAAGCATTCCACCGCCAAAAGTACTTAAGTACAAATAATTATCATACAAATCTAATCCTTTACTAACAAAATGATAATTAGAGTATATTTTTTTGAAATCATCCTTACTATTCTTTAAGTAAATATTTCCATATATATCACTTATATAAATATTGTTTTGACTATCAATTTTAATACCAGTAATTGATGAGTCTTCCTTATATAATTGACTAACCCCACTTCCATCATACGAATAAATTCCACCACCAAGTAATTTGTAGTTTACATCCTTTACATTATAATCATAATAAAATGAGGCCGTTGCAGATATATAAAGTACGCCATTATAATAATAAATATCTCTCGGACACTTTACATTATCATTAATATATATTTCACACCAAGTATTATTTATTAACTCATAAACTTTTCCTCTTTCCTCATTATTGTTAATAGTACTCATAGCTGTAAGTAAAAATACTTTGTCACCACTTGCTTCAATATCTACTCCAAATATATATTCGTGCTTTATTCTTCCATTTTCATCATAATATTTTATTTTATCTATACCACTATTTATTTCCTCAAAATTTTTGCCAGAATCATAACTTACATAGCATCCTGCATTAAAAGATGTTAAATATATTATTCTTTCTTCATTTTCTCCTTTATATATTACACTCATTTTAGTAGGGGTTATGTATTCTGGTAGTCCATTAGAATAATCACATTTCCATGATTTACCGCCATCATAAGAGATAGCAAAGCCTCCATATCTGCCTGTAATTTCATCATCATAAGTAGTATATGGTGCATCATGCCTTGAAGACCATATTGAATACACTACATTTTCTTTAGACTTATCAAATTCTAAATCATAAACAGTATTTAACCAATTTTCATTAATTCCATTATTAGATTGAATCCATGACTCTCCACCATCATAACTGCTTATAAGCCCTAGATCTGTATTTAACATTAATAAATGATTACTATTAAAAGGATCTTTTCTTATACCATACGTTGTTTGCATATCCATTCCATTACTAGTATATGTTTTATTTTTTAAATCGTCTAAATTTATATTAGTATATCTTTGATAAATTTTACCATTATCATAATAATATATTCCACACAAGGTGGTAAAAAGTACTTTATCATAATTATTTTGATCAATTGTTACTCCATAAATTTTATAATTTGCATCATTCCACCCCCAACCTCTATTTTCAAGATTATCTATATTAGCAAATGGATGTCCATACAAAAAGTAAAATTTTCCAGCTTTTAACTTTATTACGCCACTTATATAATTTTTATAATCCCCCTCATATTCGTAATTTTGATTTGTTAAACAAATATCATTAATAGAAGTCGCCATTAAATGTGAAAAATTACATTTAAAGTCAATATCATTAATTCCCATTTTTTTTGCTTCATCATTAATATCGTCTATTACATTTTGTGTTAAATCTCTAAATTCTTTAAAATCTTCTGTAATAACTAATTTAGTCTTTACTTTATCATATTTTTCATAGTTAAAATTCGCATTTTCTATCATAATATAATTATTTTCTACAATATCCATATCAATAATTTTAGTATCAGTTACATATAAACTTTCTACAGTTTTATTACTAAAATTATATTTATATACTCCATCATTATTTACAAATATTAAACTGTCTTTTTTACAAAACATTTCATTATATGAATTATCATCTTTCTTTTTAAATTTAACTATTTTATTAAAGCTTTTTCCATTATCAACACTTTCGTATATTATTCCTTCTTTATATGAATATTGCAATACAAATATGTTATTTGAATCATATGGATTTACAACCACGCTATACACTAACTTATAAGTGTCATAACTATCATTAGAATATATATAATTAATACCGTATTCAAACCTATTCATTGAGGTTAAAATACTACTTTTACTTGGAAATAATATTTCAAACGTCTTTCCATTATCTTCACTTCTGTAAAGACCACTTCCACCTACATATATAACCCCTTCTCTATTTTTATCAAAACATACACAGTAATTTCTTCCAATTAAATTTCTTTTTTCCCAATTTTCTCCAGCATTATAACTTATAAAAAAGCCACCCATATCAGTTAATGTAATCATTGTATTTGAATCAAAAGGACTAATAGTAGGAGTATTAGTACATCCACATCCTCCAATTCCAATACTTTTAGACTCAAATTTTATATCATCTTCTGAATTATTAACATTTTTTCCTATATTTTTAATTAATAAGGATAAATCTCCTAGCGTTGTCTTACCATCATTATTAAAATCAGTATTTTTCAAATCATAATCTATGGTGTTTATATCAATTAATACTTCCTCTAATAAATTAACATCAATTAGGTTGATAGTTCCATCAAAGTTAATATCTCCCTTTAATTCATAAGCAAACACATATCTTAATGATATAAAATAGTAAAAAGATACTATAAAAAAAATAAGCATAAAGCTTTTATTTAATAATTTTAATTTAATTAATATCGCAATTAAAACTAAGCCTATCACCAAGCCTAAAATACTAATAATTACTTTATAATTAATTCTATTATTAGATATTTCCTCTTTTTTTACATCACATTTATTTTCAATATTATTTACAATATTTTCTTCTACACTATCTTCATTTATTACATTTTCTTCTTTTTCGTCATTTAATCTTAGATATTTTGAAAACTCACTAAAAATAATTTTATTAAAAGTTATAGGATTTTTTAAGTATGAATTTTTTTCTTGATTAGTTAAATCTATATTTTCATTCTTTAATTCATTCACAATTGTTTCATTTAAACTCTGATTAACTAACACTTTACAATACGTTTCGTATTTAAGATTAATATCTTCACCCGAATTTCTATATGAATAACTTATATTTGATACATATAAGTTTGTATACTTATTAATACATACATTTTCTTTAACTTTAAGATTAACTTTAAAAATTTTTGATGTTGATACATCATATAAATTAACTATAATTAATTCATTTGTATCCTCATTATACTTAATATCAGACCAGTTACCACATGCTTCAAAATTACTTTTAGTTAAATTTTCAAATATGTTACTATCATAATTAAATTTAACTTTTATTACATTTACATTTTTAATAAAAGTTTCTCCCTCATTACATGAAAAAATAACATTAACTTTGTCTTTACATAACAATGATCCATCATTCAATTTAAATTGCTCATTATTAGAAGCATGTATATTATTAATTAATAAAAATAATACAAATATAACAAATGATTTTTTTAATAATCTTAACATGTTTCCCCCTACATTATTTAGTATATCCTTAATGTTAATAAAAAGCTTAGTAGAAAATTATTATCTACTAAACTTTTTAATTTAAAATTTAGATACTATATTCTCTTTTGTTAATCCATACATATTATACAACTCTTCTGCTTTTCCAGATTTTCCGAATTTATCTTCAATTCCTATTTTTATAAGCTTTTTAGGGTATTTTTCACAAAGTATATTAGAAATAATACTACCAATTCCGCCTATTACACTATGATCTTCAATAGAAACTAAAATATTAGTATCTTTAGCAGCCTCTACTATTGTCTCTTCATCAATCGGCTTTACACTATATAGATCAACAACTCTAACAAATTTTCCAAAAGTTTCTAATGTTTTTTGGGCCTCTAAAGCAATTTTTACGGTATTGCCAGTTGCAAATATAGTTCCATCATTTCCACTGCCAAAAGTATTGCTTCCTCCTATTTTAAATTCATACCTATTATCGTCGTATAATGTAGGTGTATCATTTCTACCAAGACGTATATACTTTGGCCCCTTATTAGATATACATATATTTAAAATTTTTTTTGTACTAACATCATCTGCAGGTGAAAATACTATCATATTTGGTATAACATTCATAAGTGCTATATCTTCTATACATTGGTGGGTAGCACCATCTTCCCCAACTGCAAGACCTGCATGAGTAGCACAAAAGTTAATGTCTACATTAGAATATGCTGCAGTATTTCTTATTTGTTCATATGCTCGTCCAGCCATAAACATTGCAAATGTAGATGCAAAAACTTTTTTACCATCCATTGCCATTCCACACGCTGTTCCTACCATATCTTGCTCTGATATTCCAATATCAAAATGCCTATCTGGAAACTTATCTCTAAACATATTAGTACATGTAGCCTCAGCTAAATCTGCATCAAATACTACTACATTTGAATTACTTTCTCCTACCTCTAACAAAAATTCTCCATATGCTTTTCTTGTAGATTTCATTACACATTTCCTCCCAACTCACTAATTGCAATTTTATATTCTTCATCATTTAAGCTTTTACCATGCCACTTAACATTATTTTCCATGAAAGAAACTCCTTTTCCCTTTATAGTATTTGCAATTATACAACTTGGAACACTGGCCTCTTTAGCATTATTGACACTATCTAATATTTCTTGAAAATCATGTCCGTCAATTACTTGCGTATATATTCCAAAACTTTCAATTTTCTTTTTTAAATTTACATGTGGTTTAATATCACTAACTTTTCCATCAATTTGAAGATTATTATTATCAATAAAAAATATAACGTTTGATAACTTAAATTTATTCATTGTCATTAATGCCTCATAAAATTGTCCTTCTTCTATCTCTCCATCTCCTAAAATACAATATACATATCCAGGTTTATTAGATATTTTTTTAGAAAGTGCCATTCCATTTGCTATTGATAATCCCTGTCCTAATGAACCACTTGAACTATCTACTCCATTTAGTTTATTTGAAGGATGCCCTTCTAAACAACTATCTTTTTTTCTCAATGTATTTAATGTATCATGATCTATATATCCAACACTAGAAAGAACTGCATAATAAGCAGGAGCTGCATGCCCTTTTGATAGTATAAACTTATCTTCACGCTTATTATCTCCATCCAATTTTAAATCCATTATATTATGATATAAACATGTAAGAATATCAACACAAGAAAGACTACCACCTGGATGTCCAGATTTAGCATTATATATCATGTTAATAACATCAACTCTTAAATTATTTGATATTTTTTCTAATTCATATATATTTGTAATTTTTTTCATATATCCCCCTATTCACCTATTTCTTTAAATCCATTACCAATAGCCTCGTTGACTGTTAATATATAGATTAAAGCATTTTTATCATTTTCTTTTACTATTCTCTTAATTTTTGAAAGTTGTGATCTAGTCAAAACACAGGTTATAATATATACATCTTTATTTGAGTGGGCACCTATTCCCTTAATTATTGTAGCTCCTCTTTCTAATTCATTTAATATTGCATGAATTATTTTATTTTTCTTTCTAGTTATTATTTTTACCTCTTTAGTATAATAAATTCCTTCAAAAATCACATCGATTACCTTAGTAGAAATAAACATTGCAATTATTGAATACAATCCCACATTTATATCCTTAAAAACTAAAATTATACTAGTTATAATTAAAAGTTCAATAATAAGGAGTATTTGGCTTATACTTTGAATAGATGTAAGGTTATATATTATTTGGGCCAATAAATCAGAACCACCTGAACTTGCACCAGCTTTAAATATAAGTGAAATACCTAAACCTACAATTGCACCTCCGAAATATACAAGATGTAAAAAGATCTGTCGTATTACTTTGTACTAATGTATCAAAAGTAAAAATATTAACAAATATTGAATACAGTACTGTAGCAATTATTGTTTTAATACTAAATTTAAATCCTAATTTTACAATAGACATAATAAATAATGGTATATTTATTATGAGTACCGTTGTTCCAACAGGCATATTAAAAAGATAATATAAAATAGTAGCTATGCCACTTGCTCCACCCGTGCTCATCATATGTGGCAATAAAAATAAATTCATTCCTATTGCCATAAAAAAGGCACCAACTATAATATATGTTATATCAATTAACATATTAAAAAAATACTCTTTTTTATTTTTTTCATTCATAAGAATAGTCTCTCCTATTCTTATTATTTGTTTATTTTATTATTTTATTATATAACTTCTGTTAATATCTTGATGTACCTATTATCTGGTAAATACTCTTTAAACTTAAAGTCCTTTAATTTTTCAAGTTTTTCATCAAGATCTTCTCCATCTTTTAAATATAGAATATATCCATTTTTTTGCAATTCTTCACATATTTCAACTTGATGATCATTTTTATGCTCTTTATATTTTTTTAATCTTGGAATAACTAATACCTTTTTTTTGTATCTTAAAGCCGTAAATATTGTGCCAACTCCTCCATGGCATATTACTAAATCACTTGTTTTGATATATTCATTTAATTCATCTTGTGAAATAAATCCAAGCATTTTTACTTTATTTGAATTATACTTGGTAAAACCAGACTGCGCTATAACTTGTTCATCCTTTAAAATATTAGAATTTTCTACTATTTTAAATATTCTATTAAATTGTTGCTTTTGTGTTCCTACTGCTATAAATACCATATTATATCAACCTTCCTATATATTCAGCTTTTTTATATTTTTTAGCTAAACTTTCCCATTGTACATAAAATTTATCAGCAAAGTGATACAAATTTTTGGCTGTGCGAGATAATGAATCAATTCTTGCTATAGATTCTATGTATATCACTTTACTACCAGTTAATTTACATGCAATACACATTATCCCACCTATTTGTGCTCCTGTTGTAACGACTGTATCAGGTTTAAACTTAAAAGCTATATTTAAACATTTAAAAGTATTATATATCGTTCCATAAATGTACTTAAATATATTTTTATTTGGTCCATACTTTAAAAATTTAACATTATTATATCCATTTTTTAGGTTTAATGTTAAATCAGTTTCCTCGGTCACTAACATATATTCATAATTTTTAAAGATTTTATCTAATTTTAAAATTTCTGTTAAATGTCCTCCTGAACTTGCAACAAATATTACTTTTTTCAATTTACACTTCTCCTCTTATAACAATTTTTTTATTGTACCTTTTTTCTAAATAATTTATATTTATACGTTTTGGGCCTACTATTATAGAGAAATATTTTTTAGGAACAATAATTGTAATACTATTTAATTTTTTAATATTGATATTTTCAAATTCTTTCTCTATTTTTTCTCTAACCAACATTGCAAATACATATTCTGCAAAATTATCGCATACTGGACCAACTATATCTTTATTTGAAGAACAAATCTCACTAGTAGATTGAAGTCCCAATCTTATTATTTTAATATCTGTTTTATTAATAACTTTAACTATTTCATACGTTCTATATACTGCCTCTTTAAAACTCAAAGGAATATACTTTTTGTTTAAATACATATCATATAGTTCACTTTGAGGAATTACATATACAGGATATATTCTAAGTTCATCAGGTAAAATCCTAACCACTTCATTAGCAGTATATAATTCTTTGTTTAAATTACTCCCAGGTAATCCTACCATTATTTGATGTCCTAAATTAAATCCATAAAGCTTTATCATCCTTGAAGCTTTAATAACAGAAAGATTATCATGACCTCTTTTGGATATAGTTAACACTTCATTATCCAAGGATTGTATACCTAATTCAATTGTTTTTACATTATACTTCTTTAACAAACTAAGAATTTTAAAAGAAATATAATCAGGTCTTGTAGATAATCTTATTCCATCAATCTTACCACTTAAAACATATTTATTAACAACCTTTAAATATTGTTCTTGTAATTTTAAATCTAAGCCAGTAAAACTACCTCCGAAAAAAGCCACCTCAATATAACAAGTATTATTGTCATCATAATAACTTAAATATTTTTTTATTATATTATCAATCTCATCTGGTGATACATCTTTTAACTCACCACTTATTTTTTTCTGATTACAAAAAACACACTCATTTTTGCAACCCTTATGAGGTATAAATATAGGAATAGTATATTGCTTTTTTTTATTTGCTAAATTTTTTAATTCATCTGTAAAATCAATTTTAATTTTATAATCTTCCATAATTTTCAAGTGCTTGCTTTGCTGCATTTTGTTCTGCTTGTTTTTTACTCTTTCCAATGCCATCACCTATTTTTTTGTTATTATACATGAGCTCTACAGTAAATTTTTTATCATGCTCTGGCCCTTCTTCATTAACCGTAATATACTCAATTTTAACATTTCCATGTCTTTGTAAATACTCCTGTAGTTGCGTTTTATAATCAGTATTGAAATCCTTACCGTTTAAAGCATTTTCTATTTCTTCATTTAGTAAATTTAAACAAATATTCTTTGCATTTTGGTAACCTCCATCTATATATATAGCTCCTAAAATTGCTTCAAATGCATCAGCAATAATTGCATCCTTTTTTTTACCATTAGTGGTCTTTTCACATTTTCCAAGGTATATATAATCCTGACCATCTATTCTTCTTAGTGACTCACTTAAAGATCTTTCACAAACTATTGCAGCCCTTTTCTTAGTCATTTCACCTTCTGATAAAACAGGAACATAATTATACAATTTATCTGATATAATGTGTTCCAAAATAGCATCTCCCAAAAATTCAATTCTTTCGTTATAATCTTTATGTTTTTCAATATATTGCTCATATGCGTAAGATTTATGTGTAAGTGCTAACTTTAATAATGATACATCTTTAAATTTATATTTTAACTTTCCCTGAAATTCTAATAATTTTTCTTGTTCTTTCATAATTAATTTTAAGTAAAAACTTAACTCCTCCTACTTATATATTATATACAAATACACTTATTTTTTCAAGTATACTTTATATTTATTGTAATTATATTATAGTAAATTTAACATTTAATTACATAATAATAAAATGCATCGTATGAAATGTGAATAAAACACACATACGACGCATTACCAAAAAAACATACTATAATTATTGATTTTTTTCAATGTATCCAACTACATCACCAACAGATGATATTTTTTCAGCTTCAGCTTCCGGAATTTCCATATCAAATTCTTCCTCTAGTGCCATTATTAATTCTACAATATCTAAAGAATCTGCACCTAAATCATCAATAAATGTTGTTTCCATTGTAATTGTATCTAAATCTTCTATTCCTAATTGCTCACCTATTACATCCTTAACTCTCTCAAAAATTGCCTCCATATTGCACCTCCTTGATATTAACTAACTCTATTATCTAATATTTACGTACTATTGTCAAGAATATTACTAATTTTTTAGAAAATTTTACTAAAAGTAAGTTAGAATTTAAAATGCCATTCTCTAAATAATATATCGCTTTTCCTTTATTTTCATATATAATTTTTTGTGGCATTGACTATTTTATCTAAAATCGGTTGACAAGTATACATAATTTTGATATAATAGGCTCACATTTCAATTTAAGGCATAAACTAACTATTATATGCTTTGTTAATACGTGCTTTTGCACTATTATATATTAATTTTTAAGGAGGTTTTGTACAATGCAAAACATTTTCAATAATTTAACCACTTTTATTCCAATTGCTATAATACTTATAGCAATAGTTGCAATCCTTGCTATAGGATACGTTAAGGCTCCACCAGACAAGGCTTTGATAATTTCTGGTATTCGGAAAAGACCAAAAATCTTGATTGCAAAAGCTGGCATTAAATTTCCTTTTTTAGAAAGAAAAGATGCTTTAATAATCAAACAAATAAGCGTTGACATTAAGACTAATGGTTACATTCCAACATTAGATTTTATTGGTGTTGATGTGGATGCAGTAGCTAAAATACGCGTAAAAACCGATGAAGCAGGCATTCAACTTGCTATGAAGAATTTTCTTAATATGAGTGAACAGCAAATAGTTCAATCTCTTACAGATTCTCTTCAAGGTAATATGCGTGAAATCATAGGTACAATAAGTTTAAAGGAAATTTGCAATGATCGAAAAAGATTTGGTGATGAAGTTCAAGAAAAAGCTCAAAAAGACATGAATGCACTTGGTATTGAAATTATATCATGTAATATTCAAAGGGTTGAAGATGAGAATCAATTAATCAATGCCTTAGGTCAAGACAATATGTCCCAAATACAAAAAGATGCCTCTGTTGCTAAAGCACAAGCAGATAAAGAGGTAGCGATTGCTCAAGCAGAAACCAAACGAGCGGCTAATGAAGCTCTAGTTAAAGCCGAAACGGAAATTGCGGAAAGAAATAACGAACTGGCAATAAAAAAAGCTGAGCTTAAAAAGCAATCTGATATCAAACAAGCTGAAGCAGATGCTGCATATGAAATTCAAAAGCAAGAACAGAGAAAATCAATTGAAGTGACTGCTGCTAATGCTGATATTGCTAAACAGGAACGCGAAGTTGAATTAAAACAAAAAGAGGCTCAAGTTAAAGAACAAGAACTTGAGGCATCTATAAAAAAGAAAGCTGACGCTGAAAAGTATGCTGCGGAGCAAAAAGCCCTAGTTGAACTTTATCAACGCCAAAAAGATGCAGAAGCTAAACGTTATGAAGAGGAACAAGGCGCAGAAGCTTTAAGAAAAACTGCAGAGGCAAAAAAATATGCTTCAGAACAAGAAGCTGAAGGTATAAGATTAGTTGGTGAAGCTGAAGCTGCTGCCATTAGAGCTAAAGCTATAGCTGAAGCTGAAGGTATAGATAAAAAGGCAGAAGCAATGAGAAAAATGGGAGAAGCTTCAATTATTGAAATGATTTGTACAGCATATCCTCAAATTGCTGAAGCTGTTGCTAAGCCGTTGCAAAATGTAGATTCAATCGTTATGTATGGTGAAGGTAATTCAACTAAAATGGTAAAAGACGTTGTAAATACCACATCGCAAATAATGGAATCAATAAAAACCGCAACTGGTATTGATCCTCAAGCCTTATTCTCAGGTTTCCTTGGAGGAAAAATCAATACTCAATCTGATGCTAAAATATCTCCAACTAACAATTCTTCAAATCATCAAACAGAATCTAAAATTGATAATTCCACGGAAGATAAAGTTGAAGATATCAATAGCAGCAACTCAGACGTTTCCGATGATGACTATTCAACCGGATGGGATATTGATAATTAAACTTAACCCCACACTAGAAAATTCTAGTGTGGGGTATACTTTTACTTAAATTACATGCATTATAATATCATAATGCATGAGCATATCGGATAGTTTGTGTAAACTAGGATAAACTTTCTATGATATTTAAATAGATGCTATATTAGAAATAATATAGTGTCTATTTTTAACTTAATTAAATTATATACCTTTTTATTATATTGTCAAGGTGTACTTACCAAAGATATCAAAATTATGTTAATTGGTACCTTTATAGTATAATAATTGGCGTTTTTATATTCTTCCATCAAAGAATATTCTTAATTCATTAATTATTACTCCCCAATCACGATATGGTTGAGTCCATTTCTCTGTTATTATTTCGGTAGCTAGATATACGCTTTTTTCTAAAGATTGAATAGATGGAAATGTTGGTCTACCTTTATTTATCCTTTTATAACTATTATTTAAGCTCTCTATTGAATTAGTTGTATATATTATTTTTCTTAGTTCTGGACCGTATTTAAAGAATGTAGATACATTGTCCCAATTATTTATCCAATTATCTAAATTAATTTTTTTAACAAATCCCCCTCGTATAATTTTTTCGTTACCATCTTCATATGTTGATCCTCCATATTATTGCAAAGCCTCTTTAATTTCATGATAGCTTAGATTTCTATTTTTCCTATTCATTTTTTCAAAAGATCTACAATTATTTTTTCCTTAATTGATTCTTTAGAATATTATGTGGGTGCTTTTTTTGGCATTTGGAATCATAGAGGTTTTACTTATTGTTAAACGAGCCACCACAGGTAAAATTACTATAATTACAATAGAAATAATTAGAACAATTAATGAAATTCCAGTTTTGATTTTGTTTTCAATTTTCATTATATCACCTACACAACAATTATATAATTGTGAAAAAGATATATTAAAGTTTTAAATATAATAGTATTATAACAAAGTTACATAATTTTCGTTATAAAAAACAGGTGCTAATTTAATTAACACCTGTTTAGAATATACTATATAATTAGTATATATTATTCAATTATGTTAGAAACAGAACCTGCTCCAACTGTTCTACCACCTTCACGAATAGCGAATTTTAATCCTTTTTCAATTGCTATTGGAGTGATAAGTTTTATTTTCATAGTTACATTATCACCAGGCATTACCATTTCTTTTTCTTTTGGTAATTCGATTACACCTGTAACATCTGTAGTTCTGAAATAGAATTGTGGTCTATATCCTTGGAAGAATGGAGTATGTCTTCCACCTTCTTCTTTTGTTAAGATATATACTTCTGCTTCAAATTCAGTATGTGGGTGAATTGAACCTGGTTTAGAAATAACTTGACCTCTTTCAATTTCATTTCTTTGAATTCCTCTTAATAGAAGACCTGCATTATCACCAGCTTCTGCTGAATCTAATGATTTTCTAAACATTTCAATACCAGTTACTACTGTCTTTTTCTTTTCATCAGAAAGTCCAACAATTTCAACTTCCTCACTTACTTTTAAAGTTCCTCTTTCAATTCTACCTGTTGCAACTGTTCCTCTACCTGTTATAGTGAATACATCTTCAACTGGCATTAAGAAAGGTTTATCAGTATCTCTTTCTGGAGTTGGAATATATGTATCAACAGCTTCTAATAATTCTTTGATACAAGCATATTCTGGAGCATTAGGATCAGTTGAAGTAGATTCTAATACTTTAAGTGCAGAACCTTGGATAATTGGAGTTGTATCTCCTGGGAAATCATATTTAGATAATAAATCTCTAATATCCATTTCTACTAATTCTAATAATTCAGGATCGTCAACCATATCACATTTGTTCATAAATACTACGATATATTTAACACCAACTTGGTTTGCAAGAAGAATGTGTTCTCTTGTTTGTGGCATTGGACCATCAGCAGCAGAAACAACAAGAATAGCTCCATCCATTTGTGCAGCACCAGTGATCATGTTTTTAACATAGTCAGCGTGTCCTGGACAGTCAACGTGAGCATAGTGTCTATTAGCTGTTTCATATTCAACGTGAGCTGTAGAGATTGTTATACCTCTTTGTCTTTCTTCTGGAGCACCATCGATTTGATCGTATGCTTTAAATTCTGCTCCACCTGTTAAACTACAATATTTAGTTATTGCAGCTGTTAAAGTTGTTTTACCATGGTCAACGTGACCTATAGTTCCAATATTAGCATGTGGTTTGTTTCTTTCGAACTTAGCTTTTGCCATTTTAAATTCCTCCTTAAATCATATATAAATGCTACAAAGCATCATTTATATTTATTTTACTACAATCAAGGCGTTTTTGCAATACCTTTGATTTATTTTTATATTTTAAAATTCAAACTAAATAATTAGTCTTGTTTCTTTGTTCTTTGAGATACAATAGTCTCAAGAACTGATTTAGGAACTTCTTCATAATGAGAAGGTTCCATAGCATATACTCCTCTTCCTTGAGTTTTAGACCTCAAATCTGTTGCATATCCAAACATTTCAGAAAGTGGAATAAACGAATGTATAGTTGTAGTACCTTGTACTGTTTCCATACCTTCCATTCTACCACGTCTTGAGTTAACATCGCCAATAACGTCTCCCATATATTCTTCTGGAACTGTTATATCTACCTTCATTATTGGTTCAAGTAGAACTGCTCCACCTTGTCTACATGCCTCTTTAAAGGCCATAGAGCCAGCAACATGGAATGCCATTTCTGATGAGTCCACATCATGGTAAGAACCATCAACAAGTGCAACTTTAACATCTACTACTGGATATCCAGCAAGAATACCTGCCTTCATTGCATCTTGAACACCTTCATCAGTTGGTTTAACGTATTCTTTAGGAACAACACCACCAACAATTTTTGATTCAAACTCATATCCCTTTCCAGCTTCGTTAGGTTCAACTTCTAGCCATACATGACCATATTGACCTCTACCACCAGACTGCCTTATGAATTTTCCTTCTACTCTAACTGGCTTTTTAATTGTTTCTTTATAAGCAACTTGTGGCTTACCAACATTTGCTTCAACTTTAAATTCTCTTTTCATTCTATCAACGATTATATCCAAGTGTAATTCACCCATACCAGCAATGATAGTTTGACCAGTTTCTTGATTTGTATATGTTTTAAATGATGGATCCTCTTCAGCTAATTTTTGTAAAGCAATAGCCATTTTTTCTTGGTCTGCCTTAGTTTTAGGCTCAATAGATATGTCTATAACTGGTTCTGGGAACTCAATTGATTCCAATACAATTGGTGCATTTTCATCACAAATTGTATCTCCTGTTACAACATCCTTTAAGCCAACAGCACAAGCTATATCTCCTGAATAAACTTTATCTATATCTTGTCTGTTATTAGCATGCATTTGAATTAATCTTCCGATTCTTTCTTTTTTACCCTTATTTGCATTTAAAACATATGAACCACTTTCTAATGTACCCGAGTAAACTCTAAAGAAAGTAAGTTTACCAACATATGGATCAGTCATTATTTTGAAAGCTAATGCTGCGAATGGTTGATCATCTGCAGATACTCTTTCTTCTTCTGTTCCATCTTCTAGAACACCTTTAATATGTGGTATATCTGTTGGAGCTGGCATATAATCAACAATGTTATCAAGTAATTCTTGAACACCTTTGTTTTTATATGAACTTCCACAAGTTACAGGAACCATAGTACCTGCAATAGTAGATTTTCTTATAGCAGCTTTCATTTCTTCTATAGTTAATTCTTCTCCACCAAGATATTTTTCCATTAATGCATCATCTTGTTCTGCTATATGTTCCATAAGATCAGTTCTATACTTTTCAGCAAGTTCTTTCATATCTTCTGGAATTTCTTCTTCTCTAACATCTTTTCCAAGATCATCATAATGAACAAATGCTTTCATTTTAAGTAAATCAACGATACCCTTAAATGTATCTTCTTTACCTATTGGAAGAGCAATTGGAACTGCATTTGCTTGTAATCTTTCTCTTAATTGTTTTATACAATTAAAGAAATCAGCACCTGTAATATCCATTTTATTAACATATACCATTCTTGGTACATTATATTTATTTGCTTGTCTCCAAACTGTTTCAGATTGAGGTTGAACCCCACCTTTTGCACAAAGAACTGTAACGGATCCATCTAGAACTCTTAGAGATCTTTCAACTTCAATTGTAAAGTCAACGTGTCCTGGAGTATCAATAATATTGATTCTATTATTTTTCCAAAAACATGTAGTTGCAGCTGAAGTTATTGTTATACCTCTTTCTTGTTCTTGAGACATCCAGTCCATTGTTGCGCCACCATCATGAACTTCACCTATTTTATGAGTTTTACCTGTATAAAATAGTATTCTTTCAGTAGTTGTTGTTTTACCAGCATCTATGTGAGCCATGATACCTATGTTTCTAGTCCTCTCAAGAGGATATTCTCTTCCTGCCATACCTTCATTGTCCTCCTTCCAAATTTATTATTACCATCTATAATGTGCAAATGCTCTATTAGCTTCAGCCATTCTATGTGTATCTTCTTTCTTTTTGAAAGCTCCACCTTGGCCATTTATTGCATCCATTATTTCAGCAGCTAGTTTTTCTTCCATGCTATGCTCATTTCTTTTTCTAGCATATTCAACTAACCATCTAATTGCAAGTGATTGTTTTCTTTCAGCTCTTATTTCCATTGGTACTTGGTATGTTGCACCACCAACACGTCTAGCTTTAACTTCTAAAGCTGGTGTTACATTATCTAAAGCCTGCTGGAAAGCATCTAAAGCTTCTCTACCAGTCTTTTCTGCAACAATATTAAAAGCACCATAAACAATCTTTTGGGCTGTCACTTTTTTACCATCCCACATAACTTTATTTATAAGCTTAGTTATAACTTTAGAGTTATATACTGGATCTGGCATAACTTCTCTTTTTGCAATATGTCCTTTTCTTGCCACTTTTCTTCCCTCCTTAATTTTGATTTTGAACTTAAATAAGTTCGTAAGGTACTCAAAAACTTTTCATTTCTGCAAGGGCTTGTAATCTATATATTAAACTTCAAGCGCCTAACCTAAATATTATTTTTTCTTTGCTCTTTTTGCACCATATTTTGATTTTGCTTGCATACGATCAGCAACACCTGCTGTATCAAGCACACCTCTTACAATGTGGTAACGTACACCTGGAAGGTCTTTTACTCTTCCACCACGAATTAGAACAACGCTATGTTCTTGTAAATTGTGTCCAATTCCTGGAATATATGCTGTTACTTCCATTGTATTAGATAATTTTACTCTGGCTACTTTTCTTAAAGCAGAGTTTGGTTTTTTAGGTGTTTGAGTTTTTACAACTGTACAAACTCCTCTTTTTTGTGGAGAAGATTGATTTGTAGCTTTTTTCTTTCTTGAATTATATCCCCTTTGTAAAGCTGGAGATTTAGATTTAGTTATCTTCTCTTCTCTACCATGTCTTACTAATTGACTAAATGTAGGCACTTAAAATTCACCCCTTTCTATTAACACTTAAAACCTTAAAAAGGTACATATATATTATACATAATATTGCGCATAAAGTCAATATTTTTGTATTATTTTATGTTACATTTAAATAATATTTTAAATTATAAATACACTATAATGTGTATCAATTTCATATAAAAACATATAATATCTATATATCAGTATTTTGCAACATTTAAAGCTGTTAATTTTACTTTTTTATAATGATATAATTATAGACATTAAATGGTGGTGATTTTTATGGATTTTAAAACATATTGTGGCAAGAGAATCAAAGAATATAGAGAGAATGTTGGATTTACTCAAGAATATATGGCTAAGGAATTAAATATAGCCCCTAACCATTATGGAAGAATTGAAAGAGGAGAGAATGCATGTACTCTTTCAAAATTAATACATATATGTAATTTGTTGAAAGTATCGCCAAATGATCTTTTAGCAGAACTTATAATAACTCAAGACAGTACTTTAGAAACTGAAATTCAAAAATTAAATGTAACTGATAAACAAGCTGTTTTAAAATACGTTGAATTTCTTATATCGAAATATTAGAGAGAAACATTTCTAATTGAAATGTTTCTCTCTAATTTATTTATTTTTCATCAACACATATGTATTTAATATATTATAATAAGTTATCTTATTATTTGAAATATAATCAGTATATTGGTTTCTACTTAAAAATTTTACCATTTGTTCTGGTACATCATCTACATCACTTGAAGAAAATTCTAATAAATATTGATTTTCGTTGTTATCTAGTAATGACTTAAACTTTTTCATAAAAACATCTTCAAATTTTAAAACCTTATTCTTTTTTATATAATAATTATATTCCTCATTATTTGAAATAGGTAATATTTCTTCACTATCTATAGTGTGTGTACCTTTTATAGCATTTGTAGTCAAATTAAAATATGTATGTAATACTATATTTTCACTAATATCCTTTATTGATTTATCGGACGTTAAATCTAAATGATACCATGAATTATTTAGATTTACTAAATTCCACGCATGAGCTTCATTTTCTAAATTTCCAAACACTATAATGCTTTCAATCCCTTTTCTATCTAATAAAATTTGTAATGCTTTTGAAAATCCGTCACAAACCGATTGATTAGATAAAAAAGCTCCATAAATAGTATGACATTCTTGAGGTACCAGTTCTACATCATTATATTCATAATATTTAACATTTTTTCCTAACATATCATGTAAAATTAACTCTGATTCAAAATCATCCTTACCTTTTGTATATTCAATATATTCATTTATTTTATTTTCTATTTCACTGATTTTTGTATCCAACTCACTACTATTACTCAACGTATATTCTAGTTCTAATTCAACATACTCATTAAATGCTGTCGTTTTAGTTAAAACTGTATATTTACTACTTACATAAAAAACTTCTGGATGATCGGCAAAAAAAGCTTGCATTGATTTATCAATATCACTCATAGTTGTATCATTATCAATTATTTCATATTCTTTTAATGCTATGCTTTTATTAAATTTTTTAATCCCATTTGCTATGGCAGTATATATTTTTTTATTTTCACTACTTAAAGAATTATAATAAAAGCTTTGATTTTTTAACTTCAACCTATTTATTTCAAAATCATTATTATATTCTTCTAATTCATCCTTAAATATTAAATCAGAAAATTCACCGATTGCAGTATCAGAATCAGAGTCATCAGCTAAAATAAATATTCCAAAAACTATAAACACAAAAACTAAACAAATAAATAAAATTTTTTTCATAACTCTCCTTTGCTAAAATTTATTATAAAAATATTTTAATATATTTATATGAAAAAAACAACAAAAAAGAAGAAGTTTTTTAACTTCTCCTTTAATTATACATTTTATAACAAAATTTATTAGTCATCGTTATCTTCATACTCTGAAACATCATTTATAACTTCTTCAGAATTATCAAAATCATAGTTATTTATACTCTCTTTAGTTTCCACTTCTAAATCATTATAATTTACTACACCTGTTCCAGCTGGTATTAATCTACCTATAATAACGTTTTCCTTTAATCCCTGTAATTTATCAACTTTTCCTTTAACAGCTGCATCAGTTAAAACTCTTGCAGTTTCTTGGAATGAAGCTGCAGAAAGGAATGAATCTGTAAGAAGTGCTATTTTTGTTATACCTAATAGAGTCTTTTGTCCTTTTGCTTTCTTCTTACCCTCTAAATCACATTTTTTATTTTCAGAATTAAATTCTGTCATATCTACGGTTGTACCAGAAATCAAATTAGTATCCCCAGCATCCTCAACATGTATTTTTCTTAGCATCTGACGAGCAACTATCTCAATATGCTTATCATTTATATGAACACCTTGTGTTCTATAAACCTTTTGTACTTCTTCAATTAAATAATTCTCTACTGCTACAGCTCCTTTAATCCTAATAATATCATGTGGATCAAGTGATCCTTCTGTTATTCTATCACCAGCTTTTACCACATCACCATCACTTACTACTAGCCTCATACCATATGCTATAACATAATTTTCTACATGTTTATCATCCTTAGTAACTGTTACTACTTTATTATTTCCATGCTCACCAATCGAAACAACGCCATCAATTTCAGTTACCATAGCAACACCTTTTGGCTTTCTTGCTTCAAATAGTTCTTCAACTCTAGGAAGACCTTGAGTTATATCAGATCCGGCTACACCACCACTATGTATTGTTCTCATTGTAAGCTGAGTACCTGGCTCACCTATTGATTGAGCTGCTATAATACCTATAGCCTCACCTGTAGATATAGGTTCACCTGTTGCAAGATTTTTTCCATAACATTTAGCGCAAACTCCTCTTACAGATTCACATGTAAGTGCAGACCTAATAAATACACTTTCTACTCCAGTAGAAATAATTTTATTTGCAATTTCATCAGTTATATATGTATTTTTAGGGAACATTAATTTTCCGTCATTGTCTAATATGTCTTGTGCTAAATATCTACCTTCAATTCTTTCATAAAGTTTCTCTATAGGTTCTCCACTTTCTAATATACTAGATACTTCAAATCCATGTTCAGTTCCGCAGTCTTCTTCCATAACTATAACATCTTGATTAACATCTACTAATCTACGAGTCAAATAACCAGAATCTGCAGTTCTTAAGGCAGTATCTGCCAAACCTTTTCTTGCACCATGAGAGGCAATGAAAAATTCAAGAACATCAAGTCCCTCTTTAAAGTTTGACTTGATTGGAAGCTCAATTGTTTGTCCCATAGTATTGGCCATAAGACCACGCATACCGGCAAGCTGTCTAATCTGAGTAGGATTACCTCTAGCACCAGTATGAGCCATCATTTGTATTGGGTTCATTTTATTTGGATTATTCATAATTTCAGCTTGAATTTTATCTGTGGCACTAGACCATATTTTAATTATTTCGTTATATCTTTCATCATTAGATATTAATCCACGTTTGAAATTCTTTATAACTTTTTCTGCTTTTTCTTCAGCCTCAGCAAGAATTTCTGGTTTATTTTTTGGAATTTCTATATCTGAAACAGATACAGTAACAGCTGCTTGTGTTGAATATTTATATCCATTAGATTTTATATCATCAAGTATAACAGCAGTTTTAGTAATTCCATGTTTAGCTATACATTTATCTATTATTATTCCTAGCTCTTTCTTTTTAACAGGAAAATCAATCTCAAGTTTTAATAAATTTTCTTCTACAGATCTATCAACAAATCCAATATCTTGAGGTATATAACTATTAAAAATTAATCTACCAGCTGTAGCATCAATTATTCCAGTTATTTTTTTATCATCAATTACTTTACTTACTCTAACTTTAATTGGAGTATGCATACCTATAACTTTTTCATCATATGCCATCATGGCCTCATCTATATTAGAAAATACTTTACACTTATCACTTCCAGGTTCACCATCAACTTCTGCAGTCAAATAATATGAACCAAGAATCATATCTTGTGATGGAACTGTTACTGGTTTTCCATCTTGAAGTTTTAGTAAATTATTTGAAGCTAACATTAAAATCTTTGATTCTGCAACAGCTTCAGGTGATAAAGGTACATGTACTGCCATTTGGTCACCATCAAAGTCAGCATTAAATGCTGTACATACAAGTGGATGTAGTTTGATAGCCCTTCCTTCAACTAAAACAGGTTCAAAAGCTTGTATACCTAATCTATGAAGTGTTGGGGCACGGTTTAACATTACAGGTCTATCTTTTATAACTTCCTCCAAAACATCCCATACTTCTACAGCTGTTCTTTCAACCATTCTTTTAGCATTTTTTATATTAAAGGCAATTCCCCTTTTTACTAATTCTTTCATAACAAAAGGTTTAAACAATTCAAGCGCCATTTCTCTTGGAAGTCCACATTGATATATTTTCAAATCTGGGCCAACAACTATAACTGAACGACCAGAATAGTCTACCCTTTTTCCAAGAAGATTTTGTCTAAATCTACCTTGCTTTCCCTTTAACATATCTGATAGAGATTTTAAGGCTCTACCACCTGCGCCAGTAATAGGTCTACCGCGTCTTCCGTTATCGATTAACGCATCAACTGCTTCTTGCAACATTCTCTTTTCATTTCTTACAATTATATCAGGCGCTTCTAGCTCTAATAATCTTTTTAATCTATTATTTCTATTAATAACTCTTCTATACAAATCATTTAAATCAGAAGTAGCAAATCTACCTCCATCAAGTTGAGTCATAGGTCTAAGTTCAGGTGGTATAACAGGTAAAACTTCCAATATCATCCATTCTGGCTTATTACCTGACTCAATAAAAGCATCTACAGTCTCTAATCTTTTTACAATTTTAGCCCTTTTTGCACCTGTTGCTTTATCTAATTCCTTCAAAAGTTTATTCTTCAAATCATTAAGATCAACCTTTGAAAGTAATTCTCTAACAGCCTCAGCTCCCATTCCAACTCTAAAACTAGAAGGTCCATACTTTTCTATAGCTTCCCTATACTCTTTTTCATTTAATATATCACATTGTTTCAATCCTGTTTCCTTTGCATCTAGCACAATGTATGAAGCAAAATATAGTACTTTTTCTAAAGCCTTAGGTGAAATATCAAGTATAAGGCCCATTCTACCTGGTATTCCTTTAAAAAACCATATATGTGATACTGGGCAAGCAAGTTCTATATGTCCCAATCTCTCACGTCTTACTTTTTTCTTTGTTACTTCAACACCACATCTATCACAGATTATTCCTTTATATCTTACTTTTTTATATTTTCCACAATGACATTCCCAGTCTTTGGTAGGACCAAATATCTTTTCGCAGAAAAGTCCATCTCTTTCTGGCTTTAATGTTCTGTAATTTATAGTTTCAGGTTTTTTAACTTCTCCTTTTGACCATTCTCTGATCTTTTCAGGAGATGCAAGTCCAATACTTAATCTATCAAACTTTTCTAAATCTTGCATTATTTATTTCCCCCTTATACTTTTTATTCTTCGTCAGCCGTATAATCATCTTTTTCATATTCATCATTTTCTTCAGTTTCATCAATAACTTCGCCATTCTCATCTTCTAAAGTCATACCAATAAAATCATTTTCAGTAACTGTCATATCAATATCATCATCAAATTTTGGTTCAACACCATCAGTATCATCCTCAATAGATTCTCTAAGTTCTAATTTTTCATCTTCACGATACATTTTTAAATCTAATGCTAAGCTTTGAAGTTCTTTTGTAAGTACCCTAAATGATTCTGGTATTCCAGGAGCAGGTATACTTTCACCTTTTACAATTGCTTCATAAGTTTTTAATCTTCCTACTGTATCATCAGATTTAACTGTAAGCATTTCTTGTAAAGTATATGATGCACCATATGCTTCTAAAGCCCAAACTTCCATTTCACCAAATCTTTGTCCACCAAATTGTGCTTTACCACCTAAAGGTTGTTGAGTAACTAATGAATATGGTCCTATTGAACGGGCATGTATTTTATCCTCAACCATATGATATAGTTTTAACATATACATATATCCTACTGTAACTTCCGCATCTAAAAGTTCACCTGTTCTTCCATCATGAATTGGGAATTTTCCTGTTGGATTTAAACCTTGTTTTTCAAATAAGGCTTTAATATCTGCTTCCTTTGCTCCATCAAATACAGGAGTAGATATTTTCCATCCTAATGTTTTAGCAACGTATCCTAAATGTACTTCTAAAACTTGCCCTACATTCATACGAGAAGGTATACCAAGTGGATTTAATACTATTTGTAAAGGAGTTCCATCAGGTAAATAAGGCATGTCTTCTCTTGGTAATATACGAGAAATTACACCTTTATTACCATGACGTCCAGCTATTTTATCACCAACAGCTATTTTTCTTTTTTGAGCTATATATATTCTTACAACTTTATTAACTCCCGTAGCCAATTCATCACAATTATCTCTTGTATAAATTTTTACATCGACAACTGTTCCAGCTTCACCATGTGGCACTCTAAGTGAAGTATCTCTAACTTCTCTAGATTTTTCTCCAAATATAGCTCTTAATAATTTTTCTTCAGCTGTAAGTTCTGTTTCACCCTTTGGACTAACTTTTCCTACTAATATATCGCCAGGTCTTACTTCAGCGCCTATTCTAATAATACCATTTTCATCTAAGTCTTTAAGTGCATCGTCACCAACATTTGGCACTTCTCTTGTAATTTCTTCTTCGCCAAGTTTTGTATCCCTAGCCTCGCAATCATAATCTTCAATATGAATTGTTGTAAGTACATCATCTCTTACTAAATCTTCAGAAATAAGTATTGCATCTTCGTAGTTATAACCTTCCCATGTCATAAATCCTACAAGGATGTTTTTACCAAGTGCCAATTCACCTTTATCAGTTGAAGGACCGTCAGCAATTACATCACCTTTTTTTACTTTTTCGCCTTTTAACACAATTGGCTTTTGATTTATACATGTACCTTGGTTAGATCTCTGATATTTAATTAAATGATATTCGTCTTTACCATTTTTTGTATCGATTATTATTTTATTAGCACTAACATATGATACTATACCATCATTTTTGGCTATTATTACAATTCCTGAGTCAACCGCAGCTTTGTACTCAATTCCAGTTCCTACAATTGGACTATCAGCCTTTATTAAAGGTACAGCTTGACGTTGCATGTTTGAACCCATAAGTGCACGTTTTGCATCATCATTTTCTAAGAATGGTATCATTGCTGTTGCTACTGATACAAGTTGTTTAGGAGAAACGTCCATCAAATCAACTTTTTCTTTTTCTATTTCTATTATCTCATCTTGATGTCTTATTTTTACTCTTTTACGAGTAAATTTATTTTCATCATCTAGAGGTTCATTTGCTTGAGCCACTATATAATTGTCTTCCTCATCAGCAGTAAGATATACTACTTCATCAGTTACCACACCAGTTTCCTTATCTATAACTCTATATGGTGCCTCAATAAATCCATATCTATTAATCTTAGCAAATGTTGAAAGTGAAGATATAAGTCCTATATTTGGACCTTCAGGAGATTCAATAGGACAAAGTCTACCATAATGTGTGTGATGAACATCACGAACTTCAAATCCAGCTCTTTCACGTGTTAATCCACCAGGCCCTAAAGCTGATATTCTCCTTTTATGTGTAAGTTCTGCTAAAGGATTTATTTGATCCATAAATTGTGAAAGTTGTGAACTACCAAAAAATTCTCTTAATGCTCCAACAACAGGTTTAATATTTATAAGCGTTTGAGGAGTAGCTGCATCTAAATCTTGTGTTGCCATTCTTTCACGAACAACTCTTTCTAAACGAGCAAGTCCAATTCTAAATTGATTTTGTAGTAATTCGCCAACACATCTTACACGTCTATTTCCCAAATGATCTATATCATCAGTTTCACCCAATCCAAATCTAAAATTAACAAAATAATTTATTGAAGCCATCACATCATCAAGCGTTGCGCACTTGACAACTAATTTTTCCCTATTTAATTTGATTTTTTTTCTTAATTCTTTTTCTTCTAAATCACCATATTTTTCTAGTATTTCTTTTAGTACAGGTAGATATACTTCTTCTTTTATAACATCTTTATCTATTTCAATACCAAGATACTTAGAAATATCAACTGTATTATTACCGATAATTTTAACTTTTTTATCATCTACATTGATATATACAACATTAATACCAGAATGTTTGATTTCATATGCTTTTTCTTCGGATATAACTTCTCCAGCATTTACAAGTATTTCTCCTGTTTCCTCGTTTATGATATTCTCGTAAGCAACTCTTCCTTTTATTCTTTCTGCTATACTTAATTTTTTATTATACTTATATCTTCCTACCCTTGCAAGATCATATCTTCTAGGTTCAAATAACAATCCAAATAATAAACTTTTTGCTGCATCAACATGTAACGGCTCACCAGGTCTTAATTTTTTATATATTTCCAATAAAGCTGCATCTTGAGTTTTAGAAGGATCTTTATACAAAATGTTATTTATTAAGTCATCTTCAAATAAATCAATTATTTGTTGATCTGTTTCAATTCCTAAAGCCCTAATTAAAGTAGTTATTGGAACTTTTCTTGTTCTATCTACTCTAGCATAAATCATATCTGAAGCATCAGATTCATATTCAAGCCATGTACCACGTATAGGCATAACTGTTGAAGTATATAACAACTTACCTGTTTTATCCCTTTCAGAAGCAAAATACACACCCGGAGAACGTACAAGTTGTGAAATAATAACTCTCTCTGCTCCATTAATTAAAAATGTACCACTATCTGTCATAACAGGCAAATCGCCAAAGAATATTTCTTGTTCCTTTATTTCCCCAGTTTCACGATTTATAAGACGAACTTGTACTTGTAATCTAGAAGAATAACTTGTATTTCTTTCCTTTGCTTCTTCTATTGTATATTTTGTTTCTTTCTCTAGTCTATAATCTACAAATTCTAAAAATAAATTGCCAGAAAAATCAGATATAGGAGATGCATCAAACAATACATCTTTTAGTCCTGATTTTAAGAACCAATCGTAAGATTGTTTTTGAATATCAATTAAGTCAGGCATATCTATAACTTCTTTGATATTTGAAAAACTCATTCTAGTAGCTTTTCCATTTTTAATTTCATGAACCATTTTTATACCCCCAAAACACAACACCAAAAAGACAACAAAAAGCTAAATTAGTTTACATAAACTAATTCGCTTTTATATTATCTTTTTTTAACTAAATATAATTTTTAATTTATTCACTATTTCAACCATCCTTTTTAAATCATAGTTTACATAGTAATACCTCTTAAGAAACAATGTTTTAATTATTATATCATAAGTTAATATGTGAGTCAATACAAATATTTAAAAACTTAATATTTTTTAGAATTTTATTATTCAATTTATAATCAAATTATAATCCTAATTGCATTTATACTGTATATATGATATATAATTATACAGTGAGGTGAAAAAATTGTCAGCAAAATTGTACATTAATTCAAAAAATATATTAAATAATATTAACTACTTAAAATCAAAATTAAATAGCAACACAAATATAATAGCAATGATTAAAGCAAATGCATATGGATGTGGAGCAATAAATATAGCTAAACTGCTTGAAAAAAATGGTATCTCAGATTTCGGGGTAGCTTTAGTTTCAGAAGGAGTAAATTTACGAAAAAATAAAATCACTTCTAATATTTTGGTCACATCACAATTTTTAGAATGTGATTTTGAAAATATAATAAAATATGATTTAACTGTTTCTGCTTCAAATATTCAATTATTAGAGAAGTTAAACAACTATGCCATTTCAATGAACTCAAATGTTAAAATACATATTAAAATTGATAGTGGTATGGGAAGATTAGGTTTTGATGAAGCAAGTATTTATAACAATATAAAATTAATAAAAGATAATTTAAGGCAACTTCAAATAGAAGGAATTTATACACATCTTTCATGTGCTGATTCTAATATTAATTATACTAAATTTCAACTTGAGATTTTTGATAGAATAGTAAAGAAATTAAACAACATGGGATACTCTTTTAAATACGTACATGCTCTAAATAGTGCTGGAATTTTGTATTACCCTAATTATCAATATACCCATGTACGTAGTGGTATATTAATATACGGTTACATGCCAGACAATTCAATAAAAGATAATAATATATTACCATGTCTTACATTAAAAGCTCCAATAATTAGGATACATAATATTATTAATGATACAAAAATTAGTTATGGAGCAACTTATACAGCAAAAGAAGGTCAAAAAATTGCTACAATTCAAATAGGATACGCTGATGGACTATCTAGGACTTGTTCAAATAGATACTATGTACATATAGGTAACAATAAATGTAAAATTGTAGGAAATATCTGTATGGATATGTGCATGATCGATATTTCGAATGTTACCACTCCTATACATGTCGGCGATGAAGTTACAATATTTAAATCAAGAGAAGACCTACAAAAACTAGCACATATAAATCATACAATAACATATGAAATTATTTCTAGATTAAACGAACGTATTGAAAGATATTTAATATAAACCTTATTATTACCATAAAAAATATACGTTATATAGAAAATGACATAACGTATATTTTTTAATTTTATATATTTCCTTCTTTTAATCTTTCAGCTCTATCTGCTGTAATTAAAGCCTCTATCATTTCATCTAAGTTTCCATTTAAAAAGCTTTCAAGTTGATAAATAGTATAGTTAATTCTATGATCAGTTACTCTACTTTGTGGATAATTGTAAGTTCTAATTTTTTCACTTCTATCACCACTTCCAACTTGTAACTTTCTTTTTTGAGCTAATTCGCTATCTTGTTTTTCTTGTTCTAATTCATATAGTTTTGATCTTAACATTTTCATAGCCGCCTCTTTATTTTGTAATTGTGAACGTTCATTTTGGCAAGCAACTACAATTCCAGTTGGAATATGTGTAATTCTTATAGCAGAAGATGTTTTATTTACGTGTTGTCCTCCTGCTCCACTTGATCTATAAGTATCTATTCTCAAATCGTTTTGATTTATTTCTACTTCCACATCCTCAACTTCGGGCAACACTGCAACTGTTACAGTAGAAGTATGAATTCTACCACTTGCTTCTGTTTCAGGAACACGTTGAACTCTATGTACCCCACTTTCAAATTTCAATCTACTATAAGCACCCTTGCCCTTTATCATGAAAGAAACTTCTTTTAATCCTCCAATTCCGGTTTCGTTTATATCAATTACCTCTATTTGCCATCTTTTTAATTCTGCATACATAGTATACATTCTGTATAAATTATATGCAAAGAGTGCAGCTTCTTCTCCACCAGCTCCACCTCTTATTTCAATAATAACATTATTGTCATCATTAACATCTTTTGGTAATAACAATATTTTTAATTCCTCTTCTAAATTAGGTATTTTATCTTTATTTGTATAATACTCTTCCTCAGCCATTTCCTTCATATCAGGATCGGTCATAAGTTCTTGAGCATCTTCCATTGCTTGTTTCACGCCCTTATATTCTATGTATTTATCGACAACATCTTTTAAAGCCGATTGTTCCTTCATATATTTTCTCCAAATATTTTGATCTGAAATTATATCAGGATCTGAAATTTTTCTTGTTAAATCATTATATTTATTTAATAATTCTTCTAATTTATCAAACATATTCTATTCTCCTCATTCATACTGATACATGTAATTTTAACACATTTTAGTAATACTTTCAATAGTTATTTACCTGTTTAAAAGAAAAAATAGACATAATTAAACTACTACATTATGACATAACATTTATTTTACGTAAATTTTGTGCTTTTTCAAAATATTAATATATAAAATATCCCCCGAAATTTATCGAAGGATACTTTACACTATTATTTATTTTTTCCCAATGTTTTTTGCAAGTATTTTTAGCCAAATTCTCTCAGCCACTGTAAGATTTACTCGCTTATCCTTGAGCAACATTTCCACTATTTCTGTATGACCATTTGCTGCTGCATTCCTTACTGCGTAGTTATCATCTGCTCCAGGGTTTACTCGTTTATCCTTAAGTAATAACTCTACTACTCTTACATAACCATTTGCTGCTGCATTCCTTATTGCGTAGTTATCATCCGCTGCAGGATCTACTCGCTTATCCTTAAGCAACATTTCCACTATTTCTGCATGACCATTTGCTGCTGCATACCTTATTGCATAGTTATCTTCTGCTGTAGGGTCTACTCGCTCATACTTGAGTAATATTTCCACTACTTTTGCATAATCATTTCTCACTGCTTTCAAAAATACTACATCTTCAAGCCCATCTACCTCATTTAATAAACTAATTATAACACTTTCGTCATATTCAAACAGTTTGGCTAAGTCTATTACATTCCGTAAGCATTCCCTTAACCTATCTTTATTCTCTAACATAATAAATTCCTCCTTTAAATTATTTAGAAGTATTTTTTTCACTACTTTAATATAACATAGTATTAGTCTTATGTCAATCTTTTTCACAGTATTAATAGGGTAGAGAAATAACAAAATTGTTATTGTCCCTCCCATTGCACCGTACGTACAGGTCTCGTATACGGCGCTACATTTATACAGTTTAATTACAAACTATTAAGGTAATATTCCAAAGGATTGACCAAACCTGGTCTTTCCTTTGTTTTTATATTCAAAACCTTTGGATTTAATATAAAATTAACCACATTCATGCTACATCTTTTGTACCAACCTAATCTTGAATTTACGACTTTAATTATTTCTTCTTCATTAAATCCATTTTTAAATTTAATATTTATTTTATTAAGATTTTCATATATTGGTATTAGATTCTGGGCTATTGCCTGTTGTATAACTCTGTCTACCACTACCGGTATTCCTAGTAGTCTTAGTTTTCCATTAGCTTTTGGGATATACACTCTCTTAACTAATTGTGGTTTGTATTTCTTATTCATTATTCTGTCTTTTATTTCTTTTCCATGTTCTTCAAAATATACATCTATTTGGTCTACTGTCATTTTATCTACACCGGCTACTCCTTTGTTAGCTTTAACCCTTTTTGTTGCCTCTTTTAAGTTTTCTTCAATTAAAATCTCTTCAATTAATTTCATTTTGTTTGTTGCTCCTCTCTCCATTCGTAAATTTATTCAAGAACATCTCCTTACTCTTCATCAAATTAGAATTACGTTTTCTAATTATTTTGATTATCCCTCATTTCAGACTTCTTGAACATTGCTTATAGTGATTTGCACTATATAAACATTAAGTCCTTTAGTATTATTTCTAATACCTACTATGACCTCAGCTGACTCCCTAACTATCTGCTTTTTATCGCACATATTTCTATGCGTTAGGGGCTCCCAGGGTAAGACATTAATCTTTCATTCCATAACCTCTTGATTTACTATTTTGGTTATACGTTTACCTTTCGGACTTTGATTTGTTATGCAATCTTATCCAACTCATAGCCTTTATTATCAAGTTTCTGTTCGTAGGCTCAAGAATTTTGCTACACCACTTCCTTCATCCCAACATTACTGTTTTCAACTTGTGGTTCACTACACTTGGCGGTAAATTCCTGTGACTGGACTTTCACCAGCTAGATTAATACCATGCCTGGAACACAATTAAAAACAGACACTATATTATTTAAATATAGCATCTGTTAATATCATAGAAAGTTTATTTTAGTTTACACAAACTATTTGATATACTCTACTTATAAGGTTTCTACAAGCATTTTTACTATTTTAATATAGCCATTTCTTGCAGCAAATTTTATTGCATAGTTATCATCTGCTCCAGGGTTTACTCGTCTATCCTTAAGTAATAACGCTACTACTTTTGCATAGTCATTTTCTACTGCTTTTCTAAATACAACATCTTCAATCTTCCCCACATCATTTAATAGACTAATTATAACACTTTCGTCATATTCAAACAGTTTGTCTAAGTCTATTACATTCCGTAATCATTCACTTAACCTATCTTTATTCTCTAACATAAAAAATGAACCCTCCTTGTTAAACATTTGTCTAACATTCTGGGTTCACTTCAATCTTTGCGTTTATTTTTTACTATACATCTCTATCTTCATTTATTATATTTAACTGAGCTTGTAACATAGAACTTACTCTTATCTTATATATTTGCATTTGTTTCCTTTTTTCCTCTAAATCATTTTCTGCTTTTATGATTTCCTGTTTTAAATTTTCTAGTTCATTTCTAGAATCAACCTCTGCTTCTTTTTTTATAGTTTCAGCTTCTCTTAATGCTACCTCTTTAATGTTTTCCGCTTGTGATTGAGCATTTTCAATTGTTTTATTAATTCCTTCTTCAATGGATTTGTAATACTTAACAGATTCTTGAATAGTATTTACTTTATCTTTCAATTCAGCATTTTCTTTGTACAAAATTTCATAATCGTCCATTACTTTGACTAAGAAGTCTTCTACATCATTTATATCATATCCACCAATCTTTGCCTTCTTAAAAGTTTTATTATCAATATCTAACGGTGTTAACATATGATCCCTCCTCTTTTAAAAAAATGCAGACATACAAGTCCACATTCAAAATATTATTTAAGCCATGAAAAAGATGCTTTCTGCTTACTAGCTTGGTTCCTATCTAATTCATTTTGTATTTCAACATTTCTTGGAGCCATTAAATAAATAAGATTTGAAACCCTTTGTATAGTTCCCTCTATCATAAATGTTGCACCACTTAAAAAGTCAAGAACACGCCTTGCATCTTCTTTGCCCACGTTTTCAAGATTTATAATAACGGACTTTTTATTCTTTAAGTATGAACCTATTTCTTCTACATCTTCATAGCATGTTGGTTGTGTAATAACCATTTTAGATGATGAAACTGCAGTGTTCATTGGTATAACCTTAGTTTGAACACTCTTTGCACCATATGGACTCTCTTTTTCTATCTCTGCAAAAGAACGTCTAGATCTAGACTTCGGTTTAGAATAAACTTCTTCACTTTCTGTTTCCATTTCCTCATCCTCAACTAAATCCATTTCTTCTTCATCATACTCTTCTTGATTACCTATTCCCATCATATCCATAAATTTATTTATTATAGCAGCACTCATATATTCCCTCCTACGCACATATCATACAATAATTATCTAATAAAAGATAAAATATGTCAATAGTTTTCAAAAAACTTTATAAATTTTTAATAATATGTAAATTTCATACCTGGAAAATATTTTAATGGATCTGTAATTTTTCCATTAATACGAACTTCTAAGTGCAAATGTGGACCTGTTGAGTTTCCTGTACTCCCAACATAACCTATTACTTGTCCCTTTGTTACAGTTTGTCCTTTTGAAACTGCAAGTGAACTACAGTGTCCATATAAAGATATATAAGTATTTCCATCATTTGCATTTTTTCCATGATTAATCATAACATAATTTCCATAACCATAATTGCTATATGTTGCAACTGAAACGGTTCCAGATTGTATTGCCATTATAGGTTTTCCGAAAATACCAGATCCCGCAATATCAGCTCCAGTATGAGCACTACCAGCAGGATTAACCAGATTATACACTTCTCCAAATCTCGTAGTAATTATAGCATAACCTGAAACAGGCCATACATAATCACTACCAGTAAATGTTGTGGAACTTCCGCCACTTGAATTTTTTTGCGATTCAGCTATAACTCTAGCTACTTCTTCTTCTACCTTTTTTAAAGCTGCTTGCCTTTTTTGAGCTAATAATTCAGAATTAGCTTTTAATTCACTTTGTGAGTTTTCTAATTCCTTTACTTTATTCTGTTTTGCAGTCATAGTAGCATTTAAGGCATCAGTTGATTTTTGAGTATCATATTTTAACTGATCAAGCTGAAGCTTTTGAACTTCAATATCTTTTTTTATATAGTCTATATACTCTTTTTGACTCTTCATATTTGTCACTAATGACTTGTCATATTCTAATATACTAGTATATACATTCATTCTAGAAAAAAAATCAGAAATCCCTTGAGACGCAAAAAGCACGTCCCAAAAACTTAATATACCATTTTCATATATTGATCTTAATCTAATTGCATACATATCTTCAGCAGCATTATATATCTGAGCAGAATTTTGCAAAGCTGATTCGTTTTCTTCCAATTTTTTATTAATATCATCAACTTTTTGTTGTAATTCTGCTAGTTGTCTGCTATATTTGTCCATATCACCATCTAATTCTGCAATTTCATAATTATATTCTGCTAGCTCTTTTTCTACTCCAGAAAGCTTATTTGCATTTTCTTTTTCCTGTTGTTTTACCTTTTCAAGTTCAGTATTATACTCCTGAACCTTACTTGTTGTAGCCAATACGCAGGAAGTAAGCAAAATAGAAATAACAGAACATACGCAAATTGAAAATTTTAATTTATTTTGAATATGCATTATTTTCCTCCTACGCTTTTAAATATTTTTTTATTGACAAAGCACTACCAAATATACCGATAAATAAACCTAAAACCAAATAAACTATCAATATTTGATACCATAGACTAGAATATGGTAGAAAACCAAATACTCCCATACTTGAACCAATTTTAGGTATTCTAGCGTAACATACAACATATGATATTGAAATTAATATAAATGATATTATTGCTGAAACTACCCCCATTATAGTTCCTTCTATTATAAAGGGAGTTCTAATAAATCTGTTAGTAGCACCTATATACTTCATTATAAAAATCTCACGTTTATTTGAATATACAGCAAGTTTTATTGTATTAGATATTATAAAAATACTCACTATAAGTAACACTGCACCTATCCCCAACAAAAATATATTAGCTATTTTTGACATTGAAATAACTGCTTGAATTGTAGATTCATTATATTTAACTTTATAAATTCCATCTACTTTTTCTACAGTTGTTTTTATTGTAGAGCTTTGATTAATATCTGAAAATGTAACAACGAAAGATGCAGGAAATATATTTACCTTATTCAACCCTTCTAAAAAATATTCTTGATCTTTAAAAGCCTCTTTAGCATCTTCATAAGCCATATCTTTGTCTATATATTTTACTTCTTTTACTCCTTCGATTTGTTTTATTTCATCTTTCATATATTCAATATCATCTTCAGAAGCAGTGTCATCAATAAAGGCTTGCAAGCCTTGTTCTACTCTAACTATTTCAACATTTTTATTAACGTTTTGAAATAATATTATAAATATACCAAGTACAAGCATAGTAGCACATATAATAAGCATAGTAGAAAAAGTCTTAGAGCCATGTTTCCTTAAATTATCATAGCCCTCTTTTATTAAATATGTTCTTGTAGTCATACTTGATAACCTCCCTTTTGTTGTTCATCCTTTATTACTTTACCATGCTCTAGAGCGATTACTCTTTTATTAAGTTGCTTTACAATATCCATAGCATGTGTAACTACTAATATAGTGGTACCTCTAGCATTTATATCAAGTAAAGTCTTAAATATTTCCTGAGCTGTAGAAGGATCAAGGTTACCTGTAGGTTCATCCGCAATTATAATAGGAGGTTTTGTAGCCATAGCACGTGCAAGTGCAACTCTTTGCTGTTCGCCCCCTGATAATTGATTTGGATAAAATTTTTCTTTTCCTGTCAGTCCTACCATTTCTAATACATTTTTTACTTGTGTTTTTATTTCTCTTTCTGTGCACTCTATTACTCTTAGTGCAAAAGCAATATTTTCATATACAGTTCTATCGTATAATAATCTAAAATCTTGAAATACAAAACCTATCTTTCTTCTTAAGAAAGGAATATCTTTACTTTTCAATTTTCCAATGTCTTTTCCATCTATTAATATTTTACCATTAGTAGGTTCCTCTTCTTTTATCATAAGCTTTAAAAAAGTAGATTTACCCGATCCTGATGGTCCAACTAAAAAAGCAAATTCTCCTTTTTGTATATTAACGTTTATATTATCTAAAGCAACTACATCATGATTATACTCTTTTTTTACATTAACAAATTCTATCATTTGTATTTTCCTTTCATATACCACCAATTATATAAAAATAATATCATAAAATAAGATTTTTGTCTACATATTTCTATATATTTTGCATTTCTTTTAATGCCTTTCTAATAATGTCTTCAACACTATCTTGTGCAATTTCTAATTTTGATATAACTTGTTTTATATTTTTTTCAGAATAACCTAAAACCTGTAAAGCTGTAATAGCTTCATCTACATTTACATTATTGACAATATTACCAGAATTATCTTTATTTTTAATATTTGTAATGTCTTCTTTTAACACTTTATCCTTTAATTCAAAAATTATTTTTTGGGCCATCTTAGGGCCAATTCCAGGTACAGATTTCAATGTTAAAACATCACCTGTGGCAATAGCAAGACACATACTTTCTTGAGATATATTAGATATTATACCTAGTGCCATTTTTGCTCCTACACCACTTACAGTAATTAATTTTTTGAAAAAATTCAATGTTTCGTAGGATAGAAATCCAAATAATTTCATATCATCCTCTCTTACATATAAGTATGTATATACTTTTATTTGCGAATTAACATTAATATTTTTTAATTCATTTTCTGGCATGTTTATTTCATAACCAATATTATTTACATCTATTATTAATCTATCATTAAAAATAGATTCTACCTTCCCCTTAAAAAAAGCGTACATTCTAATCACCTGACTATATTTTACACAAAATAATATTTTTTGTCAAATTAACCTTCTCTTTGAATTTTTAATAAATCGGATATATCTTTTATATCTTCATATTCTCCTTTTTCGATAGCATTAATAAGTTCCTCTTCTTCTTCTAAAGTTAAACCAGATATATTTATAATAATTTCAACTTTTTTTTCCTTCTCTCTCTTTTTTTCAAAAATTTTATATGAAGGATAGTTCCTATAATTGAATATTTCGATAAATGATATAGAAGTAAATATTATACCAAATATTCCGAGTAAATAAATTAATGTTTCAAATAAAGATTGCATATTAATCACCTATCTTAGTATATGATATTTTTATACAACATGTTAAAAAACCTTTGAATATTAGTAATATTCAAAGGTTTTTGTAACGCTTTAACATCTCGTAGTATTATAATGATTAAAGGTTTCTTCAATAGATAAACAACTTTTTTCAAGTGAATAAAAGAATTTCCATCCTTCTTTTGTAAAGTGCAAAAAATCAAAGTTTTCAAAAACAAAATTATAATCCTTTAAAATTTCTGTCACGCGTTGATAACTCTCATCTTTACTTCCGTCTTTTAGAGAAAACTTAAATTCTTTAGGAAAATCCACATTATATTTAGGATTTGACCAAAAATACTTAATCAATTCAAAAAAGGCATCATAGTCTTCATTTTGAATCCGATCAAATTTTAAAAGTGCTATTTCTAAATATTTTAGTTTAAAATTAGTAGTTAACATAAGAAATACCTCCTAGATTTATATACTTGTAATTACTACATTTTTAGTCCTGATAAAAAAGCAATATGCTTAAAATTTCATACCAAGTATTTGCCCTAACTATATTCATATCCTTCAAACTAATATCATTTATCTCTTTGTTATGATGCCGAGTAAATAAAATTTTTTTATTATTAACATTCCCCTGTAAATTTGAAATCAAGTCATCAATTTGAAAATCAATTCCACTAAAATTATTTTTAGATGTAGTAAATATATACTTATTAGGATCAATGTATGGAAAAGACCTCAATAAAAAGTTATATTTTCTTTCAAAAAAAATACCTGATTTACTTTCCATTCCCTTTACTATACAAGATGAACAAAAATACACATCCATATATTTATTTATAGTAGGCAAAACATCACTAACTCCATCAACCAAATTACAGTCTTTATAATAATCATATGAAAGAAGAAAATTGTGAAAATTATCAATTTCAGATTTTTCTAATACTTCTTCCTCTATAAAATAAGTTTTAAACTGATCTTGTGTATAATTGGTTTTCTTAAACTTATTTAATGCATCCAAAAAAACACCATCTACAATGACGTCATCCACATCAATCAAAATTTTTGGCTTTCTTTCCATATTATTACCTCCATTAGTCAATATTGGTTTTTAAATTAAGATAACACAAATTATATAATTTTTCTTAAATTATGTCAAGTATTTTCTTTAAAATATTGTTATATTATTACAAAAAGAAAAAGAGCCAGTAAAAAACTGACTCAAATTGGCTCCTCCAGTTGGACTCGAACCAACGACCCTGCGGTTAACAGCCGCATGCTCTACCAACTGA
>CAKOYA010000008.1 GCA_934130325.1 uncultured Clostridia bacterium
ATTGTGCACTTTTGAAAAGCTAGAAGCGTTGGTATACAACGTTTCTAGCTTTTAACTGTCAAATTTAGGATTATACAGTAAAAAAAATAAAAAAGCAAGCTAAAATTCTTGAAAAAAGTGTAAAATATGATATAATGTTTTTGAAATTTTAGTATAAGAAGGAGCAATATATGAAATACAAAAATTACTACGAAATATTAAATGTAAATAGAAAAAGTTCAAAAGATGAAATTAGATTATCATATAGAAAATTGGCGAAAAAATATCATCCAGACACTAATAAAACACCTGAGTCTGAAACAATGTTTAAAGATGTTAATGAAGCATATGATGTTTTAACAAATGAAGAAAAAAGAAGAAAATATGATAGACAAACAAGTAGATTAGGATTTGGAATGGTTGACACAGATTCAAGTCTTTCTAATGTGAAATATGAATTTAAGTCAGGAGTAAATGTAATCAATGATTTATTAACAACAATCCTTGGATTTAAAAAGGATGATGCACAAAATTTTGGTGACATCGATAATTCTCCTCAAACTGAGAAAAAAGCTAAACAAAAACAAGAAAAAGGAAAAGATATAATTACTCACTTAGAAGTAACATTGGAAGAGGGTCTATTTGGAGTCGAGAAAAAAATAGCAATAAAATCTCACAAGTCCGGTATGAGAACTTATTCTGTAAATGTTCCAATAGGCATAAAAAATGGTGATAAAATTAGATTAGCAGCTTTAGGTAATCCTGGAAAAAATGGCGGAAAAAATGGTGATTTAATAATCCATGTGAAATTACTTGAAGATAATGAATTAAAGTTAAAAGATACAGATTTATATAAAGATATAAACATATCACCAGCGCTTGCAGCAGTTGGTGGTGACTATCATATGGAAATACTTGGAGAAAAAATTAATGTTTCTTTACCAAAGAAATTACACGTAGGTGATCTTGTAACAATTTCTGAGAAAGGATATATTTCTGAAGAAGGAATAAGGGGTACTTTGTTTTTAAAGGTTAATATTGACCTACCTAAGGATATAACTGAACGTGAAGAAAAATTATATGAACAATTGTTAAAATATGAAAAAAAAAGATTAGAAAAAAAATAGAAACAGCACAAAAGTGCTGTTTTTTTACATTGTAAGTATTCCACCTTCTGTATATAAAATTAATAATATTCTCTCCTCCTGACCTGTTTTTGCATTTATATATATTAAAAATTCTCTTTCATCAATCTTACCTTTAAATTCATATGTTAAGATTTCATTCTTTGATTCAGTAGGAATTATTGCTATACCTTCACTTAATATTTTTATATTTTTATTAATTTGCTTTCTTGCCTCGTCAATACTTATGCTCGGTTTAATATCTGACCTTTTTTCATGGTTAAAGACGTATCCCTGACACTCTACTGAGGATACCTCACCATTATCTAAAGCTACTTTCACTTTTACTAAATCGGGATAAATCGTAACATTATTTTCAAATGCAGCAAAATTTATAATTGCAAAATTTTCTGTTTTTAGATAATATGTCTGTTTCACATTTTCAATTCCAATTTTTCTTAAAAACTCTATTCCAATATCTGAAGCTTCCTCCATAGAAATTTTTTCTTCTTCAACCTTTCTATCTCCTATCATTAAATAAAGTTTACCATCATTTTTTGTCATGCTTATATCCCTTACGACATCAGAATTTTTAAGTTTTAATTGAAAGTCATATAAATCAATTCTCCCATTTGATTCTTCTCCATCTGATATATACTCTATGTTATCACTTCCAAATATTTGAGTTATGTTATTCTTTGCTTCCTCTTTTGAAACAATATTATCACTTAAATACTTTGGATTTTGAGTTAATATATGATCAGAAAATGCCCCATCGTATATTAATCCCTCATATTCTTGAAATGTTTTTGAAATATTCGAAATATTTGAAACTGTAGTTGTAACTTCTGAATTTTCTAGTTTTTCATCACTTATTTTTTCCAACTCATCCCATTTGATTCTTCCATCGTTTAAATCATTATATATGCTACTCATGACATCATCTAGCTTTCTAGAACTTTCGTATAATTTTGATATTTTTGCATATTCATCATCAGATATTTTTTCATTTTGAACTACTTTTTTTAATAAATAATACGAATAATCACTTAACTGTGTTAAATATTTTGATGCATTTGACATATCATTTTGTGTACTAGGTAATGATTCTAAATTTTCTTTTGCAAGACTAGCTTGTTTCCATATATTAGCAAGTGTCGTAGATGTAATTTTTGTAGTATTTGTTATCTGTAATTTAGCAAGTTCTGTTTCAACGTTATTTACATATCCAACCATTTGGTACATTGCCTTATTATAACCATCCTGAGCTAGTTGTTTTTGTCTTTTAAAATTATTTGACATTTCCACCGCAAAAATAGTTATTGCTGCAAAAATCATAAATATACTTACAGCCAATACTTTTTTATTTATTTTTTGTTTTATGTTATTAATCTTTTTCTCAAATTTTTCTATCATATTAACCACCTATTGCAAATCTATGGCTTCCAATTGTCTTTACCGTTTTTAAAGAGAATAACCACTTACTTTTAGTTGTTTTAGGATTATAGAAAAAAAGAGCTCCATTACTTGGATCAGCTCCATTAATCGCTTCCTGTGCAGCCTTGTATACTGATGAGTTTTTATCTATTGGTTTATTAAATTGTCCATCTGTTATACAGGAAAACTGATTCTTTTGATATATAACATCTGTTATTGTATTTGGAAACTCTGCACTTTTAACCCTATTTAATACAACGGCTCCAACTGCTACTTGCCCCTCATAAGGTTCACCTCTTGCTTCACCATTTATAAGTCTTGCAAGTAAATCTACCATATTCCCACTGGTAGAGGCCTTATCAGTTGAGGTAGAACTTTGATCAGTTTTGGCAGCCAGGACATTATTATATAAAGTTTTTGCAAAAATTTTAAAACTATTATCATAGTTTATTGATAAATATAAAAAAAACAAAAGGAAAAGAAGCATAAAAATACATATTGTATATCCCTTAAAGTTAATTTTTATCATAATACCTCCAGATTATTTTCTGTTAATATTTTTTCCTATTTTTTAAGTTATATACAATATGTACTAAAAATTTATACTATTATTAATTAAAATATATAATGTATAGCTATTAGAGCAATTACGCCAGGTATTCCAAGTAGTCCTGCCACTAATGCTGTAACAAAGTTAAAAGGTATATTTAAACCTATATTTCCACCAAATACATTAACAATTAAAATCATAATCAAACCCAATACTATATTTAATAATAATTTTAATATTTTTTTTAATGGCCAGGATAATAATTTAGCTACAATTATCACTGCAATTATTGCAAGAATTAATATAACGTATTGCATATTTACCTCCAATATTTCTACTATATTATACTTGTCTTATTTATTTTTTATGAATAATATATATAATTTTTAAATTTTTGTTAATTTTTTTTATTCTATGTAATATAATATAGTATACAAATTATTTTTTAGATAACTTTGATTGGAGGGATCGATATGTTTAACGACTATTATAGTAACGTTATAAAATTAAAAAATGGCGCATGGATCGGTAGCAAAAATTTAAAATACGATTTTTTCTATAACGATAATTTAATACTTGCGGGCTGTACAAATTTTTCATATATTTCGGGAAAACTTGTATGCCTAAAAAAGGATTCCAAAATTATTGTTTATTCAATGAATATCGTAAATTTAAATGGTAATGATACTCCTGAAAAACTACTTGAATTTGTCGCACATTCAAAACTTGCATATGGTAAAATCATTTGCGAAAGGTACACCTATTTAATTGATGGCAATTGCCAAATAAAATTCAATGAAAGGTCTCACCTAAATTAATTTTTTCTCCTTGTTTAAAGACGGCTATAATATTACATTATAGTCGTCTTACATTATTTGTTATATTAATCTTATTATATCATTGTATGTTACAAAAATTGTTAATACAATTAGAAGAGCAAGGCCTATGTATGAAATTATTGCCTCTACTTTTATAGGTACTCTTTTTTTAGTTATAGCTTCTATTAAAACTAATACTACTTTTCCTCCATCAAGTGGTGGAAAAGGCATAATATTTGCTACACCAACTGCCAAACTGATTATTCCAAGTAAATTTAAGAATGAAATAAAGCTATCTGTTTTAGACACTACTTCACCTATTCCAACAATTCCAGACATTTCATTTACACTAACATTACCTTTAAACAAATCAACATACGAACCAATTATATTTTTAAAATTATTCTTAGCACTAACTAAAGCAAGTGATAAATTAGGTTTTACTTCTTCAGTTGAAAAGGCTCCTAAACTGAAATATCTTTGACTACTTGGCGTAATACTCTTTTCTATAATTTCGCCATCTCTTTGAATTGTTAAAATTAAGGTCTTATTTGCATTTTGCTTTACAATATTTATAATTTGAGTAGAATCAAATGTAGATACATCACCTACTTTTATTATTCTATCACCGGATTTTAAACCAGTTTCTACAGCTGCGCCACCTGATGCTACCATATCTATTTCATTTGTAACCTGAGTTTTTTCATCGTTAAGTTTAAATGAAACACCTATATACCCTATATTCGTAACTGCTCCATTTACTACAGTAGATTCAATTTTTCCGTTTCTTAAGTATTCAATTTTTACATTCTCTGGTAAATCGGATTTTTTAGAAAGTACTTCATCAACAATATGCACCCTTTTACCATTTACAGAATATATCTCATCACCTATTTGCACACCTGATTTATACAAAGGTGAACTCTCATCAAGAGAAGTTATTTTAGTATTATATGTCGAAACGCTAAACCCAATAATCATAAATATAATAACTGCAAGCATAGCATTAAACATTACACCAGCTACTAATACAATAATCCTCTTTAATGGACTTTTATTAACAAATGAGCTTTCACTTTCCGACTCTCCATCCTCACCTTCTATTGCACAAAATCCACCTAAAGGTAAGCATCTTAAAGAGTACTTTGTGCCCTTGTATTCTTTTTGAAATATTTTCGGTCCAAATCCTATCGAAAACTCATTAACTCCCATTTTAAATATTTTGGCAAATAAAAAATGACCAAATTCATGTATTGTTGCTACTACACACAAAATTACGAGCAATTTTATAATAGTAATTAAAAAAGTTAACAAAATATTTTCCTCCTAACATCAAAATCCTAAAAAAAACTTAAATAGTATATATACTATTGGTGCTACAAACATAACACTATCAAATCTATCTAATATTCCTCCATGACCTGGCATAATTGATCCAAAATCTTTTATCTTACAAAATCTTTTAATTGCCGAAGCTGTTAAATCACCAAACTGTCCAATTACAGCAATTATTACTCCAGATATTATTATTACCATAAAGTTTATACTTAATCCAAAATAATTATTTGAAATAATTGTTAATACAATATATGAAACAACTACCCCTATAATACCTGCAACTGATCCTTCAACAGTTTTCTTAGGGCTAATATTTGGGCATAATTTTTTCTTTCCGAACTTAGATCCTATAAAATATGCAAATATATCTGAAGCAAATGCCCCAAATAGCACATACAACAATATTATTCTTCCATGTTCCATCAAAAGTACTAACTTCATAAATGAAAACATAAAAGGTATTAAAACTAATGAAAAACATGTTATCATTATGTCCATTATATTAGTCTTTAAATTAGTAAGTATTGCATAAATAAATAACAAAATAATTGCTATTGGTAAAAAAACTCTTAAATACATGATTTTTTCACCATTTTGAATTATTCCTCCCATAGCAAAAAGGCCTAAACAGCCTATATAACCTACCCATGATACTGGGTTATATCCCGCAGTTTTAAAAGCCTTCATATATTCATACATTCCAATTGCAGATATAGCAAATATTACTATAGTATCAACAATCTCAACGTTAATAATAAGTATTGCAACCAAGAATATAGAATATATTAATCCTGAAATTATTCTAGTTTTCAAACAAATCAATCCTTTTCTTATACTTCCATTATTTCCTTCTCTTTAGTAGCTATTACATCGTCGATTACACCTATATATTTATCTGTAATCTTTTGAATTTTATCTTCTAAAGTCTTTAATTCATCTTCTGTAATTTCACCAGATTTTTGACTAGACTTAACCATATCCATACCATCTCTTCTAGAATTTCTTATTGCAACCTTTGCTTCTTCACCTAATGATTTTACATCTTTAGTTAACTCTTTCCTTCTTTCTTCTGTTAATTCTGGAAATACTATTCTTATAGCGTTTCCATCATTAATAGGATTTACACCAATATCAGCCTTTTGAATAGCTTTTTCGATTGCTACAATAATTGTTCTATCCCAAGGTGTAACAAGTATTTGCCTTGCTTCTGGTACAGAAATTGTACCAACTTGGTTTAAAGGTGTAGAAACTCCATAGTAATCCACTTCTACTTTATTCAAAATTGCTGGATTAGCTCTTCCAGCTCTTATATTTGCAAGTTCATCTTTTAAATAATCTATAGATTTATTCATTTTTTCTTCAATAATACTTAAATCCATTATCTTTCCTCCTTAAAACTTATAGTAATATTATACAACAAATAGATAAAAAAGCAAGAAAAAATATAACTTATCTTAAAATCCATAATAATATTCATTTATTGCTTTTTTAAATTTTATTACCCTACTTGAAATATAGTTTTCTAATTTTTTCATAAATTCTTCTGATTTTATACTTCCATCTGCTACCATTGCCAATCCTTTTTCCCAACTTGCTGTAAGTTTAGGATTTAACATATCTGGTATAGTTTTTAAAACAATATCATAAATATGTTCACCTTTTAACGTTGGAGTCAAAATTTGAGTTTTCCTATTTATTGAAATATATTCTATTCTTTCAAGCTTTTTTATAATTTCTGCCCTTGTTGCACTCGTACCTATTCCACTCCCTTTTATTTGTTCTCTTAAAGTTTCATCTTCTATTAGTTTTCCTGCATTTTCCATGGCAAGGATTATTGAACCAGATGAGTATCTACTAGGTGGTGAAGTTTCCCCTTCTTTTGTATTTAAATTTATTAAATCAACTTTATCACCTTTTTTTAATTTAGTTAAAAATTCTAGATTTTCCTCTTTTTCACTTTTTTTATCATCCGATTTTTTCTCATCTTTATATATCTCTAGGTAACCCATTTTTGTACATACTTTGCTAGAATTATTAAATTCTTCATTTCCAAGTGATAGTGAGATAGATACTTTACTATACTCTGCACTTGGATAGAATATAGCCAAAAATCTCTTAACAATTAAATGATAAATATTTTTTTGCAAATCATTTAAGTTTTTATAATTTTCAAATCCTTGACCAGTAGGTATTATAGCATAGTGATCTGTTATTTTGGAATCATCTACATATTTACTTTTTAAAATATTTGTACTATATTTTTGTTCTATCATATTTTTCAAATATGTTTTTATCTCATCATCTATATCAGATTTTACAAGTCCATTTAAATTTTTAGTTATTTCCTTTGCTACAGCTGAAGATAAAACTCTGGCATCAGTTCTTGGATACGTAACTAACTTCTTTTCATATAATTCTTGAATACAATTTAAGGTTTCATCAGGACTTATTTTAAACTTCTTACTACATTGATTTTGAATCTCAGCAAGATTAAAAAGCAATGGAGGATTTTCTTTTTGTTTCTTTTTAGACACTTCCTTTACCACAGCTTGAGTATAATCTTTATTTAGATTAAGTATAAATTCATCAGCATCTTTTTTTAGTTTAAAACCGTTTTCATTATAAAGTTTAGGTGAATTGAATACTGATGAACCCTCAACAACTTTGAAATCACAATCAAATACTTGTTCATGAGTGGAAAATTTACCCTGTATCTTATAAAAATTAACTTTTTTAAAATTTCTAATCTCTTGTTCTCTTTTTACTATCATTCCTAATACGCAAGTCATAACTCTACCTATTGAAATAACTGCTTTATCTTGATTTAATTTATTTGCTAAATTTTTACCAAAAGTAAGGGATAAAAGTCTTGAAAAATTTATACCTATAAGGTAATCCTCTTTTGCTCTTAAATATGCCGCATCAGACAAATCATCATACTCATTTAAAGGCTTTGCCTCTTTAATTCCATTAATTATAGCCTCCTCAGTTTGAGAATCAATCCATACTCTACGTTTTTCTTTATCAGGACTACCACACATATTATCAACTAATCTATATATATATTCTCCTTCTCTTCCTGAGTCAGTACAAACATATATACATTCAACATCCTCTCTTATTAATATTGCCTTTACTATATTAAATTGTTTTTCAACAGCACTTATTACTTCATACTTAAACTCTTTTGGTAAAAACGGTAAAGTTTTCAAACTCCAAAATTTTAAATTTTCATCGTATTTTTCTGGATAGCTCATAGTTACAAGATGACCCACGCACCAAGTCACTATATATTCCTCTGATTCTATATATCCATCCATATTTTTTCCGTTCACTTTTAAAACTTTTGCAAACTCTCTTGCTACACTAGGTTTTTCTGCAATTATTACTTTTTTTCCCATTTCGTCACCCAATACACGTATTACATTATACAATAAATCCCTTAAACTTGCAAATAGTTAATAAATATTTTGTATTATTATATAATATAATTCCCTTAAAACTCATTTTTATGAATTTTAAGGGAATACACTTGATTTTATATAGTTATATAATATTTTTTTATTTTGCCATTTTCATCTTTTAAATGCTTAGGCCATTTACCAGTTTGTATAAATGCAATATGTGCAAGTCTATCATTTATTCTAGACTTTTCTTTAATATAATTTGTACTTCCACCGGGAACTCTATAAATAATAGATGTTTTAAAAGGCTCTTTTCCCATAAAGAAGTCATCCGCTCCTAAGTATCTTCTGACAGAGCTTATATTTTGGCATCTATAGAAGTTTTCAAATTGTTTTTTAGGAATATGAAAACTAAAAGGTAATATATATCCTTTGTAATCACATACAAATATCATCATAGAGTCGCTCTCTTCGATAAAGCCATAATTTTTCAAAAATTTCATCTGATTTTTCTCTATTTTTTTTAAGAAATAAAATAGAGTAAAATTTTTAAAAAAATACGCATTTGCATAGCATTTATATAATGGCAATAACATATTTAAAGTTGGATTACTATCAGTTTTATTAACATAACACTCCTTTAATAATAAGAAAACTTTATCAATATCAGGTTTGCCCATTTCATTTTTTAAAAGACAATAAAGTTCCTTAAAGTTTAGATTTTTTCTAGATACTACATCCCAATTTTTCGATATAACGTATAGAATTTTTATAAATTCTCCGCTTACTTTAGCCACTTTATTTACCCAAAATGAGTTAAGAATAACAAGCTCATTCTCGCTTAGGGAAGTTAAAAATTTCATACTAAAGTTTTCTAAAAGTGTCTTAGCTTCCGATACTGTAACTCCATCAAATGTTGTAAAATTTTTCACACCAAATGGGGTTACGTCATCTATAAACTCTTCTTTTTTAAATTCTCCAAGTTCTATTCCTAAATTCCGAATATAATTATCCCTAAGTTTATAGTTAAATAAATTATTTTTCTCCTCTAAATATCCAACTTTGTATAAGGTTTCACCCATACTATTTAAATTACACCTTAACAAGGTACACTTTAAAGTCTTATTAAGTTTTTGATTCCTATTTACATCTAAAAAGCTTTCTAACCATAACTCCTTATTTTCCATAATTCCAACATCATTTGGAGTTTTAGAAATTCCACCAGCCCAAATTTTACTTGGAAAAATTTGGCTGTTCATATACGTATATATTTCGTTATACCTTTCTATCACATGCTTAATTACAACATCTGTATCGTCACTTTCAACCTCGCCAATAAAATCTAAATTTATAAGCAAAAAAGTTAAGTGTTTACACAAAAATGATGTCTTGTAAAAAATCCGGCTAATTCTTTTACAAAGTGTCTCAAAACTAATGTTTTCCTCCTTTAATATTTCTACAATACTTTTTGCATACATAGTATACATTTAATTCAGTCCTTTCCAAAAATTTTTTTAAAAATAAACATCGACCTATTAAATATTATATCACATATTCATAAAAAATTAAACAATTATGTAACTTTTATATACAAAATTACACATATTTAGTTTATTTACTTAAAATATTTTAATTTTCTACCATATCCAATGTATCTTTTAGTTTTATATCACTTATCCCCTGAATATCATAATATGATGAAGGAATATCACCCATAATAACAGTTTCTGCTATTACTATTTCATTTTTATACTCATATGTATCAGTAAAAAGTGGTGCTATGGTTTCAATTTTAGTTGAGATTTCCAGTGTTATCTTGTGTCTTGTCTGATTTATGCCAGACTTATCAAATGTTGAAATAAATTTTGCACTAGATATTCCAAGTGGTAATGTTTTTATTTTCAATCTAATTCCGTGTCCACTTAAAATGCTCATACCGGTAAAACTAGATACCGGTAACCTTATATAATTTTCATTATATTTTTCAAACTCTTCTTGAATACTTAAAACAACATCACTTGATATTTCATTCATTTTTTCTACATTTGCAGATAAAGATGTTATCTTTCCATTATTATCTTTTTCCAGTGTCATTAAGTCATTGTACTTGATTCCCTTTACTACATTCTTCACAGCATTATTGCTTGTTTTTAATGCAAGTATCTTTACTTGATCCTCTGTTAATGATTTAATTGTTGGCTTTAAACTCCTATAATAGATATTAAACAGTATTGTAAATACCAATATTACTATTAATAAAAATAAGACAAATGACTTATTAAATTTCATTTGTCTTAGAGTTGTAATATAATACTTTACTCTCATATTACCTTATAACTAATATTTTCTGCCCAATATCTATTACGTCAGGCTCAACAATTTCATTTGTTTTAATTATTTTTTCAACACTTGTTTTGTATTTTTTTGCAATACTCCACAAAGTATCTCCAGATTTTACAACATAAATATTAATGCTATCCAAATTAGTAATATCTAAATCTTCATCTATTATATCTTCAACAATATTAAGATTTGATATATCTTCAATATTAGTATCTATCTTTAGTTGAATTTTAATTTCTAAATCTTGACCTGATTGCACTATATTTATATTTTTACCTACTATGTCAATATAATAATTTTCGCTGCTAGGCATATTTTCAATGTTAAAGTTTTCACTTATCATTAGTTCAACAACTTTTGTTTCTAAATTAAAATTTGACATATCTTGTAATAATAATATTACTTTTGCTTGCCCTTCTAATTTTACTAAATTATTGGATAAAGTGGCATTAATGTTACTAGTATCTAATTTATAATCTACCAACTTAGTATTTTCTGGTACAATATTTGTTACATTTTCCTTAACATCGATTGTTTTACTTAAATTCATGGATTTTTTCACAGCAAATATATTATTAGAATTAAACCTTAATTCTTTATCTTGTGAATAAAAATCTTCAACATATTCCACTTCTTCATTTTCATACATTTTTACATTTACTTCTATCCTATAATCTACATTCATTGTTTTGGTTGTGGTAATATCCGGATTAAGTCTTATATCAAAATTTTGAATTGCATATTTTATATCAAATCTTGAATTCTCATTTATATTTTCAAGTTCAATCATTGATGAAAAAGGTAAGGTATAATTTATTTTTTTAACATTTTCTTCCTGTGATTCACTAAGATATATCATCTTAATGTCTAAATCTCCCTTTATCATTATTTTATTGTAACTTTCCTTAAATTCTGTATTTACTATTCTAGTTTCAACATTTAATAATTCATAAAAATCTTCTGCCTCTTTAGGCAACATAAAATCTTCTTTTGAAGCAATAATACTCTTTTTATTTTGAATTATATTACAAAATTCGCTTTTACACATTTTACACTCAATATTAGATTCTGTATCAAATTTATTAATAAGTGGTACTTGTGCGATTTTATTAACTTTTACCTTAAATAAAATTTCTGATTTTACAGATATTTTTCTTTCATTTGGAAGTGAATATATTGTATTTTTACAAATAGGATTTATTTCATATTCCATATTTGAGTCTACATCTTTAATATCTAATACTTCACTATAATCATATGAACAAAATAATCCTCTATTATTTAAATTTGGTTCATCTACCTGATAAATAATAAAATAATTAATACTTCCCGATACCTTTATTTTATCTTTTATTACCTCAACATCGTCAACATATGGTGTAACTGTAACATTAACAATTTTTATTGCATCTGGTTTTGTATCTGGAACAATTATATCTTGTTCAATCCACTTACTTATATTTTCATTTACACTAGCATTACTAAGTTTTAAAGTCTTCATAATAGTGTTTACTCCCATATTTCTATCTCCTCTCCATATTTCTACTATAATATATGAGGATAATAAAAATATATTCTTATTTTACTTAAAATTTGTAACTTACTTATTACTATTTTCATAGTATAATATTAGTTAAATAATATTTATTATTTAGCATTAGATAATTTATCTTTAAGTTATACTAATAATATCTTAATACTATATAATCTCCTTGAATAATTAAACCGCCAAAATGGCGGTTTTTATATATATATAAAAAGACAATACATCTCTGCATTGTCTAGAACCTCTTATAATCACCTACTATAATCTAGTATATTTAGGTGTTGAAAAATCATAATTTATAACGCATTCACCATTTGGTAAACTTATTTCTAACATATTTGTTGCAAGATCTGCGTAACTATATGACAATTTACTATCAGTATCAGCCTCTTTAAAAACAAACAGGTTAGGATAAGCACTATCAATTACACCTTTTCTGTATATGCACTTATTTCTTCCTACATTTGCTTTTACAAATATCTCCTGACCTATATAACTTTCAACGTCTTGTTTAACTTTCTGTAAAGCATCCTTTGAAACCATATAATCACCTACATGTCTTTCTGTGTCAGATTATATCACTTCTTGTATAATATGTCAAAGCAAAAAACTAGTGCTTTTTTCTATTATTACATTTATATGTAATCTTTTTTTATTAGAAGTGTTCATTTAAATGTATTTACTTTTTATATATTTTTATATATATTTTTTTTAACATTTTTGTTACATTACTTTTTTGAGTTAATGTATTCAATTGCACTTTGTAATTGTGTGTCTTTCTCTTTTGGTATAGCAATTTCATCTTTTAATTCATCCGGTAAATCTACCACTATATTAGGTTCTATTCCATTTTTATGTATTTCAACACCACTTGCTGTATAATATTTAGCTGTTGTAATAGATAAAGCTCCACCTGTTTTTAAGGGGTCAATTGATTGAACAATTCCTTTACCATATGTTTTATTTCCAATCAATACACCTTTTGATGAATCCTTAATTGCACCAGATAAAATTTCAGATGCACTTGCCGATCTAGAATTTACCAAAACTGCTAAAGGCACATTAATTTCATTTTTCCCGTCACATTTATATACCTTTTCATTTCCTTCTCTATATACCAATTTTACTATATCACATTTTGGAAGTAGTAGTTTAGCTATTTCTACAGTATCGTTAACTAAGCCGCCTGGATTATTTCTCAAATCAATTACTAACCCTGATATATTACTAGATTTCAATTTATTATACTGTTCTTTAAATTGTTTATATATATCATTATCAAATGACCAAATTTTTATATAACCTATATTTCCTTCTAATATATCAGAGGTCACATTATTTGAACTTATATCTGCTCTTGTTAATGTCTTATCAATTAATGTTTTTTCATCTCTTTGTATAGTTATCTTTACAGTAGTATCTTTTTCACCTTTTAGCATATCTATACAAGTCTTATATTTATCCAAACTTACAGCAACATCTTCAACTTTTAAAATTAAATCCCCAGCTTTTAAATCAGCTTTTAAAGCTGGACTATCTGGCATAATACCAAGTATCATAATTTTATCAGAATTTTTGTCATAAGTTAAATGAACACCAATCCCACCATATACCTCTTTACCAGAGGTTAACATCTCTTTATATTCTTCATCAGATAAATATCTTGTATAAGGGTCATCTGTTGCAGATGTTATACCTTTTATAGCGCCTTCAACTAACTTATCCATATCTATATCATCTACATACTTACTAGATACCTTATTTAAAGCTTCTTGAATTTTATCAATATTTTCTTTTGAAGCATTTTGTGAAGTAGCAACATAAGATGTACTATTTTCTCCATTTAATATTGGTGTTATAACTATGTATAAACAGAATAATATAACAGCAGAAAAAACAACTGTTATAATGGAAACAATAGAGTTATTTATTATTTTCTCCTTATCTATAGGAATATTTTTTTTATCTTTCATTATACCTCTCCTTTTTTAGACTACATATAATTATATATTAATTTTATTATTTCGTCAATTAAAAATTCATCTTATTATCAAAAATATACTTATATATTTTTATACAAAAAGCCTTTTTAAATGTTTTTACAACCAAATACTTGACATATTTACTATATTATTGTATAATTTAATAGTAAATTTAGAAATACTTATTAATATTTATATAGATTCAAGTATTTCCCACTGAAAGGAGGGAAACAAAAAATGCCAGGAATAAAAATTAAAGATAATGAAAGTTTGGATAACGCACTTGCTAGATTTAAAAAACAATGTGCAAAATATGGTGTTCTTGCAGAAATACGTAAAAGAGAACATTATGAAAAACCTAGTGTTAAAAGAAAGAAAAAATCAGAAGCCGCAAGGAAGAGAAAACATTAATTACATAGTTATTATGTATATAATTTAATATAGAAATAAAAAAATTCTAAATAGCTTTTTTAGTTTATTTAGAATTTTTTTAGCTTTTATGCTAAATATTAAATAGTTATTAGAAAAAATGAAGTAGACTGCAAATCTACTTCATTTTTTTGTTATATAATATAGTAAAATATATTACCATCTATTATTTTTATTTTCATTATATGCAATTATCATTTTTATTATCACATACAACACACTACAAGAGATAGTTACAATAATAACTATAATTACATTTGTACTGAAAATGCTTCCTGTAACAGGTAATTTCTTTTTAACATTATATACATTTTTCTCTACGTTTACACCGTTATCCTTTATTTCAAATTCATACATTGAGCTATCCAATACATAATTATCTGGTGATGATACCTCTTTATAATAATACTTTCCGTAATTTAAATCATCAGATTGTGCTCTACCATTTTCATCTGTAACTATGCTTTGGATAATATTATTATTCGAATCTATGATTTCAAATCTAATATCTTTTAATGGAGTATTATCTTCTTTACTAAATTTATTAATTATTAATTTAGCAGCTTTAAGTTTATTCGAAACTTTTGCTTCAACAAAGTCTGTTTCACTGTCTATATTAAATTCATGCTCTGTTTCGTCCAATACATACTGATCTAAGGTTTTTGTTTCTTTATAATAATACTTACCTTTAGATAATGTATCAGTAATCGCAAATCCATTTTCATCAGTTGTTATTGTTTGAATAACTTGCTTATCTGAATTTAATATATCAAATTTAACTCCTGCAATAGGATTATTCTTTACATCTGTTTTAGATATTTTTAATTTTCCTTGAATTATATTATTTACTACATTAAATTCAACAATCTGACCATCATTTTCAACAGTAAATTTATACATTTTCGTATCTATTTCAACATTTGCTGGTCCAGACACTTCTTTATAATAATATGTTCCCAGTTTTAATTCTTTTGAAGTATTAGTAACACCATTACTATCTGTTACCAGTTTATCTATTTCATTTTTATTCTCATCATAGATATTAAATGTTACACCTGCAATAGGATTCTTGCTTTGATCAACTTTTAATATTTTTATGCCACCCTTTTTGTATTGGTTTATAACATTTTCTGTTACAACAGAATCTTTTAGAATTCTTACAGGCTTCAAATCGGATATTACTCTTAAATTGCTATTTCCACCTTCTAATTCTTTATAATAGTATGTTCCTACTTCTAATTCTTTTGTTTTTGCTTCACCGTTTTCATTAGTTGTTATTGTGTCAACCTTTTTATTATTAATATCATAAATTTCAAATTTAATGCCCTTTAAATAATTTCCTTCGTCATCCTTTTTTACTATTTTCAATATTCCATAATCAGGATTTTGTACTTTTCTAGTATTCTCTATATTCTTAGTAACTACTTTAACATCGTCAGTTATATCAAATTCTATTTTATTTGAATTTAATACAACATCATTTGGAACTGATACTTCCTCTAATACATAATGGCCATTTGGTAAATCATCTACTCTTGCATCTCCTTCAATTTCTGTCTTAAATTTTTCAACTTTTTTACCATTAGAATCATATAACACAAATTCAGCTTCAAATATAGGATTTTTATATTGATCAATTTTATTGATTATAAGCGAGCCTTTTGTTGAAACCTTTCTTTCATTTGTAATCTTTTTCTCTACTGTCTCACCATCGTAAGTGATTGAAAAATCATATTCTTCATCGCTTTTAATAATATCTGTTGGTACAGCTATTTCTTTAAAGGTATACTTTCCTAATGGTAAATTATCACTTATTGCTATACCATCTTCATCAGTATACATATTTTCAACTTTCTTACCATTTTGATCGTATACTGTAAATCTTACACCTTCAATAGCCTTACCATTTTGGTCTTTTTTTATTACCTTTAATTTACCATTTTCAGATGTCTGAATAATTCTATTATTTGTAATAGTCCTAACTACAATATCATTATAGTTTTCAATTTTAAATGTATACTTATTTCTATCAGCTTCTATTTCATCAGGAACATCCCCAGTTTCAGTATAAGTATACGTACCAACATCTAAAGTCTTAGATTCAGCAAAACCTTTGGCATCGGTTACTATACTTTGTACCTTATTTCCATTTGCATCATATATTGTAAATTCTATTCCTTTTATAGGATCCCCATCTTGATCTACCTTTGTTATTCTTAATACACCTGTCTTCTTAGTATTTGAATATGTTTCTATATTAGTAGAACCTGAAGCAACAACAACTTTTCTAGACGTAGTATCCATAACATATCCAGAAGGAGCAGATATTTCTTTTATCGTATAACTTCCTGTAGGTAAATTATTCAAATTAATTTTACCTTCAGAATCAGTTGTTACCTCTGCCACTTTTTGATCAGATGAATCTCTAACCTCAAAAACTACATCAGCAATTTTTTTATTTTCTTGGTCTTCTTTTACAAGTACTATATTACCTGTATCTTTTGACCAGCTTACATTTACATATGGTGCAATTGATATAGGTTGAGTAGTAATTGTTGCAAATTTCTGTGTATTAGTACTTCCTACTCCATAAGCTGAACATTTCAAGAAATTACCTGAAACATTTGCACTTAAAGTGAAGTTAGCATCTGTGTCTGATTTATTTGCCTCTACATATATTTCTTCTCCTAAAGCAAATGATGTTTTAGGATTACCTGATGAATCAACTACAACTGCACTTGATGGCGCACCAGTAAGAGAAACTGATACGTTTGTTACAGTAAAGTTAGTAATGTTTGTACCATCCTTACCAACAATTTTATATGGTCCCGCAACCTTTTTATCATTTCTATCAACAAGGTTATATGCACTTGTATCTATATATACAGTAGGAGTAACGTTATATGGATTATTCATAGCAAGATCAGCTAAAGCACTTGATTTACTTTTTATAGCTTCTACTGCACTTTCATATCCAGAGTTTGCCACTATTTTATTAATGTCTATATTATATTTAGCATTTGACTCTCCTGTTCTTTTCATTACTTCCCAAAAAGCTACTTGAGTTACTAAATACGCTGCATCTTTACCATAATCTGCTTCAATGTTAAATTCCGCACTTTGATTATTTGGATATCCATATACCAATACTGCTAAGGCTTCACCTGACATATAATACTGCCATGATAAACTTGTTGCATAACCTGTCTTAGTATCATTTTTTGGTAAAGCTCTACCATAGTCAATACAATAAGCAGTATTTCCACCTAATGTAGCTTGTCTATAGAACACATCTCTTCCACTTTCTTTAAACGGATACTCAAATTCTTTTTGATAAACGAACTCTAAAGTAGAAGGTGCATCATTTGCATTGATTCCAAGGCCTTCAAATAAGCCTACAATAATAGTAAGCAATAATAATACACTAAATATTTTTAATCCTTTACTTTTCATATACATACCTCTTCTTTTTCATATCACTTATACATTTCTTGCATATTTTTCAGATACTAAAATTCCCTTTACTATTACCCTCTCAGATGCATTATAATTACAAGTAATTAAAGTAATCTCCTTTTTATTACCAGACTTGTCTAACACTTCTGTTTGAGTAGGTTTTACATTATACTTATCCGTAATTTTATACGTATACATCTTACTTTGAGTATACACATTTACTAACGCATCTTTTTCTAGCTTATGTAAGTTTCTAAATATTTCTGTATCAATATTATTGTGAGCAGCCAAGCAATAATTTCCAACCTGACCTGGTCTTGAAGAACCTTCAACAACTCCCACATAATATTTCAAAGTATCAGGTCCTGAACCTTCTGTAACCTGTGCTAACACTCCAATAGATGGAATTTCAACAACCGCTGTTGAGCCTTTTTTTATTACTATTTTTGTATTTGATTCAACCTTACTATTATCTTGTTTGTTTTCACTGCTGCTATCTTGCTCTTCCTTAATTTCTTCAGTGTCATCCACCTGTACAACACAATCACCATCCTCAATAACAGTTTTATCCGCTATTGAAACATTTGTTAATTCCTCATTTTTTACATTATTTTTAACTAAGATTATTACAGTTGATAATATTATAATTGCTACAATTACTATAATAATTTCTAAAGGTTTAACTTTAAATTTAAAATCACTCAACTTCATATATATCAATCCCCTTGTTTTTTTCATTATATCACATATATTATTTTTATCAAATACTTTTTCTATTTTTTAACATTTTTATTTCATTTTTTGTAAGATATCTATACTCCCCCAATTTTAAGTTTCCAAGCTCTAAATTTCCTATTTTTACTCTTTTTAATTTTTTAACATTGATATTTACAAATTGACACATTTTTCTTACTTGTCTATTTTTTCCCTCTGATATTACTATTTCTAATTTATTTTTAGAATATAGCCTAACCTTTGCCTTTTTTGTAACATATCCACCAATGTCTACACCATTTACCAGTTTATCTATTTTATCTTGTGTAATATTACTATCAGTTGTAACTATGTATGTCTTCTCTATATCATGTTTAGGATGCATCATATAATTTGCAAACATTCCATCATTTGTCAAAAGTAATAAACCTTCTGTGTCTCTATCTAACCTTCCTATTGGAAAAACCCTTGTTTTTTCATTTATTAAATCTACTGTGGCCTTTCGATTGAATTGCTCACTATTTGTGGTAATGTATCCCACTGGCTTATTTAGCATAATATATATTTTTTCATCTTCTAACTTTAATATTTCTCCGCAAATTTTTACAACATCTTTATAAGTATCAACCTTTTCTCCCAGTCCAAGGACTTTTTTTCCGTTAACAGTCACTTTTCCGTCTTGTATAAAAGTATCCGCCTTTCTTCTTGAACAATATCCTGAATCTGCTATATATTTATTTAACCTTATCAACATTATTAACACTCCTAAAAAAGTAACATTTTTTATTATATTTCATACTATATATTATCATAAGCTTATGTTTATATATATATTTATACTAGAGTTGCTAGTATATAAATTTAGAGAAAAAAGAAAATTAATTACTTTTTTCTCTTTTTTCTAATACATCAACTATATCTCTAAATTCCTTTGGTAATTCAGATTCAAATTCAATGTACTTTTTAGTACTAGGATGTTGAAATCCTAAAATTTTTGCATGTAACATCTGCCCCTTTGTCTTAAAATTCGTATCTTTTTTTCCATAGACCTCATCTCCTAAAAGTGGGTAACCTTTATATGACATATGTACCCTTATTTGATGTGTTCTACCAGTTTCTAAACTTGCCTCTATTAAAGTAATATTAGAATTATAGTAACGTTTTAATACATTCACATGCGTAACTGCATTTCTCGAATTTTTCAAAGTAACTGCCATTTTCTTCCTATCTTTTATATTTCTACCTATAGGTGCATCTATAGTAAGTTCATCTTGTTTTATAATTCCCTTAACAAGCGCTATATATTTTCTTTTTATGCTATGTATTTTAAATTGATTTGAAAGTTCCTTATGTGCCATATCATTTTTTGCAATAACTAAAATACCCGATGTATCTTTATCAATTCTGTGCACAATTCCTGGCCTTATAATTCCATTAATAGTAGATAATTCATTTTTATGGCTATACATTAAACTATTAACTAAAGTACCTTCATAATTTCCATTTGCTGGATGTACTACCATTCCCTTCTTTTTATTTACTATAATAATATCTTTATCTTCATAAACTATATCAAGTGGAATATTTTGAGGACTTACATTAATAGACTTTTTTTCCGGTATCAAGAAGGTAATAACGTCATTTTCCTTTAATTTATATCCACCCTTTAATGTAACCTTACTATTTACCAAAACTTTTTGTTCATCAATTAAATTTTTTATATAGCTTCGTGTCATCTTTTCATTTTTTTCTAATAGAAAAATATCTAACCTTTTTCCTATATCTTCATTTAAAATTACATACTCCATTATCTTTTAATAAGATATTTAAAATACCTTTCCCCCTACACTTTATACATTTTTATTTCACAATTATCTTGTCCTATATCTTTTAATTTGCCCTTATTTAAAATTCCATTAAAATATGTTCTTATTGCTCTACATACTCCATTATGTGTAACTATCAATATATTTTTATCTTTATATCTTTTTAATATATCATCTAAAAAATCATACACACGTGCCATAAATTCTTTTACACATTCAGCTCCTTCATATTTTAAATTTAAATTATAATTCCAATAATCTTTAAAAATATCCAAATTTATATCTTTGCCTTCTAAAACTCCAGCATTTCTTTCAATAATCCTATCATCATATATAACGGGCTTTAAGTTCTTATTATTAATAATCTTAGCTGTTTGCTTAGTTCTTAATAGAGGTGATGAAATTAATATATCATAATCTAAATTATCAACTATTTTGGCCGCATTTTTTGCTTGCTTTACCCCTTCATCATTTAGTTGTAAATCTGTATTTGACAACATAAATTTATTATTCCAATCAGTTTTACCATGCCTTATAACATACAAATTCATTAATTGTCCCCTCCAAATATATCTTTTATGTCTTTTTCTTTGAATGTATATGTCTTATGACAGAAATCACATTTAACTTCCACTTTTCCATTTTCTTTCAAAATATCTTCTACATCTTTCTTTCCTAACGCAACAATTGCTTTACTAATTCTTTGTATATTACAATCGCATTCAAGTACAGGTACTTTTTCCTCAATGCATTCTACGAAATTATCCCCAGTAATAGTTTTTGCAACATCATCCATATCTTGAATGTCAATCATTAAATTTGTTACACTAGAAATATTACTATTAATACTTTCCAATATATCAATAACATTAGCAGGAGCGTCAGGAAGTGGTTCTATAACATAACCACAAGCTTTTTCTACTTTGTTTTCTTTAGAAAAATTTACTCCTAGAAAAACTGCTGTTGGTGTCTGTTCAGAAGTGGCAAAATAATATGCAAAATCTTCAGCTATTTCTGATGATACGAGTTTACACACCCCAATATATGGCTCTTTTAAACCAATATCCTTTACAACATTTATATATCCGTTACCAACTATTTTTGATACATCTAATTTTCCATTTTCTTTTTTTGGTGCGTCCGCTTGAGGATTAGTAGCATATGCTTTCATTTTTAATGAATTATTTCCACATACTACCATGTTTCCAATTTTGCCTTCTCCTTTAATTTGAACTGTTATCCTATCTTCTTTTTCTTTTAACATACTAGCCATTATACAAGATATAACAAGGGTTCTACCTAAAGCTGCAGTAGCTGTATTAGTCATATTATGAAGTTCTCTTAATTTTCCTACCATATTTGTAGCATCTAACACAAAAACTCTTACTGTTTTATCGTGTGCTAAATATTTTTTTAATACATCTTTATTTTCCATTTAAACTCACATTATTCTCCTAAATCTACAGTATATTTTACCAAATAAGAATATTATATGCAAGAAAAAAGCTGATAAAAATCAATTACTTACAAATTTCTATCAACTCTTATTTTTCTTGTTTTATTTCTATTTATTTTCCTTAGTCATTTTTTCCTTAAACTCTCTATATGGAATATTTAAATTTTTTTGCTAAATTATTTAGAATTAAAAATTTTTATATAATCCCTTTTTAAAAAAAGTTTTATATAGATAATATAAAAAATATCTATTAGGTTATGTTCATGTGTATTTTAAATACCATCTATACAATTTTCATATATCCAATTTTTAAGCTCTATATTATTTCCTGTTTCATAGTATGAAATAAACAACTCTAAATATGTACCTATCTTTTCTACAGGCACAGCTAATATTCCTTGGCCATTTCTTATCATCTCTTTATTAGCAACTAAATTAGCAACTCTCTTATTTCCATCTATAAACATTTGAGCCCTTTGAATATAGCAAAACAAGTCAATACACCTTTCCAAGTAATTTTTATTTTTTAATATATTATCCAATTCTTTTTCATAAAGGCCTCTATCTCTAAATTCTCCCAATAGTTTTATATTTTGCCACTTCAAAGTGTATTTTTTTTATATATTCTACAGTTAAATCTTCATCTATGGTATTAAGAACGTACTCCCATGCATCCTTCAAGCCTTTTAATTTTAGCATATCATCTATAGAAATATTTCCAGTATTTACATTATTCATAAACGAATATGTATCTGCAAAAGTTACTGCTATCCCTTCCAAATTAGCACTTTTATATATATTATCTACTAATTTCCTTTTTGCGAAAAAAATATTATCCTCTTTGTTCATATTATATTTATTATCCATAATTCTACTCCACTACTAATAATTACATAATAATATGTTGAATTTTTCTTTTTTATATTGTTATATTAACCAACCTTTAATGCTTGCTGTAATATATGCTATTGAAACCGCCAGTGGAATAGGTAAATAAAAAGATATCAACCGTAGTGTATATATAGCATACTTACTATGTCCCTCTATTTTTTACTAAAAACGGCATATATTGCTAAACTTAAACTTACTAAAAAATTTGTTATCCCAGCTATAAATGCTAATATAATAGATATATACAGCTCATATAGAATATAGCTATTAATATTTTCTATATATTTTACATATATCAAAACATAATTAACGATAAAACATGTAAAGAGATCAAAGTTATTTTATTTTTCTTCATAAAGATCACCTCACTACGTTTGTGTTTATTGTAACACATATACAGTGAGGCGTAAATACATTTATATCATTTTGCTTTTTCTTTTTCTAATTACTTTCGTAAGGGTTATAACTGTTCCATCATCTTTTTTTGAATCTATAAATACTTCATCCATAAAAGTCTCCATTATAGTAAATCCCATACCAGCATGTTCAAGTTCTGGCTTTGAAGTATATGCTGGTGTAGTTGCTAAAGCAATATTATCTATACCAACTCCTAAATCTTCTATTTCTATCTTTACTATATCATCCTCTTTACTTTCTAGATATGCTCTTACTACCACTTCACTATTTTCTGTTTTTATACCATAATATCCATGTTCAATTGAATTAGTAACAGCTTCTGAAACTGCTGTTTTTATATCCATTAAGTCATCAATAGTAATTTCTAAATTAGAAACAAATGTTGCAATTGCGACTCTAACAATAGCTACATTTTCTGTATCAGCTTTTATTTTTATTTCCATAAAATTATTCATATTAATCACACCTCAAAATTATATCTTTAGATATATTAGAAAGTTCTATTATCCTCTTTATGTTATAACTCGGATTTTTTATTACCATTTTAGATGACATTAGTTTAATTAAATTATATCTTCCCATAAGTAACCCTATTCCACTACTATCCATAAATTTCACATTACTCAAATCCATCTCCAACTCTTCTGGTTGAAACTTCATTATATAACCATCTATCACATTTCTTAATATTTTGCAAGAATTAATATCTAATTCTTCATCAAGTTTTACTTTTAAGTTTCCATTTTCATAATCATATTTCATTTTAAACACCTCTTTTTTTACTAAATTATATCAAACTATTTTACAAAAATTTGTAGAATTTTAGAATAAGAAAAAAAAGATAAACATTTAATAAAAATTAAATATCTATCTTTAATATAATTATTCATTTATTAATTTACATTGTACTACAAATCTACCATTTTTTCTTGTATAGTCACAAGTAGAAAGTGTTAAAATCGTATCATTTTCTGTTATATCTTGGTTTGTATCATACATACTTTTTGATTTAACTGTACTTAAAAATTCTTTATATTCATTAGCGTCCTCAAAGTTTGTATCTATATAGAAAAAGTCTGTATCTGTAACATATACAGTAAATATTTGCCATCTATAATTTCCTTTTATAGTTGACATTTCTATAATTTGATGTTCATTAAAGAATTCTTTATTTTTATAATTTAAAAGTGGAGTAAAATGATCATCTGTCTCAGTATTATGTCCATAAATTATAAAATGGCTTTTATCTGTCATGTTATCAATATTACATCTATAATCCATGAAAGTTTCTCCCCACATTGTTGAATTATTATCCCTATCATTTCTTAAATATCTTGAGTTGTTATCAGTTTTAAATACAACTGTATCAATACTTGTACCAGGTACTTTTACCCAAGCTATAGCATCACTATATTTTTCATTTATAGCTTTTATTTCTTCTTGTAAATTTCTTCCTTCCTCTGTAGATTCTACAACTTCTGCATTAATATCACCAATTGGTTCAACTACATTTTTTGATTTACTAGAAAAATACCAAATACATGCTGAAGTTATTAAAATTACACCTAAAACAATTGCTGATATTATGATTATTTTCTTTTTATTATCATTATTTATTCTTAAATTCATCATATCACCCTTTCAATTATGTTAACTTGTTTTTACAAATAATAAGGGCTTATAAAGTATTCTATATTATAAGCCCTCACATATAATTTGATTATTATTTTCCAGTGTTTGGATTTTCTACCCAATCACTTGGTCTTCCATTATTGTTTGTATTATTGCCATTATCAGTTGGTTGTTGATTAGAATTATTGTTTCCATTGTTATTGCTTCCACCATTATTAGTGTTTCCGCCATTATTAGTGTTTCCACCGTTATTATTATTTCCACCATTGTTATTGTTATTATTATTGTTGTTATTATTATCAGCTTTTTTAATTATTGAGAATGGTGCTCCGGTAACAGGATTTGACAAATTACCACTTGTATCAACTGCTAATCCACCGCCAAGTTTTATTAATTTGTTTCCACCAACTTCACCTTGAATATTTGACAAAGTAATTGTTGCAACATTTCCACTTACTGAGACATTTTTATTTGCAGTAAATCCGCTTAATAAAACATCATTTGCATTTATGTTAATATTTGCAAGAGCTACATTATCATTGAATGTTACTTTGTATACTACTGTACCACCTGCATATACTTGTGATGCACTTGGCCCACTTATAACTGCTGTAGGATTTACATTATCAGTTGGTGTAGTTGGTTGAGTTGATTTTTCTTTTATTGTAAATGTTTCTGTTCTTATAGCGTTTGCAGCTTTGTTATCACTTGAATATGCTGTACCTTCAGATACATATATTCTCTTCTTATCACTAGAAGAACCAGTAGTACTATGAATATTAGATAAAACTACAACTCTGTTATTTCCTTGATACTCAAAAGTTACATTTGCAGTAAATCCATCTAATGTAATATTAGAAGCATTTAATGTAATTCTATTAATATCATTTGTGTATTTCAAAGTAAATTTTATTTGTCCACCATCTTCTACTACTTTACTACTAAGTGGTGTACAAGAAAGACAAGCTGCCCATGCTCCAACATAGTTAATAGCTGGAAAAGCAGTAAAACTTATAGCTATAATACTTAAAACAACTAATGCTTTTTTAATATTTTTAAATTTCTCCATTTCTTTTTCCTCCAATCAAATCTTTACAATATTATTGTAACATATTTTACATAATAAGTCAACATTGTTTTACATTTTTATGTAAAAAATATTATTTTTAAAACATTTTTAATGTCAAAAGAAAACATAAAAATGTAATATTTATTTTAAAAAATAAAACGTCGCCTATAAAAAACGACGAATTAGAAAACGTTATAAATCAAACGCTCTTTTCAAATGAATTTATTATAATTGTTCTCCAAATGAATCTTTTTTATCACCTAAATTAGCCATTTGAGTATACATCATTGTTGAAGCTACATCAGTGTGACCTAATAACTCTTGGACAGTTTTTACTTCAACACCATTTTGTAGCATATGTACTGCAAATGAATGTCTAATTGTATGTGGAGTTATATCCTTATCTATTTTAGCTTGTTCTTTGTATTGTTTTAATATCTTCCAATACCCCTGTCTTGTCATTTTTTGACCGTTAGTATTAATAAACAAAGTTTTTTCTTCTTCTGTTCTTATTAATAAAGGTCTTACTTTTTCAATATACTCCTTTAAACATCTTAAAGATCTATTACCTAAAGGTATATGTCTTTCAGTATTTTTTTTCTTTACTCTGATATATCCTGCTCCTAAATTCACATCCTCTAATCTTAGTGAAACAAGTTCTGTTACTCTTATGCCTGTAGCATATAATATCTCTAACATAGCCTTATCTCTTTGTCCTTTTAATTCAGATAAGTCTGGTTGTTCAAGTAATTTTTCAATTTCAGCTGAAGAAAGTATTAAAGGTTCTTTTCTATCAACTTTTGGTGACTCTATATTATCAGCTATATTTTCTTTAGCAAATTTTTTACTTACTAAATATCTATAAAAACTCTTTAAAGAAGCTGTACTTCTAGAAATCGTTGAATTAGATTTTCCCATTTCTTTTAAATGTTCTATATATTCTTGCATATCATCTTTTGTTAAGTCGAATATTTTTTTATTCTGCTCTGAAAAATATTTTTCAAATTGTAAAATGTCTCTTTCATAAGATGCAAGCGTATTTGGAGATGCTTGTCTTGATTTCAAATTTTCGATAAACTCATCAATTATAATTTTCATTTTTAGGTCCTCCATTTAACTAAGAATATTTTACACTATTTTTTGCTAATTTGCAAGTATTTTATCGAAAATTATGTAATGTTTTTTCTTTTAATATAAAATCATATTTTTAAGTGATGTACATTCCAATAGCTCCAAAACTTGCAAACTGTTCTATAACAATAGATAGTACAATTAAGGAGATAGCAATTATTAACTTGTATACCTCCTTTAAAACTATCGAAAACTTATTATCATTTTCAACTAACTTGTAATGTAAATTTATAGAATTACATCCCATGTAAATATAAGCAGGTATATAAATTAAATTTGGTAAGATTACTACAAGAATTAAACACATTATTCCCTTTCCAAATCCAAATACAGAAAATAATGTCGATATATATATTCCGATTGAAACTCCCTTAATAAAATTTAAAGCACATACGCAAATCGGCGCTATTAGAGTAATAGAAGCAGCATATATGGAAAGTACTACAAGTAAATTTAATAAAATACCATTTTTTAATACGTTTATGCCTTCATATTGTTCAGTTTTCGAAATGTCCAAGGTTTCCTTTATACTTGTAACAAATTCATTTTTTATTTCAACACTACTTGCTTGATAAACAATAATTCCAACAAAAATACCTATAAGGATGCATGCTGTTAAAATTTTAATAATTTTAAAGTTTTCTTTTACATAATTTAACACATAATCTTTCATATAAAAACCACCATATAACATACTATGCTAATATGGTGATTTTAAGAACGCTATAAATTTTCTCTGGCTTTAACTGCCAATTTATCACATCTATTATTATATTGATTATCACTATGACCCTTTACTTTTATAAAAGTAACCTTATGAATTTCTAGTAATCTTAACATTTCTTCCCATAGTTCAATATTTTTAACCTTTGACTTATCAGATTTACGCCAATTATTCTTTTTCCATGTATATATCCATCCTTTATCCATAGTATTAACTACATACGCACTATCACTATATACTGTTACTTTGCAAGGTTCCTTTAAAAGTTGTAATCCTTTTAATACAGCCATTATCTCCATTTGGTTATTTGTCGTATTTTTTTCACCGCCAGATATCTCTTTTTCTATACCATTATATATAAGAATTGCACCATAACCACCCGGTCCTGGATTTCCACTACATGCACCATCTGTATATAACTTAACTTCTTTTAAATTTTGCATTTTTACCTCCAAAACTAAAACTTGAAAACTATTAATATTTATGTTAATATATATATTAGCATAAACAATAGAAAAAGACAAGCAAGGAGGGAAATAAAATTTGAGGGTACTTGGAATAATTGCAGAATTTAATCCATTTCATAACGGTCACAAATACTTAATAGATAAAGCAAAAAAAATGACAAACTCTGATTTTTGTATAGCAATAATGTCAGGGAACTTTACACAAAATGGTAATATTGCAATTTATGATAAATTTAAAAGAGCTGACATTGCTACTGATAATGGGATTGATATGGTTATAGAACTTCCTACAATATACGCCACATCTAGTTCAGAATATTTTAGCACGGGAAGTATAGATATACTAAATAAGTTAAACATAGTAGATTTTATTTGTTTTGGTAGTGAATGTGGTAATATACAAATATTAAAAAATATAGCAAATACATATATACAAAACGAAGATTATATATGGAATGAAACAAAAAAACAAATGAAAACTGGTAATTCATTTGCTATATCAAAACAAACATGTATGCAAGAATTCTTAGATAAATCAAGTATTAAAGAACTTATCAAATCTAATAATATTCTTGGAATTGAATATATTAAAGCAATAAAAAAATTAAATTCAAGTATAATTCCATATACAATAAAAAGAGAAGGAAATAGCTATAATGATGAATCAATTTCATCTAATTCTAACCTTTCAAGTGCTACAAGTATAAGAGAAAAAATATTAAGCCACAATTTAGAAGATTTAAAAAATTTTATACCAATTGAAACCCAAAATGTTATAAAAACACAACAACCTCTACATAATGAAAATTTATTTTACATATTAAAATATAATATTCTAACTAACAAAGATATTTTACATGAATTTAATGGAGTGATAGAGGGATTAGAAAATAAAATACTTGAATCAATAAGTATATCAAAAAGTTATAACGAATTTATCCATAATATAAAATCAAAAAGATATACAATGTCTAGCATAAAAAGGATGCTAATTTCCATATTATTAAATGTAACCAAAAACGATTTTGAGAAATTTAAAAATTATGATATAAACTATGCACATGTATTAAGTACATCAAGTAAAGGAAAAAAATTACTTTCAGAAATTTCAAAGAATTCTAATATAAATCTTTTAACCAGTATAAATAATAAAATATTTTCAAATTTAAATTCGATAGACATGAAAAGTTTAAAATTAGATATTTTTGCTTCTAATATATACTCTAGTTTACTAAATGAAGCTATAAATAAAGACTATACTAATAAGCTATAATTAGTATAGTCTTTATTATTAGTAAAAAAATAGCATAAGATTTTCCAACCTTACACTATTTTTATACCATTATATTAATTCTATAATAGCCATTTCAGCTCCATCGCCTTTTCTAGCTACTAATTTAATTATTCTTGTATATCCACCTTTTGCTTCATATTTTGGAGCAATTTCATTGAATAATTTTTCTGTTAAGTCAACTGTTTTACCATTAAAGTCTTTTACTTTATTTAAAGTATTAAACATTTTTCTTCTTGCAGCAAGCTTTGATGGTTTATCAACGTTAACTTTTTCTGTTACTACTTCTCTAACTACTACTTCGTATTTGTTACCATTTTTTGAAGTTTTAGTTTCCTTAACTTTTTTACCATTTTTATCTAATTTAGCTCTTGAAATTTTCTTTTCTTTAACTTCAAAGTTATCTTTTTCTTTTATTGCTAAATCAATTAAACTGTCAGCTAAAGGTTTTACTTCTTTAGCCTTTGCAAGTGTAGTTTCAACTTTACCATTTAATATTAAAGCTGTAACTAAATTATTTAACAATGATTTTCTATGAGAAGTTGTTCTTGAAAGTTTTCTTGTTCCTGGCATTTTGTTTTTCCTCCCTTTTATTAGTCTTCTTTATTTTTAAATTCTAAGCCTAATTCTTTTACTTTATTTATGACTTCATCCAAAGATTTTTTACCTAGATTTCTAACTTTTATCATATCTTGTTCTGTTTTACTTACGATGTCTGCCACTGTATGTATACCAGCTCTTTTTAAGCAATTATATGATCTTACAGAAAATTCTAAATCTTCTATAGCAGTTTCTAATATTTTGTCTTTCATAGATAATTCTTTTTGTGACATTATTGACATAGTCTTGGCAATTTCTGATAAATCAATGAACAATTCTAAATGTTCATTTAGTATCTTTGCAGCCATACTTAATGCTTGATATGGCTCAATAACACCACTAGTCCAAATATCCATAGTTAAACTATCAAAATCAGCATCTTGTCCTACTCTTGTTTTTCCTACTTCAAAGCTTACTTTTTTAACTGGAGTAAATATAGAATCAATAGGTAAAACGTTAACACCAAGTGCAGAAGTATCAACTTTATCGCTTGGCATATAACCTCTTCCCTTTACAGCAGTCATATCAATATTAAGTTCTGCTCCATCATCTAAGTAAGCTAAATGTAAATCTTGATTTACAACACTCATAGATGGATCTTCACATATAATATCCCCTGCTTTTACTTCACAAGGTCCTTTAGCCTTTATTGACAATTTTTTATCATCCATATCTGGACATTTTAAACATACTTGTTTTAAATTAAGTATTAAATCTGTAACATCCTCACTAACTCCTGGTAATGTTGAAAATTCATGAGTTATTCCATCAATTTTTATAGTACTTATTGCATACCCTGGTAAAGAAGAAAGTAATATTCTTCTAAGTGAATTACCAAGTGTTATACCAAACCCTCTTTCTAAAGGTTTTACTTCAAACCTAGCATAATATGTATCAACATCAACTTTAACACATTTTATTTCCGGTCTTTGCATTTCAATCATTTTATTCCTCCTTCTAATACGCTCTGATTACACGCATTATTTTATTTAATTAAATGATTTTAACTAATTTTTAGAATATAACTCAACTATCAAGTTTTCTTGAACTTCTAAATCAACGTCTTCTCTAACTGGTTTTCTTAAAACTTTAGCAGTTAAATTATCCTTATCAAATTCCAACCAAGATGGTATTACTTTTAATTTATTAATTTCTAAAACAGAAGCAACAGTTTTGTTGTCCTTTTTAGCATCTCTTACTTTAATAACATCTCCAACTTTACAAATATATGATGGTATATTAACTTTTTTACCATTAACTTCTACCATTCCATACCCTACTAATTGTCTAGATTCTGCTCTAGAAGTTCCTATTCCCATTCTATATGCAACATTATCTAATCTTAATTCTAATTGTTCAAAAAGAATGTCTGAAGTTATTCCTTCACGTCTGAAAGCTTCATCATAATATTTTCTAAACTGAGATTCTGAAACTCTATAGTAGTTCTTTGCTCTTTGTTTTGCTCTAAGTTGAAGTCCATATTCAGATAATTTTGATCTTGATTTTCCATGTTGACCTGGAGCATAAGATCTTCTATCAATAGCACATTTATTTGAATTACATCTTGTTCCTTTTAAGAAAAGTTTAATACCTTCTCTTCTGCATTTTTTACATACTGCATCTGTATATCTTGCCATTTTATATTTACACCCCCACTATACTCTTCTTCTTTTTGGTGGTCTACAACCATTATGTGGGATTGGAGTTACATCTTTTATCATGTTGATTTCCAATCCTGCAGCTTGAAGTGATCTTATAGCTGCTTCTCTACCAGCGCCAGGTCCTTTAACATAAACCTCAACACTTTTTAAACCATGTTCTTTAGCAGCATTTGCTGCTGCTTCTGCTGCTTGACCTGCAGCAAAAGGAGTATTTTTTCTTGAACCTTTAAATCCAAGTCCACCAGCACTTGCCCAAGATAATACATTACCTGCTAAATCAGTCATTGTAACAATTGTATTGTTAAATGAAGATTGAATATGAGCTGCACCAGCTGAAACATTCTTTTTTACTTTTTTCTTTGTAACTACTTTTTTCTTTGCTGCCATTTTTTATACTCCTTTCTTACCTGCTATAGGTTTTGCCTTACCTTTTCTTGTTCTAGCATTTGTCTTTGTTCTTTGTCCACGAACAGGTAATTTTCTTTTATGTCTTTGACCTCTATAGCAATTAATTTCCATTAATCTTTTAATATTTAAAGCTACTTCTTTACGAAGATCTCCTTCTACCACATAATCTCTATCGATTATACTTCTAATTTTAGCTTCTTCTTCTTCTGTAAAATCTTTTACTCTTTTTGTTGGTTCTATACCTGCTTCAGCAAGTATTTTTCTTGATGCAGAACGACCAATACCATATATTGCAGTTAGTCCTATTTCTGCCACTTTATTTTTTGGTAAATCTACTCCTACTATACGTGCCATTACAATCTCCTCCCAAATTAACCTTGTCTTTGTTTGTGCTTTGGATTTTCACAAATAACGCGAACTACGCCATTTCTTCTAATTACTTTGCACTTCTCACAAATTTTTTTTACAGATGGTCTTACTTTCATTTTAAATCCTCCTTAAAAGTTTTGTTAATTAATTTAACAAAAGTAAGTTAATAATATATAATAAACATCAAACTAAAATAGAAAGAATAGGCTTTTTCTTCCTACAGCCGCTTCAGAATAATGTTTATCCCAAATTATAATTTATGTACAAGGGGTGCTTACTTAGCTCTCCAAGTAATTCTTCCTTTGCTTAAATCATACGTAGATAATTCAAGTTTTACTTTATCACCCGGCAAAATTTTTATATAATGCATTCTAAGCTTTCCAGATATATGAGCTAACACTTCATGCCCATTTTCTAATTTAACTTTAAAATTTGCATTTGGTAATGCTTCTGTTACCACGCCTTCAACTTCAATCACATCGTCTTTAGCCATCGAGAAATCCTCCTATACATATTACATAAAAGTGCTCTGATTTGTTATCAGGGCAACAATTAACATATACATTATAACAAATTTATGTTAAATTGTCAATAAATTTAACTGTTATTTTTTATAAAAAAGATAGGAATATTTTTTACTATTCCCATCCCCCATTTTTTGATATAAATAAATATTTAAATACCATTTACATAATAGTCAATAATTTTTAGAAAATTCTTATCCATATCGTTAAAAGAACTCATCTTATTTTCTATTCCATCGAACGTTTTTAGTAATTCATCGTTAGAATAATTATCAAAAAAATTAATAACATTACCAGGTATTCTCAATTTTTCAGCCTCAGATAATCCGTTGATTATATGATTTATTTTAGTTATAGATAATTCATATTTACTATCCATAATCAATCCCTCAAAGATCCATATCCACCGAAAAAATCAGAATCATTAGATGTATTATTAGAATTGTTATTTGAATCTTTTTTTGAAACATCATCTATAGCCCTGTTAAAAAATCCTGCGGCATCTCTTAGACTTACATCCTGTGTTGCTTCTCTTATTCCACTTGAACCTATTATAATTTCATCTTGCTCAGGAACATCTTGTTTTTCTTCCTTCTGTTGCTTTTCCTCTTTTTTATTTTCATCAACAGTATTTAAAATTATAGGTCCAAAATTTTCTTCTTTTTTACTTTCATCATTTTTAGAAGTATCTACTTCTTTTTTATTCATCACTTCAGAAGTATTACTTACTTGAGGAATTTCTTTTTCTTTACCACCATCTTCTATTTTAACATCTTCTAAAGAAGGTGATTGTGGTTTTGATACTTGATCTTTTTTTATTTCTTCTGCAAAGTTTTCTTTCTTTATTTCAACTGTAGTAGTTAATGGTTGTAACTTTTCCCCATTACTAAAAGCTAGCAAATCTTGATATGCAATTTCATCTTTTAAGCTTACATCTATTCCATCAGGATTTTCTCCTATTTTTCTTTTTAATACTTCTTCCCATTTTTTGCATGCGTCAACTGCAAGTATAGATAAATCAAAATCTTTGTTGAAGAATATATGATTTAATTTTTCTTCAAAGTTTAATTCTTGCCCTTCTTGTATTTTTTTATCAATAGTTTCTTTTTTACTCATTGAACTCATTATATAATCAGAAACATTCATTATATTAAATTCGCCTTTTTCAATTCCATTGTATAATTCAAAAAATGTGACCAAAGATTCATACGCCTTCAAATCATTTTTACTAAATCCAAATGTTTCTTTATCTTTAACAAGAGTATCATAAAATCTTACTATATCCTTATTAGATGAATATTTAATAAAATCTCCAAGATAGTTTACAAGATTTAATCTTCCAGACTTAACTTCTCTTTTTCCCAAGCAGTAATTAATATACATTTCTAAAACTTTTTTAGCTTCATCAACACTTAAAAGTGTTACTATCCTTCCTGTTTCTTTTTCAATAAACTTTTTCACTATACCACCTCGTAATAATATAAATAATTTTATAACATAAGAAAACTTTTTTCAATACCTTTTATTCAAATTTTGTTAATATTTTACCTATCTAAATTTTTATCATATAATAAATCTAAAAATCCAATTCTATATGTCTCATTTATAGTCCCTATATTATACCTAACAATTTTATATCCTATTCCAAGATATTCTTTTGTAATTCCATTATTATATATATTTATATTTATACACATCTTAGGTTCATTTTTTCTTACTACTAAATTAAAATCAACTAGAAAAAATGTCACACCTAGCAAAATAAGTAATATAATTATTACACAAATTTTTTTCACAGTTTTCTTTTCCATAACTTAACTCCTACTTTGGCATAACAAAATAAATTACATCAAACATCTTCATTCCTAACCAACTACAAAAATTAATATATATATCAATTATCACATCAGCCGGTACAAACATTAGTAATATTGTTGCTACTACTATAAATGGTCCAAAGGGTATATAACTGTCAACATCACTTTTCTTTGTAATGAGCAATATTCCACCTATTATTGCTCCTAAAAAAAATGATACCAAAGTTATAACTAAAGTATATTTTATTCCAAATATAAATCCAAGTGATGCCATTAATTTTACATCACCAAACCCCATTCCTTCCTTTTTAAAAATAATAAGTGCAAGTAATCCAAGTCCCCAAAATATACCTCCACCTATTATTGCTCCTAGTAAATAATTCCACCACAATTGTAAATTAAAGCACAGTTTTATAATTCCAAGTACAACAAGAAAAATATGAGTTTCATCAGGAATTAACTGATACCTAAAATCAATGGAAAAAGCTAAAAAAAGTGGTAAACACATAAATACATATATATACGTGTCCACAGTATTACCATTAAAATAAATTAAAAATACAAATAAAATCAAATAAATAAAGCTGTATTTAATATCTAATTTAAAATCTTGAAAGAGTGAATTAAAGAACTCTTTATATGTAATTTCTTCTGCTACAACCGGAGGCATTTTACGACATAAATGAAAAGTAATTTGACCTAATAGTATAGCAAGAATACCCACTAATATATATATTACAGTATTCAATCTAAATAGCACCTCTCTTTTTTTGATAGTGTTTTAGTATAACTCTTTCTAAAGGTCTTTTTACACTGCTTAAAAAAGTTTCTTGTTTTTTTATTGGTTTTACTAATATAGTTTTTATTCCAAATCTATTTCCACCCCAAACGTCTGTAAAAAGTTGATCTCCAACCATTATGATATTTTCTTTTTTCATATTTGTCAATTCTTGAATTTTTATATAGCCTTTCAAAAACGGTTTATTTGCATTATATAAATATTTCATTCCCAAGTCTTTTGCTACCTTTTGAACTACTTTTCCAAACGGTGAATTACTAAGTATATATAAAGTTATACCTTTTTTCTTCATTTCTTTAGACCATTTTTTTAACGACTTTGTATATATATGTTTATTATCAATTAAAGTATTGTCCATATCTAATATAATAAGTCTAATATTATTTTCTTCTATAAGAGAATAAGGAATATCCTCTACTTTGTTATAAATATATGTAGGATATAGATTTCTGATTGTTCTTCTTAAAATTCCAACATTATTTTTATTCATTATCTTACTCCTTATTTTATATATTACTATATTTTTTTTAACTTTGCAATATAAAATATAATATAAATTATTTAAAAAAAGTTTTAATTGTGATATAATGTTAATCATTGTTATAGTTAAGGAGAAAATTTATGGAAAATAGAACAATTTATGACATATTAAAAGAGAGAGAATTAATAAAACAAATAACATTCGAAGAAGACTTTAAAAAGTTAGTAAACAATGAAAAAACTCATGTATACCTTGGAATAGATCCAACTGCTGACAGCATTCATATAGGACATTTCATCCCATTAATGATGATGTCATACTTTCAAAAATGTGGACACACACCTATCATTTTAATAGGTGGTGGTACTGCTTTTATAGGTGATCCAAGTGGAAAGACAGATATGCGTAAGATGCTAACACCAGAAGAAATTTCTAAAAATGTTGATAACATTATAAAACAAGTTAGCAGATTTATCTCATTTGAGGGACAAAATGCTGCAATAATCGTAAACAATGCAGATTGGATTTTAGATCTAAACTATATGGAATTTATAAGGAATTACGGAATCCACTTTAATGTAAATCATATGCTTTCTGCAGAATGCTTTAAACAACGTATGGAAAGAGGACTTACTTTCTTTGAATTTAACTACATGCTAATGCAAAGTTTTGATTTTCTAAAACTTTTTGAAGAATATTCATGTAAAGTAGAAATTGGTGGAGATGATCAATGGTCAAATATGCTAGCAGGTGTGGAACTTATAAGAAAAATTCACAAAAATGGTAGCTTTTGTATAACTTGTCCATTACTTCTAAATTCTGAAGGAAAAAAAATGGGAAAAACTGTAAAAGGCGCATTATGGTTAGATAGAAATAAGACTTCTCCATATGAATTCTATCAATATTGGAGAAATATTGCTGATAGTGAAGTTAGAGATGTTCTAAGAATGTTAACATATTTACCTATGGAGGAAGTTAACCGACTTTCTTCTCTAAAAGGAAGTGAAATTAATACTGCAAAGAAAATTGCAGCATTTGAAATAACTAAAATAATACATGGTGAAAAAGATGCCATAGAAGCGCAAAGGACATCTGAAGAACTCTTTGAAAATAATAATTCTTGTACTGATAATATTCCAACCGTTAAAATTGAGTCAACATATATAGAAAATGGAGTAAATATTGTAGATTTAGTTGTAAAATCAGGTATTTCATCATCAAAAAGTCAAGCTAGGACATTAATTGAACAAGGTGGAATTTCTATTAATAATGAAAAAATTTTGGATACAAAATATATACTTACTAAAGAAACTTTTCAATCTGAAATAATATTAAAAAAAGGTAAAAAAATATTTATAAAGATTGAAGTTGTATAATTTATTTATATTTTATATGTATTATAGCATTTTTTTCTAAAATTACTTGTACTATTATTTAATTTATGCTATAATACATATTGGTGATGGCCCCTTGGTCAAGCGGTTAAGACGCGGCCCTCTCAAGGCCGAATCATGGGTTCGATTCCCGTAGGGGTCACCAGAGTTATAAAAAATAAGGAAGGAAATAGTTATATCCTATTTCCTTCCTTATTTTTTTAGATACAAGTTATTTTTATAGTTCCTGCCCTGTCATAATTAGTGTAGTACGTAAACTTAAAAAATATATATTCATCATTCTTTAAGTTCAAACTTACAGAGTCTGTTCCCGAATATAACCTAACATCTTTTCCTATTTGATAAGGTTTTGTACTAAGGTCCATACACACCAATTTTGCCTCACCTATGGCCTCCACATTAAATAGCACTTCTCCAACATATCCCTCAGGCAACTTTAACACTGCTTCTACAAATGTAGGACTATCCTCACCTTGCATATTAACCCGAAGGATAATTTTACTTTGGTCTATAACACTTAGCTCAATCCTATTTGTGGGGTTAAACACATTTTTACTAGAATCATATTCCCGAAGTACAAAATTTTCCTCTTTAAAAACATTAGTAATCCTTTCCATATTTTTGCCACTCCTTATAAATTTATTTGAGACTAATAATATTATTAATATTCATATATATATTATAACACTCAAGTCAAGTAGCTATAATATATGTGATTTTTATTTTATATATTATATATTAATATAGTATTGCAAAAACCACTACTAACTTTTATGTTAGTAGTGGTTTAGTTTTGCATATTAAATTATTCTATGCATAGCATTTTTTCCACCGAAAATACACGGTGAATTACATTTCCAGCCGGGAAATGTACAACGAGCTCCTTTAGAATATGGCAATAAATAATTGTAAAGTTCTGGTTTACTTTTTGTAGCTTCCATATACTTTTCCATTGTCTTCCTAGTTTGTTCCATAATTTCTAATTGAGCGGATCCACATAGTCTCTCTGTACACTTTAATACAAAATTCTCGATAGTGCCTCTTTCATTTACCTGTACAAGCATTCCTTGAGGAAAGAACTCTTCTAAAGATGAAATATCTGTAAGCCACACTTCTTCAAGCTCAGTGCCCCTAATAATAGGTGGAACATAATACTGAGGTTTATCAAGCAGTGTCATCTCATATGACAATGTTCTATGTCTTTGAGCCTGCGCTAATTGTGCAAAACTTGCAAGATAAGTGGTTGAATAATTTTCCCCAAACTCTTCATACCTATTATTTCTTTGAGCAAATAAAGAAAAATTACGATTTTTTATTCCAGAATCCAGGCCTTCAACTTCTAAATCAGAAATTGCGTGTAAAAATTCATTCAAAGTTTTCTTCAACTTTACAGAAAATCTATCATTATCACTTTTTTCAAGATAATTTTTAGCCCACTCAAAAATGTAATTTAACTGTCTAAAACTAACAGTATATTCCATTATAGTTGCAGGTGTAAAAACGCTAATAAGATATCTAGCATTTTCCTGAGCAAGTTTTTGTGCTCTTTTTTCGTCAAAATTTGGATACTTAAAAAGTATCTTTTCTTTAAATATTCCTATCCATTTTTCATACAGGTCTTTTTCTTGGACAGACGGCTCCATCTCAGTATATCTTGCAGATTTTTCCGATGTACTATACATCTTTTCATTATTTAAAATCATTGCAAGTATTTTAGGAATTCCTTCAAGACATAAATTATAGGTTGGATGATCAAATACACTATGGTGACCAGATTTAATATTTCCATTAACCCTTTTCTGTGTCCTTTCAGGCAATTCTGCAAATAACGTTTCAACTGTATCTGGTAAATAGCATATACCTGCCGATTTTCCAGAAAAGTCTACAGCATCTTCCTTAGACAGAACATAGCCAACTTTTGTTGATGCAATTACTTTGATTTTCATTTCATTGTGTCCCCTTTCTTGTTGTAAATTTCTTTTCAATGTACTTACATTATGGCTGTATAAACTAATACAACTATTTGAAATTATATCATATAAATTTCACTCTTTCAATATTTTATTTAATACATTTTTTTCATAAGAAAATTTATAAAAAAATATTAATTTAAGAAAGATTTTTTTTCGGTTCTATAATAAATGTTGGGGTGAAAATCACTCCAACATTATTTTATATAAAAAAATTGCAATTAAATACAGCTTATTATAAAATAATGGCGAAGAAACCAATATAAAGGAGCTGATTTAATTGCAAAATAATTGTATAACAGATTTATTAAATATTCAAGGGGTTAAGGTAAAGGATATTAAAAACAATGAAAATTCTTTAGATATTTTTATAGAAACCATTCCAAAATTACACAAATGTCCATCATGTGGTCATTATACAAAGCATACACATGATTATAGAAAACAAAAAATACAGCATATATCAATAGGATCAAAAACATCATATTTACATTTAAATAAAAGAAGATATATCTGCCCTTATTGTAATAAAAAATTCTATGAAAATTATTCTTTTTTACAGAAATACTTTAGAAAATCAAACAATTTATATGAAAAAGTAATATCTGATTTAAAACAAGTAAAAAATTTAAAAACAATTGCCCAAGATAACCATATTTCACAACCAACAGTTGTAAGATTTTTAAATTATAAAATTTTTATGGATAATAGATATTCATATTCTAAAATATTGCCACCACATATTGGTATGGACGAATTTAAAGGAAATTGTAATCATACAAAATACTTATTTCATGTATTCAATTTAGATACACATGAAACAATTGATATAGTTAACAGAAAAAGTTACGATGTGCTAGAAAATTACTTCTCTAAAATAGAAAATAGATCTAGTGTAAAAATAGTTTCTATGGATATGTGTAAATTATTTAAAAGAATAGTAAAAGATAAATTTATAAATGCTTCTATAGTAGCCGATTGCTTCCATTTTACAAGATCTGTAATGAATTCTTTAGACGAATTAAGACTTAATATATGGAGAAAAACAAAAGGAAAAGAGAAAAAATATTTTAGATATCTAAAAACTTCTTTAATGAAAGATATATCAATGATTAATGACAAAGATGCCGAAAAATTTTTATACGCTTTTGAACTTTCTCCAGTATTAAAATACGCTTACAATTTAAAGAATAAATTTCTAAATATAAAAAAAGCTGATTCATTTAGTGAAAAAAAAAATTATTTAGAGAATGGTTAAATGAAGCCGAATGTTCAACAATAAATGAATTTAAGAGATGTGTATCAACATTAAGAGAATGGCATGAATACATTTCAAATTACTTTAAATACAATTATTCTAATGGACCAACAGAAGGTAAAAATAATCTTATAAAAGTTATTAAGAGAATTTCTTTTGGTTTCAGAAATTTTAATAACTTCAGGAATAGAATTTTGATTCTAAATTTAAAGTAAATTTAAATAATATATATTTTTAAAAGCCAAATATTTATTTGGTAATTATTTCTCATGTCCAAAATATATAAATTGTCCATGAGAATTCCACAAAAAAAGCAACAGAAAAATTTTCTGTTACTTTCTTTGTGGCTCTAATCTTTTTTTAGGATTTTTGATTCCAACTATTGACATTGAGCCTTTTTTTCATGTCATTTTTCTTGTGTACCATAGAGATTGGAACCGCAACTGCCATTACAATACAACATACAGCAGCCATTGCACACCAAGTTAAAACTCCTAATATAGGAATAACAATGTAAAAACCTATTTTATGACTTTTGGCATATTCCTCTTTTGAAGAAAAATTAGGTTCTTTACTTAAAACTTCAAAATCTTTTGATAATTTTACTGTCATACTTGCAGAAGTTGCCCATCCTTTTCCTTTATTGTTGTCAAGACTATACTTAAATACAATTTCACCATCTTTATAAGTGATTTCATATTCAACAACATCTTCAGGTATTTCAGCTAAATTAATTCCATATTTTCCTATAACATTATCAGCAATCTCATCAAGATATTTATAGGCACTTTCAGAATATGCTTCTAAACCTTCACCATAATTATGCATCATAACATTATAGTAAATCAAACTACTGATAGCTGTTACAACAACAAGAGAAATCAGCCATAATTTACTAACTAGACGATTGTTTTTTTCGTCAGAGCTACTTAAAGCCCAATCACAATAATACCGTTTTTCTTTCATAAATTAAATCCTCCTTTACAATAATCATTGTTAAAAGTTACTATATTCAAAACTTGCTTATTGGCAAGATAACTAAATTATATGAATATTTTACTATATTTTACGCAATTTTTCAACAAAAAAATCAACCAGATTCTATTTTCTGATTGATTTTTGTATCTCCCTGTTCTATAAAAAGTTCGAACAGATACATCGTTGGTGCGAAAGACCGGAATCGAACCGGTACGGGTTTTGAAGCCCGCAGGATTTTAAGTCCTGTGCGTCTGCCTGTTCCGCCACTCTCGCATCTGACAATTGTTATTATAGCATCTTTTTTATATAAAGTCAATTAATTATCAAAATTTTTTTGAAAAAGTAAGTAAAGATTTTTGGTTCTATAATATTTGTTGGGGTGTAAATTACACCTCAACGATATTTTTTAGCAAAAAAAATTGCAATTAAACCATTCTTGCTATAAAATAT
>CAKOYA010000009.1 GCA_934130325.1 uncultured Clostridia bacterium
AAAAACTTTAGAATAAAATAAAATGTAGAATATAAACTTTTGAAATATTAAAGCATATTATTTATGTTTTGTAAATAATAAAAGATAAAATTTTAAATGTTCGACAAAACTAGATATGTTTTATTAAAATATTATATTAATTCTTTAAGTTTTATACAAATCTTAATATTTAAAGTAGCTATAAATTTATTAATTCATATAATATATTAATATTAAAAGGGAGGTGAAAAAATGAAATTAGGACTAGCATTAAGTGGTGGCGGAGCAAAAGGTGCTGCACATATAGGAGTTTTACAAGCATTAAAAGAAGAGGGAATAAATATAGATTACATTTCTGGTACAAGTAGTGGAAGTATTATTGCTTCACTTTATGCATGTGGATATAATCCATATAATATATTATATATGTTTAATATGTATTGTAAACAAATAGCAGATTACGATAAACTGTTACCTTTCAAGGTGTTTGGCACTATGTTTACAGGCAATCTTTCATTAAAGGGACTAGCAAAAGGTGAAAAATTAGAACAAACAATGAGAAAGTTTTGTACATTAAAAAAAATCAATGATATAAAAGATATAAATATTCCTATCGCTATTCCAACAGTAGATTTAAATACTGGAGAAGTAATTTATTATTTAAATAGAAAAGTAGATTTAAATAATATGAGAAAATTAGATACAAATTTTGATGACGAACCTACTTTTAGGTATCAGGGAAATCTTGCATCAATAGTAAGAGCAAGTTGTAGTTTTCCAGCAGTATTTGAACCTAAATATTTAGATGGAAATATATTAATAGATGGGGGCGTAAGAGTTAATACTCCTGTATCAGTGCTAAAACTTATGGGAGCAGAAAAAATAATTTCTGTGACTTTTGGAAAAAATGATCATTGTAAAAATTATAATAAGAATCTTGTTTCTATATCACTTAGATCATTTGATATAATGTCACATCAAGTAAACGAAAATGAGATATCTAATTCGGACTATGTAATAAATTTAATTACGGACAATATAAGTTTACTTGATGGTAGCAAAACTAATATATTAAGCAATATAGGGTATGAAAAGACAAAAAAATCTATAGAAAAAATAAAAGAAGTTATATACAATTAATAAATTAAGTCTATTGAAAATAAGTTGAAATTTCAACTTATTTTTCAATAAACATTACAACTATTATATATCCATATGTTGAACTCTTAGCTATTCCAACGCCAATATAGTTATAATATGGAGAAAGTAAATTTTTATTATGTGTAGTTGAGGCTATCCAGGAATCAACTGCATTTTTTATACTAGGGTTACCAGCAATATTTTCACCAGCTCTTTTATAACTTATTCCAAAATTTTTCATCATTATAAAAGGTGAACCGTATTTTTGTGAATTGTGAGAAAAATAATTAGTGTCAACCATGTCTTGTGCCTTTAATTTAGCAATATTTGTAAGGGTTGGATCATTAATAAGTTCTGGTAAATTGTTACTTTTTCTAAAACTATTTATCATATTTAGTATATTACTAACATCATCATTTTTTGTGGTATTATTATTTGTACTATTATTTGTGTTATTATTACCTTGTATATTTGATTTTGATAAAAAATCAGATCTTACCATTCCTACTAAATTATCTTGGGTTACTATCATGTTAAAATTTGATATTTTTCCAATGACTTGCACTTTTGAATTCTTTTTTAATTTGGTATAAGACTTAAAGTTAGTACCAGGGCCACCACGTACATTTACGTTATTTGCATTTAAAGTGTAGTACGCGCTGGTATAGTTTGTGTAAACTAAAGCCTTGTTTAAATTATTACCTGATATTTTTACATAATCTTTTGAAATAAGACCAACTTGATTGTTTTCTAATTGTGTTATATAGAAATTTGAAATTTCACCTAATAGTTTTACCTTACTGTTTTTTTTAACCACCTTTATTATATTTGTCTTATTTATATTTGCTGATTTTCTAAAGTTAACATTTGCTGTAGTAATTCCATATTTAGGTTTATAGTTTTTATTTGAATAACCAAATATATTTGAAAACAATATTAAAAGTAACATTGTAAAATACATAATAAAAAGTTGTTTTTTTGTTACATGCATTTATATCACCTAAAATTATTTTGTGTATATTTATAAAATATATAAATATAATGCAAAAATGTATAAAATTGGTTAAAAATGGTATAAAAAAAAATTAGAAATCCAAACTAATCATAGAGGTGAATAAAGTGCAATTGACAAATGGAAATTTATATTGGCAGAAAAAAACAAAAATTTCAAATACTTATCCATATTTAACACATGATACTAGCTGCGATGTATTAATAATAGGTGGAGGAATTGTTGGGGCAATAACTGCGTATTTTCTAGCAAATGAAGGAGCAAATGTAATAATCGCTGAAAAAAATATTGTAGGTTATGGTAGTACTAGTGCTGCAAGTGCACTTTTGGAATATCAATTAGGAATTGATATGAACAAATTGGAGAAAGTAATAGGAAAAAATCAAGCAAATCGAGTGTACAATTTATGTTTAGATGCGTTAAATAAGTTAGAAAAAATTGATAAAAAATTAGAAAAAAATACTGGATTTAAAAGGCAGGATTCTATATATTATACTAATAGATTTATGCAAAAAAGTTCAATGACAAAAGAATATAATTGTAGGAAAAAAGCTGGATTTAATACATATTTTTTGGATTCACATAGTGTTATTAATTTAAATTGTGGAATTCTTACAAAAGATTCAAGTGGAATAATGAATCCATATTTATTTACGCAAGCCATTTTTGAAGAAATTAAGGAATTAGAAAATGTACAAATCTTTGAAAATACTAGAATTGATGATGTAAAATGTGTATATGATGGAGTAGAATGCACTACTAATAATAAGTTTAAGATAAGTGCTTCTAGTGTTATTTTTTCATCCGGTTATGAAACATTGAAGTATTTTGAAAGAGCACCTGTTGAACTGTATAGAACATTTACTATCGTTTCAAATCCAATAAAGGAATTAAAAAATTTTGATATTTCATTTACTGCAAGGGATAGTTTAGAACCATATCATTATTTAAGATTTGACACAAATGGAAGAATAATATTTGGGGGAGAAGACGTAAGATTTACAGATAAACTTACAAATGAAAAATATTTAAAAGCAGTGGCAAATGATAAGTATAATAGGTTATATAGTATCTTGAAAAAAACATTATATAATATAGAAGATATAAAAGTAGAATATACTTTTAATGGCATATTTGCAAATACTAAAGATTCTTTACCAATAATTGACGAGATGCCAGGAATGCCTAATTGTTTTTGTAATTTAGGTCTTGGTCAAAATGGAATACTTTATTCTGTAATAGGTGCAAATATGTTAAAAGATGCTGTAAAGGGTTATTATACTAAGGATATGGCGCTATTTTCAATAAATAGATAAAAATTTGAAATTAAATAAATCTAAATTGTTATAGAAAGAATTTTAACAATGAGGGTTTATTTTTTTATTTAATATTTTTTAAATATTTGTTAACTAAAAGTTTTGATTTTTAAGTTTTACTATGGTATAATACTTACAGTAAAAATGAGGTGATATTATGGAAAAGGTGCAAATAATATATAGTAAATGTAAAGAGGCAACATATTTGTCACATTTAGATGTAGTAAAAGTTTTTGAACAAGCTATAGCAAGAGCAGGAGTACCAGTTGTATTTTCTAATGGATTTAATCCTAGACCGGAACTTGTATTTGCACATCCACTTTCAGTTGGTATTGAAAGTACTGGAGAAATCCTTGAAATAAAGTTAAAAGAAAAAGTGGAAACATCGTTTTTAGTTAAACAATTAAATAGAGTATTACCTAGTGGACTTACAGTTCTTTCTGCAGAGTACGTAAAGTTGGATTTAAAAAGTATAATGGCCAGAGTATATGCTGCCACATATATTATAAGTTTAGTTTATGATGAAAGTAAATTTAAAGACATGACTTCAAAACAAAAAGAGGATGTAAAATTAAAATATAAAATAGATATGGAAAATTATTTAGAGCAAAAAAATATATTAGTTTTAAAAAAGTCTAAAGACAGAATGGAAAGAATAGATATAAAACAACAAATAATAACATATGATTTTGTTTTAGATAATTCATTAGAAATAACTGTACTTACAGGTTCAAAATCTAATTTAAAGCCTAGTATGATAATGGATGGATATTCTGAATATATAGATGAAAAAGTAGAATATGACGTAAAAAGAACGAAGATATTATTTAAATAAAATGTTGAAAAATGTCGATAAAATATTATAAAAAAATAAAGTAAAAAAAAATGGAATTTATTGTTAACAAACTATTGACTTTAAAAAAATATTATGCAATAATATAGTTGTACTTATACAGGAAGGCGGTGTGGAACATGCAAATAACAGACGTAAGAGTAAGAAAAGTAGCTTCTCAAAATAGAATGAAAGCTATCGCTTCTATAACTATTGATGATGTATTTGTAATACATGATATTAAAGTTATTGAAAGTGATAAAGGTTTATTCATTGCTATGCCTAGCAGAAAAACTCCAAACGGAGAATTTAAAGATATTGCTCATCCAATTAATACTGAAACAAGAGAAATGTTACAAAAAACTATTATTGAAAAATATAATGAAGCTGAGTAATAACTTTTATATATTAAAGTTAATCCAGGAAATGATTTCCTGGATTTTTTTATTTATATATGTTATAATAAACTGTATAGGTTATATAAAGAAATAAGTGGTGGAGGAAAATGACAAATCCTTATGTAAAAGATATAGTGTCTAAAATTCCATTTAATCCTGGAATATATTTAATGAAGGACGAAAATGGTACAATTATATATGTAGGAAAAGCAATTTCTTTAAGAAAAAGAGTAAGGCAATATTTTCAAAAAAATAATAAAACTGCAAGAATTGAAAAGATGGCATCCTTAGTACGTGATATAGATTATATAGTAACTGCCAATGAAGTAGAAGCACTTGTACTTGAATGCAATTATATAAAGGAACATAACCCTAAATTCAATGTGATGCTAAAAGACGATAAAAGTTACCCGTATATAAAGGTAACAATAAAGGAAAAATATCCAATAATTTATGTTACTAGAACTAAAAAAAATGATGGCTCAATATATTTTGGACCTTATACAAGTGTGAGTTCAATGAGGGATGTGCTTTCTACAATAAAGACAATATTTCCTGTTAAAAGGTGTAAATATAATTTAGATAAGAATAGAAAAGTTGGGCCTTGTTTATACTATCATATAGGAAGGTGTTTAGGCCCATGTGTAAATGAAGTAAATTTAAAAGAATATAAAGATATGATAGATCAGGTAGTATTATTTTTGCAGGGAAAAAATGGTGATGTAAAAAAAATTATCCTAGAGCAAATACAAAAGTGCATAGAAACATTAGAGTTTGAAAGAGCTGCTATATTAAAAAAAAGGTTAGACGATATTGAAAAAATAAGTAACAAACAAAATGTTGCAAATTTAAATGAATATAGTTGTGATATCTGGGGGTATGTATTTAGCAATGACACTTTGTATATACAAGTTTTTAAAATAAGAGACTATAAAGTTGTACTAAATGAAGATGTAAAAATAGATGAAATATCATCAGATGAAGTGGATGATTCATTAATACAAATATTATGTAATTATTATACAAAAAATAAAGATATTCCTAAAAAAATATATATTAAGTTGGAAGAAGAAAAAATTGGGGTATTGAATGAATTTTTTTTAAAAGAGGAAATAAAATTACAGGTAATTTGCCCAAAAAGAGGCGAAAAGTCAAATTTAGTTAATATGGTGGAAAATAATATAAACATAAATATTAATGAAAAGAAAAATAATGTAATAGAGGATTTATCATTTATAATGGGATTTAAAGAACCTATTGATTCAATTGAATGTTATGATATATCTAATTTAAGAAATGATTACATAGTAGGATGTATGATAAGGTTTGAATATGGAAAATTAAATAAGAGTATGTATAGAAAATTTAGGATAAAGAGTACTTTGACTCAAGACGATCCTAAGTGTATGTACGAGATTTTAACAAGAAGACTAAGACATAAAGAACAATGGCCTCTTCCTGACGTTATTTTAATAGATGGTGGAAAAACTCAATTAAATATGGTTAAAAAGGCTTTTGAAGATGCTGAAGAAAATGCTAATATATATGGAATGGTAAAAAATGACAAGCATAGAACAAGGGGATTAATTGATATAGCTGGAAATGAAATTGATCTAAGTAGAAATAAAAAAATACTTAATTTTTTGACTTTTCTACAAGATGAAGTACATAGATTTACAATTACATACCATAGAAAATTAAGGGATAGTATAAAATAAATAAAAGCTGCAAATAATATTTGGGGAGTTGATTATATGTCAAATATGTCTAACCAACAAAAAATTCAGTGTAATGTAGCACATTGCACACATAACTGTATCGAGGATTGTACTTGTAAGCTTGATAAAATACTAGTTTCACCTTGTACAGTAAAAGCTAATGAAAGTGCAGAGGATACAACTGCATGCTCTTCATATAAGTATTGTGGTGATTTAAATATTACAGAAATAACTGGAAGAGATTAGTAATAAAGTGATATGGAAAAATTATTCCATGTCACTTTTTTTCTATTGCAAAATGTTATACTTTAGAATATAATAAGTATATATTAAGAAAAAGGGTGATACTTTGTTGTTAAATGAAAAATTAGAAATATTTAAGTTAGCTATAAATGGAAAAAAAATAGCGGTTTTGGGCATAGGAAGGAGCAATATTCCAGCTATAAATTTTTTAAATAAATTAGGAGCTAAGATAAGTGTAAGAGATAAAAATAAAGATGCCTTAGAAAAATGCGAAAGTTTGCAAAAACTTGGAATAGAGTTTATTCTTGGAGAAAATTATTTATCAGGTCTTGATAAATTTGATTATATTTTAAGAACTCCTGGAATAAAACCATTTTTAAAAGAAATTGAAGCAGCTACAAAAAAAGGAGTAAAACTTACTTCTGAAATAGAACTTCTTGTAGAACTTGCTCCGTGTAAGATAGTAGCTGTTACTGGAAGTGACGGAAAAACCACAACTACAACTCTTATATCAAAGTTTTTAGAAAATCAAGGATATAAGGTATGGTTAGGTGGAAATATTGGAAGATCAATATTTGCAGATATAGAAAGTATTTCTAGAAAGGATATAATTGTTCTAGAATTAAGTAGTTTTCAGCTAATGACTTTAAAAAAATCTCCAAATGTTGCAGTTATTACTAATATTTCACCTAATCATTTGGATTATCATAGAAGTTTTGAAGAATATGCTTTGGCAAAGGCAAATATATTTTTAAATCAAAATAGAAATGATAAATTAGTATTAAATTTAGACGATAGTTATACAGAAAAATATTTAAGCATTATTAGCAATAATAAAATAAAAAGCAGTATATCGTATTTTAGTTTAAAAGAAAAAGTTGTTAAGCGGAGTATATTTTAATAATAATGAAATATTATACAATAATGGACAAAATATAGTGAAAATATGTGATAAATCAGATATTAAATTAATTGGTATGCATAATATTGCAAATGTTTGTGCAGCACTATCTGCTGTAGTTGATTTAGTTGATATTAATACAGTTAAAGAAGTATTAAATACATTTTATGGAGTAGAGCATAGAATGGAATTTGTAAGAAATGTAAGTGGTGTAAATTATTATAATGACTCAATTGCAAGTTCTCCAACTAGGACTATTGCAGGATTAGTATCATTTGATAAAAAGGTAATATTAATTGCTGGTGGATATGATAAACATATTCCATATGATCCAATAGGTGGATATATATTAGATAAGGTAAAATTACTAATTCTTGTAGGTGATACTTCTTCAAAAATAAGAGAAGCAGTAATTAAAGAGGCAAAAAATAGGAAAGAAAATTTGGACGAAATACTAGAAATAAAGGAATTTAGTAATTTAAAAGATTGCGTGATGTATGCTAAATCTAAGGCAAAAGATGGTGATGACATAGTAATGTCACCTGCTAGTGCATCATTTGATATGTATAAAGATTTTGAGCAAAGAGGCAATTATTTTAAAGAAATAGTAAAAGAATTATAAAAATAAAGAGGGAAGAGTATGAAAAATCGAGGAATAAGCTTAATTGTTCTAGTAATAACCATAATAGTTATGAGCATATTATTAGGGGCTGTTGTAGTTAATATACAAAAGCAAGATGTTATAACAAATGCTAATGAAACTAAAATCAAAAGTGATATTTCTGCAATAAAAGAAGAATATAATAATTATGTGTCACATATGGAATATGAGTATACATTAAAAGGTGAAGTGTATTCTAAAAGTAAGTTAAACGCAGGTAAAGAGAATGCAATGTATGATGGAGATAAAATTGAAGGAATAAATACTATAAAGGATATTTTGCCAAGTATAGTAAATAGTAATTATAATAATTCTTTTGAAATAAAAGAGGGAAAATTAGAATTTGTTACAGATGGTGATTATAATTTTACAGATGAACAAAAGGATTGGATAGAAGAGGCTTTAAAGTAATATTTATATAATATATGAAAGGAAAAAGTATGATTGTTAAATCGTGTATTGTTTTTATTTTAATACTTGTAAATGGTGTTTTTTCAGCTTCTGAAATTGCATTTTTATCACTAGATAAATTAGAGTTGAAATCAAAAGTAAAAGACAAAAATAAAAAGGCAATTAAAATAGACAAAATGCTCAAAAACACTAGTAGTTTTCTTGCTACTATTCAGATAGGCATAACACTTGCGGGATTTTTAGCTAGTGCTTTTGCAGCAGATACTTTTGTGGATAATTTAGTTTTATATTTAGATTTTATTAAAATATCAGAATCTATTTTAAAACCTATACTTGTAGTTATTGTAACGTGTATTCTTTCATATTTTACATTGGTATTAGGAGAACTGGTACCAAAAAAGGTAGCTATGGCTTATCCAGAAAAAGTAGCATATAGTGTTGTAAGTATTATAGATATACTTATGAAGTGTACGTACCCATTTGTATTGTTACTCACTAGTTCTACGAATATAATTTCTAAAATGTTAGGCATTAAAGATAAGAAAAGTAAACCAATTACAGAAGAAAGAATAAAAGAAATAATAGTAAATGGAACAGATGAAGGCGCAATTGAAGAGGGAGAGAAAAAATTAATATTTAATATATTTAATTTTAATGATGTTGAGGCTTCACAAATAATGACACCTAAAGAAAATGTTGTATCAATTGATGTCGATATAACTAAAGAAAAATTGTTAAATATAATAAAAAAGTCAAAATTTACAAGAATGCCCGTATATAACAAAGAAAAAGATTATATAATAGGAATTCTTAATATAAAAGATATTATTGTAGATTATAAAAAATACAAAAGATTAAATATTTTGGATATGATGCATAACCCTATATTTGTAAATGAAAATGATAAAGTAGATGATATATTTAAAATTATGCAGGCAAAGCATCAAGCCATGGTAATAGTAAAAGATGACGACGATAACTTTGTAGGTATTATAACTATGGAAGATACTATTGAAGAAATAGTTGGGAATATTTTTGACGAATTTGACGATTAAAAAATAAATATAATAATATATTAAAAAGTAAGATAATAAGCTATCTTACTTTTTATCATATTAAACTTGACATATCGTCTGGTAAATCACATGTTATGGAGATGTTTTTTTTAGTTACAGGGTGAGTAAAAGATATACTAAAACAGTGTAATGCTTGTCTTTTTATATATTTATAAATATCATTGTAATTGGCATTTGCGTATAATTCATCGCCTAGGAGACTATGGCCTATATGTGACATATGAACCCTTATTTGATGTGTTCTTCCAGTATGTAAAATAATCTTTAAAATCGAATATTTTTTTTCACTATTTATTTTTTGTACATAATATTCTGTTTTTGCGTTTTTACCATTTGGATTTACTTCTCTTAAAATTATAGTATTTTCTTTTCTTGCAATTGGCATATCAATAATTCCATGTGGATCTTTTAGTATTCCGTGTACTATAGCTATATATTGCTTCTTTAAATTAATTATTGTCTTTTTTTGAACAAATAGTTCTTGTATGTATGAATGCTTAGCAAATATGCATATTCCAGTTGTATTATGGTCTAGTCTAGTAACTATATGTATGTTATATATTCCTTGCTTTTTTAGATAATGTGCAACACCATTTGAAAGTGTATTTTCATAATTATCACATGATGGATGAACAGGCATATTGGCTGGTTTATTCAATATAAGTAGATATTCATCTTCATATAAAATTTCAAGTGGCATTTTTTTTAATTTAAATTTATCCTCAAATTTAGTAGAAGGGACGATTTTTGACAAATCAATTGTAATTAAATCATTTTCTTTTACTATATGGTTTGTAAATACACATAAATTATTAACAAAAATTGCTTTTAAGTCACGTAATTTTCTTAGTAATATATTAGAAACATACATTTTTTCTTTTAGAATTTCTTTTACACTTAAATTTATATCTTCTCTTTTAACTAAATATTCAAATTTCATAATACTCATATAAATAGTATAACATGAGAATATATAATAATCAAATATGTATTGAATTTTATTTGAAATTATGTTAATATATTCTTATGAAAAAATTAATTTTAGAAGAAAATGAAAGAATAGATGATTTAAATTTAGGAGGATTAAAATTAATCCAGAATAAAAAGTATTTTTGTTTTGGAACGGATAGTGTACTTTTAGCAAATTTTGTAAATTCAAAGAAAAATAGTAAGATTGTGGATTTTTGTAGTGGTAGTGGAGTAATATCATTAATTATTTCAAAGAAAAAAGAATATGATAAGATTTTTTCTGTAGAAATACAGAATGAAATGTTTAACTTATTACAGAAAAATATTGATTTTAACAATTTAAATTTAGCCATATTTCCAATAAATTCTGATGTGAAGGATATACAATTCATAAGGAAAAAGATCTTAGAAAACTCAGGTAATGGTACAGTTGATATTATAGTGTGTAATCCACCATATAAAAAAGTTGGTAGTGGTATAAAAAATGATGAAAACGTTAAATTTATCGCAAGGCATGAGGTACTGTGCAATTTAGAAGACATATTTTCTAGTAGTTCAAAACTATTAAATACCAAAGGAAAACTATATATTGTTCATAAGCCTGAAAGACTTTCAGATCTTATATCTATTGCTAGAAAATATAGATTAGAACCAAAAAGAATAAGATTTGTTCAGCCAAATATTCTATTAAAACCAAGTATTGTTTTAATAGAATATGTAAAGGATGGAAAAAACGAAATAATAGTTGAAAAAAATTTAATTGAGTATGAGGAAAACGGAGATTATACAAAGGAATTTTTAGAAATATATAATTCTAAAGAAATATTTTAGGAGGAGAAGTTTTATGGGAGAGATAGAAAAAGGAACGCTGTATGTTATAGGTACTCCTATAGGAAATTTAGGAGATATTACTTTAAGAGCAATAGAAACATTCAAAAAGGTTGATATAGTTTTAGCTGAAGATACAAGACAAACTCTAAAGCTTTTAAATCATTTGAATATAGAAAAGCACTTAATAAGTTATCACAGACATAATGAAGATGAAAAAATAGAAAAGGTTGTTAGTTTTTTAGATTCTGGAAAAAGTTTGGGGCTAGTATCAGATGCAGGAATGCCAGTTATATCTGATCCGGGTCAAAACCTTGTTAAGTATTTAGTAGAAAATGGATATAGAGTTGAAGTTATACCTGGTGTTACTGCACTTACTACCGCTATAGTAGGAAGTGGATTAGATAGTACAAGATTTGCATTTGAAGGATTTTTATCTGTTAATAAAAAGCAAAGGAAAGCAAGACTTGAGGAACTTAAATTAGAACAAAGAACATTAATTTTTTACGAAGCACCACATAAGATACTTAATACACTAAAAGATATGTTAGTCTATTTTGGAAACAGAAAAATTTGTATTGCAAGAGAGCTTACAAAGATACATGAAGAATATATTTATTCTACAATAGAAGAAGAAATAAAAAATATAGAGGAAATAGGCATAAGAGGTGAAATAGTATTAGTAATTGAGGGTAAAGATAAATTAAGTCTTCAAAATGAACAAAGAGAACAGTTAAATAATATAAGTACTAAACAATTAGTACAAAAAGAAATAGAAAAAGGAGTAAGTAAAAAAGAAGCAATAAAGATAATTGCAAAATTAAAAGGTATAAATAAAAATGATGTATATAAAGAATGTTTAGATATTTAGTAGTGTTTTGGTTGAAATATATATCTATTTAATGATATAATAATTGTAGAAAGGTATAAAATCTTTAATATAATTAGGAGGGATTTTTATGGGATTTATTGATTTACATATTCATTCTAAATATTCTGATGGAAAATGCACCTTAAATGAGTTACTTGATATGGCGTTAAAAAATAATGTGTCTGTGTTGTCGTTAACAGAACATTATAATTTATCTTCATTGTATCTTGCTCGGAAATTAGTAAAAACAAATGAAAAATACAAAAATATTGAGATAGTTCCAGGAATTGAAATTGGCGCTAAATTGGACGGATTTGGACTATCAAAAAAACATGTATGTCATATACTAGCGTATTATGTTTCAAATAAAATATATTCTGTTTTAAAAGAATATGAAACAGATAGAAAAAGTACAAATGAAAGGATAATATGTATTTTAAATAATGCAGGAATACCTATTTCATATAAAAAAGTGTATAAATTTTCAAGAAAGGAAAGTATTGGAAGGTATGATATTGCCAAATACCTTGCTGATAAAGGATATGTTCATAATATTGAAGAGGCGTATTTTAAGTACTTGGATTATGGACAAATGGCCCACGTTGAAAGGAAAAAAATGTCACCTCAAGTGTTAATAAAAGCAATAATAAGTTGCGGAGGTGTTCCTGTTATAGCGCATCCTAAGAGCTTAAAATTAAATCCTTACGATTTAGATGAGTTTATAAAAATGCTTGTAGATTGTGGACTTGCAGGGATAGAACTATATAATCCTAGAATGAAAGAACAAGATTTCTTGGTATATAATGAAATAGTAAAAAAGTACAATTTAATTGGTACAGTTGGTAGTGATTTCCATAAAATAGGAGGAGAAGTTCAAATTGGGCTTGGAATAGATAACAATCTTTGTATAAGTGATTATTCAATTATACAAAAATTAAAAGAAGTAAAACATTCTATTGATTTTAAAAATTAAATATACAAGGTGTCTAGAAATGTCTAGGCATCTTTTTTTAAATAGTGGGTATTAGTAAGTTATTATTATGTATCAATAAAAAGTGTACTAGCATAATATATTAAAGGAGGAAAGAAGTGTATAACATGATTTTAGAAATAACTTTAAAATATTGGATTGAAATATTATTCGGGGTTATTTGTAGTATATTTGGATTTGTTATAAAATTATTTTTTAAAAAGATAAAAGATCTGTATGAAAAGCAAAAAGCAATAGAAAATGGAGTACAAGCATTATTAAAAACTAAACTAATATCTAAATATAATGAATGTATGTTGAAACATGAAATTACTATAGTTGAAAGAGAAGATATTAATAATATGTACAATGAATATGTAAATCTTGGAGGAAATGGTACTGTTAAACATTTAATACAAGAAATTTTGAATTTACCTACAAAGGGGGAATAAAAATGAATGAATTGAGAAAACTAATAGATGTTAAATCAATAGTAACGTTATCTTTAACAATATTATATTGTATATTATCAGTAATTGGGAAAGTAACACAAGAGTTTTTTAATATATATCTTATGATTATTTCCTTTTATTTTGGAACACAACATCAAAAGAATTTTACTTCTAATAATGAAAATAAAAGTAAACAATAAATAGTAAAATTTAAATTATGTTGACTTTAGTAGGCTAAAATGATATAATACTAGTGTAAAAGGAGATATGATTATGGCAAGAAGGTTTATTGTTGATGAAAAAAATATAGAAACAATTGAAAATAATAAAATGTTGATTAATGGCCCGGAAGTAAAACACATACAGGTTTTAAGACATAATATTAATGATGATATAATAGTAAACGAATATATATGTAAAATAATTGAAATGACAAGAGATACAGTATTATTAGAGAAAGTTGCTATATCTCCTAAGATAGGCGAGCCTGATGTGAATGTCCATTTATATATGGCATTACTAAAAGGTGATAAAATGGATTTCGTAATTCAAAAGGCAGTAGAACTCGGAGTAAAAGAAATAACTCCATTTGTGTCTAAAAATGTGGTAGTAAAATTAGATGATAAATCAAAAATAAAAAAGCATGAAAAATATCAAAGAATCTCATCAGAAGCATGTAAGCAGTGTGGAAGAAGTGACTTTGTTAAAATAAATGATATTTATGAATTTAGTGAGGTATTAAATCAAGTTTCATCACAAAATGTTGTACTTTTTGCATATGAAAAAGAAGATAATAAAAAATTAAAAGATATTTTAAGCACATGCCAAACCTTTAATGTAAAAGAATTATCTATTATTGTTGGTGCAGAAGGAGGTTTTACTGAAGGCGAAGCAGATGCCTTAAGGTATCTAGAAAATGTTGAATGTATAAGCTTGGGAACAAGAATTTTAAGGGCTGAAACTGCAGCTATTAATTTGGTTTCTATAGTTATGTACGAATTAGATGATTAGTAGTAAGTATCAAAAGTTGACTTGGATAGAAAATAAAATCCCTTCTTTAAATAAAAAAGAGGGGATTTTTGTAGTATTTGTAGAATTTATGTTACTGTTTTTCTTTTCTTGTAAATTTATAAAATATAGGATATAATATATAAAATATTATGTACAAGAATAATTATAAAAATGTTTCAACTAATTTTAGCAAGATATTGAAATTAAAACTTATGTTTGATATAATGAAAAAAGAGGAGCGAGAAAATTGATTGAAGATAGAGTAATATCACCAGAATACATAGAAGAAGAGGAAGTAATAGAAGAAGTATCTTTAAGACCTAACGCATTTGCTGAATATATAGGTCAGGAAAAAGTAAAGGAAAATTTAAAAGTATATATTGAGGCAGCAAAAAATAGAGGTGAAGCTTTAGACCATGTATTACTTTATGGACCTCCAGGACTTGGAAAAACCACACTAGCTACGATAATTGCAAATGAAATGGGGAGTAATATAAAAGTAACATCTGGACCAGCTATAGATAAAGCAGGAGATTTGGCAGCAATTTTAACAAATTTGCAACCAAATGATGTATTGTTTATAGATGAAATTCATAGGCTAAATAAATCTGTTGAGGAAGTACTATATCCAGCACTTGAAGATTTTAACTTAGATATCATGATAGGAAAGGGACCTTCAGCACGTTCAATAAGATTGGATTTACCTAAGTTTACACTTGTGGGAGCGACTACTAAAGCAGGTTCGCTATCTGCACCGCTAAGAGATAGATTTGGGATAATACATAAGTTAGAGTTATATAGTGAAAGGAATCTAGCTAAAATAATCACAAGAAGTGCAGAAATTTTAAATATTGAAATTGATGAGGATGCATCTTTAGAAATAGGTTCAAGGTGTAGAGGAACACCAAGGATAGCCAATAGACTACTAAAAAGAGTAAGGGATTTTGCAGAAGTTGAAAATATGAATGTTATAAATTATAATATTGCTAAAAAGGCTTTAGATAGATTAGAAATTGATGAATTAGGGCTTGATTTAACAGATCGTCAAATGTTAGAAACAGTTATAAAAAAATTTGCTGGCGGTCCGGTTGGACTTGATACTTTAGCAGCTTCAATTGGTGAAGATAGAGATACAATTGAGGATGTATATGAACCATACCTAATGCAAATAGGTTTTTTAACACGTTCTCCTAGAGGAAGAATTGCGACTAAACTTGCATATGAACATTTAGGATTAGAATTTAATAAGGAGTAATATTTATGGAAAGAGTTTTAAAAAAAGGAGTATACAGGCACTTTAAAGCAGCATATATGTTGTATGAATTAATAGGGGAGGCTACTCATACAGAAACTGGTGAAAAGTTGGTAATATATAGAAATTTGTATGAGAAGGAAAACTTAAAAAAGGGACAAATTTGGGCAAGGCCTAAAGAAATGTTTATTTCAAAAGTTCCAGCAGGAAGGGAAAATCCGAATAATCAAGAGTATAGATTTGAATATATAGGGGAAGATTTAGATGCGTAAATTATTAATGCATGCATGTTGTGCACCATGTTTTGTTTATATAGAAGAAGATTTAAGAAAAAATGGCTTGTTAATTGAAAATGAAAAATATGAAAAGATGGAATATACCGCTTGTTTTTATAATCCAAATATTCATCCAAAAGTAGAATACGAAAGAAGGAAAAATGCATTTATAGAGTTTTGTCAAAATCAAGAGTGTGATTATGTAGTATTAGATGAATATAATTTAAATGATTATGTAAAATATGTTGTAGAAAATGTAGGTAAAGATAAAAAATATCAATCTAGGTGTGAATACTGCTATTACATGAGACTAAAAAGAGTATTTGAATATGCAAAGGAAAATAATTTTGATGTAGTTTCTACAACCCTTACAATAAGTCCATATCAAAATCATAAATTAATACAAAAAGTAGGAGAAAAATTAAGTAAGGAATTTGGTATTCAATTTATATATGTAGATTATAGAGAACATTTTAGACAAGGTCAAAGAATGGCTCATGAATATGGAATATATAAGCAAAAATATTGTGGATGTGTATTTTCTTTTGATGATGGAAAGTGGGTGTACTAATGAAAAAATATTCTAAGGATGCTACAAAAAAAAGGGTCTTTATGAAAGTATTGTTAATAGTATTTATAATATTACTAATATCAAGTATAGCAGTATTTCTATATGTGTTTTTAAATAATAATATAATTTATGAAAAAGTTGATGATAGTTCTAAAATGGTATCTAATGAGGTGGCAAAAAACTCCTATCCCATAATCATTAATAACGTTTTAGTAGGTGGAGTTTATGATAAAAAATGGGTATCATCAGAAAAGTACTATTTGTTATCAAATAATATAAGCAACGTAGAAGTTGATGTATATAACCAAAATGGAAAAAAAGGGACATATGAATTAGATTCTATTTCAAAAGGTAGTACGTCTACAGTATATTCAGCTATTATGGATGCAAATATAACAGACGAATATTTTGCAGTTACTAAAAATACAATTAGTGCAATGAATACTTCACCTAAGAAAAGGCAAAATGTAACACAAGAACATTTAAAATTAGTAAAAAAAGCGCTTGGATTTTATAATCTTTTTAACAGTACTGTAAAAATAACAGAAATTTATGATGTACCGTTACAGCAGGGTGAAAATGGTATGGTTATATTTGCGACAAATGAAATAGGAAAGTCTTTCGGAGTATATAGTGCCGTAGTGTATGTTGATAGTAGTAATAATCCAAAACTTATAAAATACAATTATATAAGGGATAGTAAATATTCTGATAATTGGCCTGTTTATTCATTTAAATTTGTAGGCGATTTAAACTTAGATGGAATTAACGAAATTATTATTCAGGAAACAAAGGAATTTGAAGTAAAATATGATGTATTAGAATATGACAACAATAATAGTTTTAAGGAAGTTATTAGTGCTGTTGTAAAATGACAAAAAATGTAATTATGTAAAAAAACGTCTAAAATAACTTGATTTTTTAGACGTTTTATATTATAATGTTGTTACCAAAAATTATATTTATTGTTCCTAAGTAGGAATGAAGAGGAGGAGTTAAAATGTTATTAACAAGAAATGATGTAAAGCGGCTTTTATCACAAAATATTTACCGGGTTATAATACCAGAACGTTATATGATTATTGAAAGAGAAGCTTTTAAAGATTGTCAGTGTGTTGAGGAAATTATTCTTCATGATAAAATCGAAGAAATCTATGAAGGCGCTTTTTCAAATTGTGTTAATTTGCGAAAGATTGTGTTGCCCAAAAAGGTAAAAATTATAAAAAACAATACTTTTTATGGGTGTTCATCCCTTAGTGAAGTGGCGTTTTTGGGGCAGGTTGAAAAAATCGAAAAATTTGCATTTGCCAATTGTAAAAAATTACGCGAAATAAAAATACCCGACAGTGTATATGAGATATCTGCATACGCATTTACAGGATGCAATTCTTTAAAAAAGGTAAATATTCCTAAAAATATAAAGAATCTAGGGGAAGGGGCTTTTTATTTTTGCACTTCTTTACAAGAAATTGATTTAAATAAGGAAAATCTTGTATGCGTAAAAGATAGTACATTTTTTGGTTGTAAAGCATTAAAAGAGCTAGTCATTCCGAAAAATATCAGGAAGGTTGGCAGAAATGCCTTTTCGAATTGTGAGATGTTGGAAAAAATTAAAGTACCTGTAGGATGTAATGTATCAGTTCAAAGTTTTCATGGATGTGTGAACGTTAAGAGCATAAAGAGAACATAAAAAATTATGAAAGATAAAAAGGGTTGTAATTATTATTGCAACTCTTTTTTATAAATATATTTGTAGATTTTAGTATATTTATACTTATTTACTTGAAGTAAGTAACCATTTGTAGTATAATGTACCAAGTAAAAGGGGTAATTGTAGTAATAATTTGTGGATGTATAATTTTGTATGACTAGAAATTATTATTACAACCTTTTACGGGAGATTTAAAGGAGGATTTTTATGTATAAAAAATTTGAAATGGAGTATGCTGGACGTAAGCTTGTTGTTGAAACAGGGAAGATGGCATCCCTTGCAAATGGTTCATGCTTAGTAAGGTATGGACAAACAGCAGTATTAGTAAATGCTACTATGTCAAAAGAACCTAAAGATGGTATAGACTTTTTGCCACTTTCAGTAGATTATGAGGAAAGATTGTATGCAGTAGGAAAAATACCAGGCGGATATATTAAAAGAGAAGGAAGACCTTCAAGTAAGGCTATTTTAGTATCACGTGTTATAGATAGACCAATAAGACCTCTATTTCCTAAAGATTATAGAAATGATACCTCTATAAATGCTTTAGTGTTAGCTGTAGATCCAGACGTATTGCCAGAGGTACCTGCATCAATTGGTGCATCTATTGCTTTAAATATTTCAGATATTCCTTTTACTGCTTTGGTGGGGTCAATTAAAGTAGGAATTGTTGATGATAAAATTGTATTAAATCCAGATTTAGCACAAAGGGAAAAATCTACTCTTGATTTAACAGTTTCTGCTACCTTAGATAAAATATGCATGATAGAAGCAGGTGCAAAAGAAGTACCTGATGAAAAAATGTTAGAAGCCATAAAAGTTGCACATGAAGAAATTAAAAAACTTTGTAAATTTATAAAGGAAATAAGACAAGAAATAGGAAAAGAAAAAGTAAATTATAAATCATTTAGTGTGCCAGAAGATTTAAGTCAGTTTGTAGAAAGTATTGCTATAGAAAAAATGAAAGAGGCTGTTATTACAAAAGAAAAAGCTGTAAGAGATGAGCAAGTAAATCAAGTTGATGAATTCGTTAAACAAAAATATATAGAAAATTTTGGTGAAGAAAAGTACTTAGAAAATAAATCTTTAATAGGTGAAGCATTATATAAACTTGAAAAGAAAGTTGTAAGAAATTTAGTAATAAATGAAGGTAAGAGAGTGGACTTAAGAGGACTGGACGAAATAAGACCGCTTACAGCAGAAGTTGGACTTTTTGAAAGAGTACATGGAAGTGCGTTGTTTTCTCGTGGAAAAACACAAGTATTATCTATGGTAACACTTGGTTCTTCATCTGATGAGCAAGAGTTAGATGGTTTAGATGAAGAAGTAACAAAAAGATATATTCACCATTATAATTTTCCACCATATAGCGTAGGTGAAGCAAGGCCTGCACGTGGACCAGGAAGAAGAGAAATAGGTCATGGTGCTTTAGCAGAAAGAGCATTAGAACCAGTTATACCATCTAAAGAAGAATTCCCATATACAATTAGGGTAGTATCTGAAGTTTTAAGTTCAAATGGTTCAACATCACAAGGTAGTGTTTGTGGTTCAACACTTGCGTTAATGGATGCAGGTGTACCAATAAAGGAACCAGTAGCAGGAATTTCTACAGGTTTATTTACTAAAAATGGAGATACTTCAGACTATATTATGGTCACTGATATACAGGGCATAGAAGACTTTTTTGGTGATATGGATTTTAAAGTTGCTGGAACAAAAAATGGTATAACAGCTATACAAGTTGATATAAAAATTGATGGATTGTCATATGAAATAATAGAAGAGGCATTTGCTAGAACTCATAAGGCAAGAAATTATATATTAGATGAAGTAATGTTAAAGGCTATAGATAAACCTAGGGCAAATTTATCTAAATATGCACCAAAAATTGAAACAATAAAAATAAATCCAAACAAAATAGGGGACGTTATAGGCGCAGGTGGAAAAACTATAAATAAAATTATAGAAGAGACAGGTGTAAAAATTGATATTGAAGAAGATGGAACAGTATTTATTTCTGGAATAGACTCACAAAAAATAGACAGAGCAATAGAAATAATAGAAAATTTAACTAAAGATGTTGAATTAAATCAAACATATATGGGAAAGGTAACTAAAATTTTACAATTTGGAGCCTTAGTGGAAGTATTACCTGGAAAGGAAGGATTCTTACATATATCTCAGATATCTACTAAGCGTGTTAATAAGGTAGAAGATGAGCTAAGTGTAGGTGATGAGATTTTAGTTAAAGTAACAGAAATTTCAAAAAATGATGGGAAATTTAGTTTAACAGCAAAAGGCCTAATGGAAGTGTAGAGGTGTTAAAATGCAAATATATGCATTTGTTGGAAAAACAGGAACAGGAAAAAGTTATAATGCTCAAAGAGTGGCAAAATCATATGGGATAAATTATATTATTGATGATGCTATTCTTATAAAAAATACAAAAGTTATAGCTGGAAAATCTGCTAAGACAGAGGCAAATTTTATTGCTTCTGTTAAAGCAGCTATATTTTTGGATGACTCAAGAAAAGAAGAAATGAAAGAGGCTATAAAACTAGAAAATCCAAGTAAAATGTTAATACTTGGAACATCTGATGAGATGGTTCAAAAAATAGTAAATAATTTGGAATTAGGAACAATATATAAAACAATATATATTGAGGATGTAGTCAGCGATACTCAAATTAAAGAGGCAAGAAGATCAAGAGTTGAAGATGGAAAACATGTAGTTCCAGTACCTACTTTAGAAATAAAAAAACAATTTTCTGGTTATTTTTTAGATTCTTTGAAATCATTTGGTATATTTAATAAAGATGAATTGGCTGATGAAATCCATGATAATTCAGAAAAAACTATAATAAGGCCAACATATAGTTATTTAGGTAATTACACTATATCTGACACTGTAATAAATGGTATAATTTCATATGTAGTTTCAAAAATAGATGGAGTAACAAAGGTATATAAAGTTGTTACCCAGAAATATATTGATGGTATGAAGTTACGGTATAGATATAGAAGTTAGATTTGGAGTAAATATTCCAAAACTTAGTTCAATTATAAGAAATACTGCAATATATGCCATTGATAATGCAACAGGTATAAACCTTTTTGGTATAAATATAAATGTCAAATCTATATCTAAAAAATGAAATTATTTTTAACTATTGAAAAAATAGAAAAAATGTAGTAAAATATAGCCAAAATTAAGAGGTGGATAAAATGGAAACAATGCACTATAGCGAAAAAAGGAAAAGTTCTAAAGGGCCTGTAATTGCATTACTATTATTTGTATTAATAGGTGGTGCAATAATATTTTATGCAATTAGGACAGAAGAAGATCCAGTTGTAATTGGAAGTCAAGAATCAGATATTCAAAGATTAGTTGAAATGGAGAAAGAAGATACACTTGCATTAAAAAGTGAAAATGAAAACATTTCATATTCTGTAGAAGATGTTAAGTATAAAGATACTTCAAATTTAAAGATAAAGTCTGATATGACACTTCCTAAAATTAAAGTTAAAGATGAAGAATTAGTAGAAATAAATAATAAGATAGACACAGAATATACAGAGCTATTTACTAAACTAAAGGAACAGATGTCTTCAGCAGAAAGTAAGTATACTTTTATTGTATCATATAATGTATATGAAAATATGATTGATGAAAAAAAAGTTATATCAATTACTATATATCAAAGAGTAAGGGATGATAGCGCTAAAAAAAATACTACTGAAAAAGTAACTACTTATAATATTGATCTTTCTTCTAAACAAATTTTAACTGAATCTGAGATTGCACAAAGTATACTTGGAAAAGATTATAAATCTGTTATAAAAAACTCAGTTAAAGAATATGTGGTAAAACAGGGAATGATGAAAGAATCAGAATTTACATATGCATTAACAGGTTTGGAAGATTGTTATGTAAAAGAAGGGAAGTTTCATATAATATTTAATGAGGGAAAGATTGTAGATCAAAAGTATGGAGTTTTAGATATAGAAGTAGAAGAGAGTAAAACAAACTAAAAATTATTCAAGGGGGGATTTTTAAGTGGTAGATTCTATGGAAAAAATTGTTAACTTGTGTAAAGCAAGAGGATACATATATCCTGGTTCAGAAATATACGGAGGACTTGCTAATACTTGGGATTATGGGCCACTTGGTGTAGAATTTAAAAATAATGTAAAAAAAGCTTGGTGGAAAAAATTTATAAATGAAAGTAAGTATAATGTTGGACTTGATTCTTGTATTTTGATGAATCCAAGAGTATGGGAAGCTTCTGGACATATTGGAGGTTTTTCTGATCCACTTATAGACTGTAAAGAGTGTAAATCTAGATTTAGAGCCGATAAGTTAATAGAAGAATTTGCATTTGAAAACAAAATGGATATAAAAGTATCTGACGGTATGTCTAATGAAGAGTTAATAGCAATTATTGATAAATATAATATAAATTGTCAAAAATGTGGTAAGCATAATTTTACAGATATAAGAAAGTTTAATCTTATGTTTAAAACTTTCCAAGGTGTTACAGAGGACACATCTTCAACAATCTATTTAAGACCTGAAACAGCTCAAGGAATATTTGTAAATTTTAAAAATGTTGCAAGAACTACTAGAAAAAAAATTCCTTTTGGAATAGGTCAAATAGGTAAGTCTTTTAGAAATGAAATTACACCTGGTAATTTTGTATTTAGAACAAGAGAATTTGAACAAATGGAATTAGAATTTTTCTGTAAACCAGGTGAAGACTTAAAATGGTTTGAATATTGGAGATCTTATGCAGTAGAATTCTTAAAATCCTTAGGTATGAAAGAGGAAAATATACGTTTAAGAGATCATGAAAAAGAGGAATTATCTCATTACAGCAGTGCAACAACTGATATAGAATTTAAATTTCCATTTGGTTTTGGTGAACTTTGGGGAATAGCTGATAGAACAGATTTTGATTTGTCACAACATATGAAGTATTCTTCTGAAGATTTAACATATACGCAGTTAGATACTAATGAAAAATTTGTACCTTATTGTATAGAACCTTCAGTTGGTGCAGATAGACTTGCGCTTGCATTCTTGTGTAATGCATATGAAGAAGAAAAAATTTCTGATGATGATTCAAGGGTAGTATTAAAATTGCATCCAGCATTGAGCCCTATTAAAATTGCTGTATTACCACTATCTAAAAAGCTTAGTGAAGGTGCTACAGAAGTATTTGATATGCTTAGCAAAAATTATGTAGTTGACTATGATGAAACAGGAAGTATTGGAAAAAGATATAGAAGACAAGACGAAATAGGTACTCCTTTTGCTATAACTTATGATTTTGAATCTGAAACAGATAAATCTGTTACAATAAGGCATAGAGATAGTATGGAACAAGAAAGAATAAAAATAGTAGAATTAGAAAACTATTTTAAGGATAAATTTAATTTTTAAGTTACCAAAGGAGTGATATGTTTTATGGATAAAAAGAAAAGTATTTTAAAGTATACAGTTATTGGAATTTTAGTGTTTTCAATGGTATTTTCAATGTTTGCAGTGTTAATTTCAGCTGTACAAAGTAGCATATAATCGAGGTGACTTTATGCAAGGTGTGTTTACTGCATTTATTTCATTAATGTATAAATTAAGAGATGTTTTTGTACTTACTAGTCCTTTTAGATATTTGGTTTTTATAGCTGATATATTAATAGTCACATTGATTTTTTACTATTTATTTAGAATAGTGAAAAAGACAAGAGCTGGTCAAATTGTAAAAGGAATATTAATAGTTTGTGCCTTATTTATAATTGCCAAAGTATTTAACATGGTAATATTAAATTTTATACTTACAAATTTTTTAACTTATGGTGTGTTGTTACTTATTGTAGTGTTTCAGCCTGAACTTAGAAATGTTTTTGAAAAATTAGGAAGAAGTAAAATTGTTGATGTTTTTGATATGGATGATAACATACTTGTTAGGCATTCTATATCGGAAATTGTTAAAGCCGTTGAAATTATGTCATTAAAAAATATAGGTGCATTAATTGTTATTCAGCGTGATACTCAGATATCAGATATTTTAAAAGAAGGAATTGGACTTAATGCAAAAGTTTCAAATGAACTTATACAAAATATATTTATGCCAAGAACACCTTTACATGATGGAGCAATTGTAATAGATAAAACAGAAATTTTGGCTGCAAAATGTATTCTACCATTATCATCTGAAAGGTCGATTCCCAAAAGTCTTGGCACAAGGCATAGAGCTGCTGTTGGGATATCAGAGATTTCTGATGCGCTTGTAGTAGTAGTTTCTGAAGAAACAGGTACTATATCACTAGCTGAAGATGGTAAACTAATAAGAGAGTTAACAGGCGATAAATTAAAGGCAATATTGCTAGAAAAAATAGATAGAACTAAAAATAGTGTCGCAATTAAAAATAAAATGAAAGATAATTAATAAATAGATGATGTTATTCATATATAACTATGTAAAGACAATTATATTGTGATTGTCTATGGAGGATATATATGAATAATGTCTTTGTTGATGTTTTGACTTCTGGTCAAGATTTTAAATTTAATTTTATAGAAAAAATTGAACTAAAATTATTTGGATTTGTATTAAGAGAAGATAAAATAATAAAAAGTGACAGTTTGTCTACTTTTTTTGTTGTGTTTGATTTAGAAAAGTTGGACCAAAGTAGTAAAAGCTTTAAAAAAATGTGTAGTCTATTAAAACGAAAAAAGAAGGAAAAAAACATCAATATAATCTTTAGTAGGAACATATCATTAAATACAAAATTAAAGAGCTTTTTTGTAAATAATATGAAAAGTGTTTGTATTGATTTTAATTATATAGAAGTAGAAAATAAATTAAAAGATCTTGATATGCAATATATATCAAGGTATATATTAGAAAAGAAAATAGATAAAAATAAATTTAAAATATTAATTACTATAGATAATATAAAAGACTTTGATTTAGAAAAAATTAAAGAATACATTTCAACTTATAAATTTGTCGATATATTAAAAACAAAAAACGTATCTAAATTTGATTATAATAAGTTGTCAAAGATAGTTGAAAACCTTAATAATGAATATGGGACTAGTATAGAGATTATACAAAAAAGGAATATTCAATGTTATGACTTTTATATGTTATATAGTCCTAATATAAAAGAGTATTTTAAATCTCATTATATCTTAAATAGAAGAGCATATATACTTGATATAACAGACATTGATGATGACGTATTTAGCAAAGAATATAGAGCGTACCAAAAAAATAAACCATATTTAGATACACTCTTTAATAGATTAAATATTAATTTAGAGAGATTTGTAAAATCTGAGCTCGGTCTGTTATATATAAAATATTAATTTTAATTGAAAAATATTAGCTTTTGAAAGGGGAATAAAAATGGAAGAAAGAGAAATAATGTTAACAGAAGATGGATACAAGAAATTAGAAGAAGAATTAAAGTATTTAAGGGGACCTAAAAAAATGGAAGTGGCTGAAAGAATAAAGGTAGCAAGAGAATTTGGAGATATATCTGAAAACTCTGAGTATGATGATGCTAAAAATGAACAAGCATTACTTGAAGCTAAAATACTCGAAATAGAAAATACCTTAAGACATGCTAAAATAGTAGATGATGATGAAATATCAACTAGAAAAGTAAGTGTTGGTACGCTAGTAAAAGTTTATGATTTTGAATTTGATGAGGAAGTTTCATATGGAATTGTAGGTGCTACAGAAGTTAATATGGCTGAAAATAAAATATCAAATGAATCTCCTGTAGGTAGGGCACTGTTAGGAAGAAAAAAAGGAGAAGAGTTTGATGTCGAAACACCAGGTGGAGTTTCAAAATACAAAATTTTATCAATAGAAAGGTTATAAATTTAGTAAAAGGAGGAATTGTTGTGGGCGAAATAAATGAATTAAGAAAAGTAAGAGAGGAAAAACAAGAAAAATTAGTACAAGCTGGTATAAATGTACGACCTGATAAATATAGTATAACACATTCTTTAAAAGATGCCAGAAATTTAGAAGAAGGTACTGTAGGTGTAAGGGTTGCAGGACGTGTAATGTCTAAAAGAAAAATGGGGAAAATTAGTTTTTTAGATTTAAGAGATGTAGAAGGAAGAATACAGCTTTGTATAAAAAAAGATGAAGTTGGAGAGGAAAAATATAAATTAATTCATGAAACTTTAGATGTAGGAGATTTTATTGGTGTAGAAGGTGAAGTATTTACAACTCAAACTGGTGAGAAGACAATTAGAGTAAAAGAGTATACTTTTCTTGGTAAATCTTTAAGACCACTTCCAGAAAAATTTCATGGAATCACAAATCAGGACATGCTATATAGAGAAAGACATTTAGATTTAATAATGAACGACGAAACCAAAAAAAGATTTTTGCTTAGATCTAAGTTTATAAGACTTATGAGAAATTTTTTAGATTCAAAAGGATTTATAGAAGTAGAAACACCTGTACTTCAAAATAATGCATCAGGAGCTACAGCAAGACCATTTATTACTCATCATAATACGTATAATTCAGATGTATATTTAAGAATTTCACCAGAACTTACACTAAAAAAATTAATAATAGGTGGATTTACAAATATATATGAAATTGCAAGAGATTTTAGAAATGAAGGAATAAGTGTAAATCATTTACAAGATTTTACTATGATTGAAGGATATAGTGCATACCTTAATTTTGAAGATAATATGAAACTAATGAAAGAGATGATAACATATATCTTTAATAATTTATTTGATGGTAATTTAAAAGTTAAAATTGGTGAGCAAGAGATTGATTTTGGCGGAGAATGGAAGGTAGTTTCATTTAGGGATCTTTTAATAAAAGATTGTGGTATAGATATAGATGAATTTCCTACTGCAGAAGAATTATTAAAAGAAATTAGAAAAAATAATATAGAATTAGAGGTTGAAAATTTGGAATCTTTGGGACGTGGAAATTTAATTGACCAATTATATAAAAAGGTAAGTAGACCAAAGATTGTTGAACCAACATTTTTGACAAATCATCCAATTGATTTATCTCCTTTAGCACGTGCAAATGATAATAATCCGTCGCTTACTGATAGATTCCAACTTTTAGTAAATGGACAGGAGATTATAAATGGGTACTCTGAACTTGTAGATTCTGAGGAGCAAAAGAAAAGATTTATTGAACAAAATCGTTTAAGAGAAAATGGTGATGATGAGGCTATGTCATATGATGCTGAGTATATTAAGGCAATGGAATATGGTATGCCACCAATTTCTGGATGGGGACTTGGAATAGACAGATTTTTGCAGTTCTTAACAAATTCATATAGCATTAGAGATGTTGTACTTTATCCACTTCTTAAAGCTAGAGAAAACGTTGAAATTGATGATGGAGATGAAGAGTAATATTATGTAAAAAAAGTATTCCGTATGTAAAATACATATGGAATATTTTTTGTTTTTCTTAATATAAATTATATAAAGGTGATAATATATGTTAAGAAGGAAAAAAAATATGAAATTGAGCATGAGAAATACTATGCAAAGGCATAATATGTTAGAAACAAATCTAAGAAATATAAGATTAAAAAAAGGTGATGAAAACGAAGAAGTAAAACATTTACAGGAAATGTTAAGTGAAATTAGGGAATTTTATCCGTCAATAAAAAGTTTAGAAGTTGATGGAAAATTTGGCGATAATACATATTTAGCAGTAAAAAGATTTCAAGAATTAATGGGAATATATGATACTGGTAATGTGGATATTAAGACATGGAACAAGTTAAATTTAATATACACAAAGAAACATGCTTTAAAATCAAATGTAAGAGGAGAAATTAATGAAAATGAAAAAATAGAAGAAAAAGTCTTAAAAATTGGTAGTCAAGGGAAAAAAGTAACTGAATTACAGGAGTATATAAACAAAGTATCTATAATTTTTCCTGCAGTTTCAAAAGTAGAAATCAATGGGATATTTAATGACAAAACATATGAATCAGTTACCACTTTTCAAAGAATGTTTAATTTACAATCTGATGGAATAGTAGGTGAAATTACTTGGAATGCATTATATAATGCTTCATTAGGTAAGATGTTACCAACTATTAAATAATATTTATAAAATAAGGACATTGTTAAATTTAATGGCAGTGTCCTTATTTCACATGAGCATTTTTTCTTGACATTTAACTCATTTATAGATATAATGACGTTGTAAGAAGTGTGGGGGATGAAGAAAATGTCTAGAAGAGATAAAATTAATTATTATTTAGATATGGCAGACACCGTACAAAAAAGAGGAACTTGTATTAGAAGAAATTATGGGGCAGTAGTAGTAAAAAATGATGAAATAATTTCTACTGGATATACAGGAGCACCAAGAGGTAGAGTTAATTGTAGTGATTTAGGCTATTGTGCAAGACAAAAATTGGGCGTAAAAAGTGGTGAAAAATATGAACTATGTCGTAGTGTGCATGCTGAACAAAATGCTATAATAAGTGCAGCTAGGAAGGACTTAATTGGCGCAACTTTATATCTTGTTGGTAGAGAGAATAGTACAAATGAATACGTCTGTAATACTGATAGCTGTAGTATGTGTAAAAGGGTTATTATAAATTCTGGAATTGAGAAAGTTATTGCAAGAATAGATGAACAAGAGTATAAGGTAATAAATGTTAATGACTGGATATGCTATGATGAAGTATTAGAAGAGAAAATAAAACCATTAATAGAAAATATAAGGGAGGAGAAAAATAATGTCAATTAATATTGTTTTAGTTGAACCTGAAATTCCGCAAAATACAGGAAATATTGCCAGAACTTGTGCGGCTTTGGGTGCAACTCTTCATTTAATACATCCTTTAGGGTTTGATATTTCTGAGAAAGCTGTAAAAAGAGCTGGACTTGACTATTGGGACAAACTTGATATAGTTGAATATGAAAATTTAGAAGATTTCAAGAATAAAATTAAATCTGATAAAATATATCTGTTATCTACGAAATCTAAAAAAGTATATACAGATGTAAAATATGAAGACGGATGTTACATTGTATTTGGCCCTGAAACTAGAGGATTACCAGAAGATTATATACTTGAAAATTTTGAAAATGCAGTTAGGATTCCTATGAGAAAAAATATTAGGTCTTTAAATTTATCAAATGCCGTGGCAATAGTTGCATATGAGGTGGAAAGACAATTAGATTATTTAAATTTACAAGAGGTAAGTACGTATTTTGACTAATTTAGTATTGAATTAAAAAAATTGTTAATAATATTAATATTCTATTATATCAAGAATTTTTTTATAAATTTGTATTGACATTAAATTATAAATAGTGTATAATAATTTCTGTCAGTATAAGTGGCGGCATAGCTCAGTTGGCTAGAGCATACGGTTCATACCCGTAGTGTCGTAAGTTCGATTCTTACTGCCGCTACCAATAATTTACATTTCCTTTTTTGGAAGTGTTTTTTTATGAAAAAAGAACTAAATGCATTCTTTTCATATGCATTTAGTTCTTTTCTGTTATATTAAAGAGATTAGAGTTATTATTACGCCAGATATAGAACCTATCATATATATACTTGCTAATACTTTTAAGTTTTGTTTTAAATTGTTATTCATCTTAAATAACACAATCAACCCTATTCCGGCACCTGTACAAAGTCCAGATATCATTGAACCAAATGAAATGTTACCAGCAATGTATAATTCTGTTAAAAGTACAGAAGATGCACAGTTAGGAATCAAACCAATTAGTCCAGATATGAATGGTTGTAATATGTTACCACTTAATAATATATTTGATAAGTTGTTTTCACCTATAAGAAATATTGCAGTATTTAAAACAAAGGTAACTATTAAAATAAATATAAATATGTTAGCTGTATGTCTTAGTGTAGGAATTAATATGCCTTTTTGATGTTCGCAGTCACAGTGTGAGCATACTGCATGCATGTGAGCTTGTGCATCTTTTAATTCATTTTGTATATTATGACTTTTTTTAAATATAAAGTCGATTATAATTCCTGCAAATATGGCTATTAGAAGTTTTACTCCAATAATTTTAAATATTTCAAAGCTTTTATCTGGGTGAGATAAAAAGACAGGAATTGCTTCATCAGATGTTGAAAGAAAAACTGCAATCAATGTCCCAACAGTTATAACTCTACTAGAAAAGAAATTTGCAGCAGTTACTGAAAATCCACATTGTGGAACAATACCCAAAATAGCTCCTATTACTGGGCCAAATTTACCAGAGTTTTTTAATACCTTTTCTAATGTCTTAGAAGATTTATGCTCTATATACTCGATCAATAAGTATGACAGAAATAGAAAAGGAATTAATTTTATAGAATCTATGACTGTATCTAGTAATACGTCTAACATAATGAAATCCTCCTAAATATATAAAAAAACAAGTCAAAAGACTTGTTAAGATATGGTTGCGGGAGGTAGACTCGAACTACCGACCTTTGGGTTATGAGCCCAACGAGCTGCCAACTGCTCTATCCCGCGATTTGTTACACAAATAGTATAATATAAAAATGTATTATTGTCAATATATTTTCAAAAAAAAGTTTAAAAATTATAATTATTATATTATATTTATGTAGTAATAATATTATTACACTAAATAGCAAAAACTAATTTTACATAAATACTTGACAAAAAATATAAAAAGTGTTAATATGTATGTGTAAATTTTATTAAAAGGAGGCTTCATAATTATGAATGCTTATTTTGTAGGTTTAGAGTGGATAACTGCAGTAGGTGGAGAAAATGACTCATATGTTGTTAATAGACCACCAAAATTAATTTTGACATTAGTTTTTGATGGTCACTGTATGGTTCAAAGAGATATATATTACGACGTCAAGCAGTGTACTGACAGAAAAATAACCAAAAATTTGAGACAGCTTTTAGCCGATAATTTTGAAAAGGAAAGGTTTATTATTGAAGACGATGAGATAACAAACTTATCTGACATTCTTGAAAATATTCTTTAAAAAATAAAAAGCAGATTCAAATATGAATCTGCTTTTTAAGAGGTAATATATATAGGAGGAATTTAGATAATGAATGCAAGTTTCTTTAGTTTAGTTTGGTGTGAGTTAGGTGTAGATAATGGAAAAGTTGGGAGTAAAGGTAAGAAAAATCCAGCGTTAGTATTAACACTTGAGTTGGAAGAAAGAGGTATTTTTAAAGAAGACATTTATGGTGAAGTCAAAAAGTTAACTAAAAGAAAAATTACTAAATTATTTCGTGATAGACTTATTGAAGTTTTTATGCACGCTAGTTTTATTGTTTTAGATGAAAAAATTGTAAATTTAGAAGAAATTATAAAATGTGTACTTTAAAGTTCTAACTTAAATTTGATAAAAAGTGGATTCATATATTAGAATCTGCTTTTATTTTTTATAAAATTAGCACTCTTATATTGACAGTGCTAAAAAAATGATATATAATATCCGTTGAAAAGTGGAGGGATTTTATGAGTACAAAACAATTTAAAGCTGAATCTAAAAGACTTTTAGATTTAATGATTAATTCAATTTATACAAATAAAGAGATATTTTTAAGGGAGTTAATATCAAATGCTTCAGATGCAATTGACAAATTATATTATCGTTCTTTAACTGATCAAAAGATAAAATTAAATAGAAGTGATTTTAAAATTGAGGTAAGCATAGACAAGGAGAAAAGATTAATTACAATTGAAGATAATGGTTGTGGAATGACAGAAGAAGAACTAGATAAAAATCTTGGTACTATTGCTAAGAGTGGATCTTTAGCGTTTAAAGAGGAAAATGAGAAGAAAGATGATGTTGATATTATAGGGCAATTTGGTGTTGGTTTTTATTCATCATTTATGGTTAGTGATTTAGTAATAGTAGAAAGTAAATCTGTAGATAGTGATAAAGCATATAAATGGAGCTCAAAAGGTGTAGATGGATACTCAATAGAGCCATCTTCAAAAGATACTAATGGTACAAAAATAACATTACATATAAAAGATGATACGGAAGAAGAAAAGTATAGTGATTTTCTTGAGAGTTATCAAATTCAAAATATAATAAAAAAGTATTCTGATTATATTCGTTATCCAATACAAATGGAAGTAGAAAGAAATGAAAAGAAAGAAAATTCCGAAGAATATCAAATAGTGAAAGAAGTTCAAACAATTAATTCTATGGTACCTATATGGAAAAAAAATAAATCAAAAGTAAAAAATGAGGAATATGATAATTTTTATATAGAGAAGTTCCATGATTTTGAAAAACCACTTAAAGTTATTCATAATTCAGTAGAAGGCCAGTATAAATATGATGCGTTATTGTATATACCATCACATATGCCATATGATTATTATACTAATGACTATGAAAGAGGACTACAACTTTATGCAAATGGTGTCTTAATTATGGATAAATGTCAAGATTTACTACCAGAGTATTTTGGATTTGTAAAGGGGCTTGTAGATAGTGAAGATTTGTCTTTGAATATTTCTAGAGAAATGTTACAGCATGATAGACAATTAAGAGTTATTGCTAAAAACATTGAAAATAAAATAAAATCAGAACTTGAAAAAATGTTACAAAATGATAGAAAAAATTATAACAAATTTTTTGAAATATTTGGATTACAATTAAAATATGGAACATACAATAATTTTGGAATGAATAAGGATAAGTTAAAAGATTTATTGTTATTTTATTCTTCAATTACCAAAAATAATGTTACTTTAAGAGAATATGTATCTAGAATGAAGGAAGATCAGAAAACAATATATTATGCTTGTGGAGAAACAATAGAAAAAATAGATTTGCTACCTCAAGTTGAATTAGTAAAAGAAAAAGGATATGAGATATTATATTTAACTGATAGAGTTGATGAATTTGTATTTCAAGTGCTTAGAAATTATGATGATAAAGAGTTTAAGAATGTATCTGCTGATGATTTAGATTTGGATAGTAAAGAAGAGAAGGAAGAACTTAAAAAAGTAAATGAAGAAAATAAAGAAATGTTTGAAGTAATGAAAGAAGCTATAAATGGTGAGGTACAGGGAATAAGATTTACTCATAGATTAAAAGAGCATCCTGTGTGTTTAACCAGCGAGGGCGCAATATCAGTAGAAATGGAAAAGACTTTAAATGCTATGCCAAATAATCAAAATGTAAAAGCTCAAACAATTCTTGAAATTAATGAGAAACATAAAATTGCAGAAAAATTAAAACAATTATACAGTAGTGATAAGGAAAAATTAAAAAGTTATGCAAAAATATTATATAATGCAGCAAGATTAATAGAGGGATTATCTATAGAAAACCCTACTGAATTTAATAAGTTAATTTGTGATGCAATGATTAATGAATAATCAAAAATGGATATAACATATACAGTGTTATATCCATTTTAACGTATATAATTATTTATCATATTTTATTAATTTGAGCATCATATCAAAATACAATCCAATAGATGGAGTTACTAAATTATCATTAATCATTTCTCTTAACTTATCGGGTTGTATCCACTTTGCGTCTTGCACTTCTTCTTTTTGTAAGGTTAGATCTGAAATATCAAAATCAGCTTTTATTAAAAATACGTCAATAAAATCGTAAGTTCTTTTGAAAGAAAGCAGAAGTTCTGTATTTTCCTTTAAAAAATCAATTCCTAATTCTTCTCTACATTCCCTCAAAGCTGCATCTATTGGAAGTTCTCCAGAATCAACTGCACCACCTGTTTGTGACCACATATCTGGATAGTTTCTTTTATTATGGGAGCGTTTCTGGATTAAAAATTCTCCATTACTATTTAATATCCATGTATGCACAGATTGCATATATTCACCTTCAGTTTTCTCATATCTATCAGAAGATTTATTTAAATAGTATCTTTTATTATTAAATTTATCAACAAGTTCCATAAAGCAAAATCCTCCTAAAAAATTGTATGAAGATTATTTTAACATAATAATTTCATTTTTACAAGCTGATGATAAGAATTTAATTAAATCTCTGTATTTACTTTAAGTGAAAATTATGTTAAAATTAGGTTAAATAAAGAAGGAGAAGCATGAAAAAAATATATAAAGAAGCAAATAAATGTGAAACAGAAACAACAATAAATGTACTATATAGTGAAAAAATAATATCTATTTATACTAACAAGGTAGATTTACAAAAAAAGTTAATGAAAATATTAGGAAAACCTAAAAAAGAGTATATAAAAGGAAGGTCTATCGTTGGCACTCAGTGGGAAATACCTTTTAATGAGAAAAGTAAGATAACACAAATGATATTAAAGGCAAATATTTTTGAACTTTAAGGATAAGAGGTCGTTATTGATATGTATTATGTATATATGTTAAGATGTGTAGATAACACTATTTATACTGGTATAACAGTAGATATATTTAGGAGAACTAAAGAACACATAAAAAGAAAAAAGAAGTGTGCAAAATATACTAGGACTCATCCGGGATTAAAACTAGAAATGGCATGGATAACTGAAAATAGAGTACTTGCATCAAAGCTGGAATATAACATAAAGAGATTAAGTAAAGACAAAAAAGAAAGAGTAATCATTAATGGAGATTTGGAAGAATTTTTAAAAGATAAAGTAGAAATAGATAAATATATATTAATGGACAAGCATATATGTAGTGATATAAATAATCAAGTACTATATTAAATAAGTATTTGATTATTTTTTCTATAAATATTAGAAAGGACAAGGAGTTATGAAAAGCGTTTTAAGGAAGAGAATAATGGATAAATATTCATTGTATGATGGTATGATTTTGGAAACCTATAAAATTAAAAAAATTGTTAGAATTGAAAACATTCTTATAAATGAAATTGCATTTTTATTAGGTTTGTATAAAGGGGTATTATATAATGAAAATACAAAATATTCTAGAATTAATTTGAGTAAAAATATAAGTATAAAGGATAATATAAAATTAATTTTATTAGATTTAAAATACTTAAAAAGATATGGTCAAAGATCGTATACTAAAAATGAAATTATAAAACTCTGTAAAATGTATGATGTAGAAATTAATGATTTTTTAAAGTATTCAAAAAGGAATATTAGCTGTTTTTCAGATAATTTAGAAATAATTCAAAAAAATGATTTGGGATTATGGATTGGTCCAAATCCTATGGTTACTAGGACATTTTTGATAAAAAATAATGACTTAATAGATAAAGGATTAAAAAAAATGTGTTATATAATTATGAAAAAATATAATTGTTATAATCAAAAAGATGACCTGTATTTAGCGGGTAAAGAGGCAATTTTAAAAAACGGACAACTAGAAAAAAATTTTAGGTTTGATAAGGAAAGAATGTTTAATAAATTCTTTTTCAGGGCAAAGTGGGCAATGGTAGATTATATTATACAAAATTATAAATATATACTTTCAGAAAATGAATTTGATAAAAAAGTGGATATTAGTTATTATATTTATGATGTTGAAGAAGAATTAAAATTTAATTTATTAAAAAATATTTCTTTTAATATGTTAGAACAGATAGTTATAGAAGAATTAATAAATAATTTAGATGAGTCATTAGAAAATAGAAAAAAAGTTTTTAATATGATAATAAAAAAATTAGATATAAACTTAAAAAAGTTAAATGAAATTATTTATAGCATTCAACTAAAAATTGTAAATAGTGGAAATGTTAGATTATGTAATAATGAAAGGGTGATTTTAAAAAGTGAATGATAATAAATTAATTATTAGTGGAAGCGATGTGATTTCTGAGATAATAAGAATATTTGAAAACGAAAGCTTAGTTGTAAAAAATACTTTAAGAATTAAGAAGTTATTTAGTTTTATTATCTTAATTCTTGTTATTAATGGAAGTATATGGCTTTTTTTTAGAAATAATGTTCATGTTTTTGATACTACAATAATATTTGCAACTTTTATATATTTTGTATATATTTTTGTATACTTTTTAAAACGGGGTATATGAGTATACCAAAGACATTGGTGGAAGAAAAATAAATATATTTAAATTAAAATCATTACTTATCGATATAAATTTTAACTTAAGGATAATGAAGCAAAATGAAGAAGAAATTTTTAAGAAAATATTAATAAAAAATAAGCTCTACAGTGTAGAATGTATGTCACAAATAAGAGATTATTTGTTGGAAAATAAAAATGAAAACTCAAATAAAGTTTCTAATATATTAAAAAATGCATTTGGAGTTTACTTAATTCCTATACTATTTGGTATAATTGGTATATATACTTCATTTGCAAGTAATGCAGATTATAAAGTTGAATTAATAAAAATATTATATATAGTTTTTGCCATTTTTGCTATTTTTACCGTAATAATTATTATTAGTATAACTCATATATTAAAAGAAGAATCTATAACTGAAAGTTATACTGTAAAGAGGATTATTAAGCTATTAACAAATAATATAATTATTATTGAATCAAGAAGAAATTACATAAAAAAAAGAAATAAAATTAGTAGATTGAGTTGACATTTTACAAGTTATTTTATATAATCCTAAATTTGACAGTTAAAAGCTAGAAACGTTGTATACCAACGCTTCTAGCTTTTCAAAAGTGCACAATGTTTTAGTTATTTTATTTTTTTAAAAATATTTTTTAAATTCCTGTTACTAAGTATTTCATAATCAGTCCTAAAACCAAATTTATCGTGCAAATCATCTGTTAAGTCAGTTCTTGTATATGTTGGAATATAGCCATTTCCAATGCTTTCTGAAAAGTTCATATCTTTTAATGTATCAATGATTTTAGATGTAGTATAGTTTTCTTCTAATCTTTTTTCTAAGAATCTAAGAAGAACTAATGAAAGAAAACAAGTAGTAAAATGAGCTGTAATTCTGTCGTCTCTGCTTAAATATACAGGTCTAGCTTTAAATTCACTTTTCATAATTCTAAAGCTTTCTTCAATTTCCCATCTTCTTTGATTTACTTTTATTATTTCTTCAGCATTATCATCAAGATTAGTACATACACCATAAAATCCATCAAACTTTTCTTCTTTCTGAATTACATCATTGTTTAATGTTAGAAGTTTCTTTTTAGCTATTTCTCCATCATTAGTGATATTAGTTTTCTTTATGAATCTTTTAAAATCGTTTTGATTACATTTATCAAGTTTAAAACATTTATTAGCAATTGCAACTTTAGCTCTTTCAATTTGAGAATTACGAATTTGTCTTTGATAATTTTTGTATTTTAAAGAGTAGGTTACAATCAGCTTTTGTTCTAGTCCATTTTCATTAATCCAGCGCTCTTTAAAGAATACTCTATCTTTGTAAAGTTCAATAGATAGTTCATCTTTTTCAATATCATTAATATTATATATTTTATCATCTCCAGAAAGATGCCACTCATCAGGAGATAAAGCCCAATCCATTAAATGCTTTTTCAATTTCTTAATGGATTGAGTGGTGATAAAAGCACGTTCATCCTTATCATTAAATTTCCTATTAGCATTAGAAGCAAGACCAGCATCAGTACAAACAATGAATTTAGACAATTTAAAGTCCTCTAATATTTTTTCTTCTAAAGGTTTTAGAGTAACTTGTTCATTGGTATTGCCAGCAGTGATATCAAAAGCTAAAGGAATACCATCGCCATCCATGAAAAGTCCCATTTGAGTAATTGGATTAGGTCTATGTTCCTTAGAAGGACCATATTGTCTTAAACCACTTTCTTGTTCAATTTCAAAGAAGTAATTAGTACAATCGTAGTAAAGGATATTAGTATTTCTTTTAGAAATTTTTAAACTATTCATATACAGTTCAGATTGAATGAAATCAGTTTCTTTTGAAATCACTTCTAAAGCACGATAAATATCATGCAATTCAAAATTAGGCTGTTCGATATATTTTTTAGATAATTCAAATGTGGCTAATTTTGAAGAAGGATATATTATTCTACTATATATTAACCTTGACAATATGCTATTTAAGTCATAAGTGAATTTATACTTTTGAGAAATATCCTTACAGATAGTATTCAAACCTAATTCATAATATATTTTTTCTAAGAAAAGATATCCACCATTAAAGGAAATTTGCTGATTTTTTTGGATTATTTTTGAAGGATTATATTTTACAAGAACATTTCTATTCCCATTTTTTTCTTGTTTATTTAATTCCTCTACATACTGTTTAGCCCATTCAATAGGGTCTTGATTTAAATTTTGTTTTAGTTTTTCATAAGTACCTAATTTCTCAACAACTTTATTTGTTCTTTTTTTATTTTGGTATACAGATTTAACAACATAAAGAGATTGAGCATTTTTTGACTTTATTATTTGTAATCTCATAATTAAAATTCTCCTTAGTGTAATTTTAACACATTGTGAAACATTGTGCAATACAAAATGTGCAAATTTGACAAAAAAATTAAGCATTATCAGTGCTTACATCAATTTTTGATTCAATTAACTGTCAAATTCCCG
>CAKOYA010000010.1 GCA_934130325.1 uncultured Clostridia bacterium
TTACCATATTTATTTTTTTTTACAATATTATAAAATGGCCGATATATATATATATATATATATATATACAGCCGCAAGGCTTTCAGGCTTTATTACACTTTTGTTACATTTTTATTTTTTATTATTACATTTATATATATACTTCCTTTACAAAGAGAACCTTGAATGCTTCTATATCCATATTCTTAAAATTTACAATACTAATTTTAGCATTCTTTCCTATGTCACTTGTTATAATATGATATTAGTTTATCATATGTTTATTTAGTACACCCTGTATGCTTTCTTTTCATGCTATAAAAATATAATATAGCATTTTTTCTTTTACAATAAAATTCGATTTTTCCTATAATATAAAAAAGAAGCGCTAATTTAACTATTTCTACGCTTCTTCTTTTATACTATTACACTAATTTTTTCCAATTCCATTTGTATTTTTGGTGCTATTTTCAATTTCCACTGAATTATCAACTAAAAATTCTTTTATTTTTCTCTTTGTCACTTGAGATATAAAGTTGGTCTCATAATTGTACAAATATACTCCCATTTCTCCCTTAATTTTATAAAATACCGTACCACCAATATTTTGTAATAGTTCTACAGACATAGGTATAACTTTTTCAACGCTTTTATCATCCAGATTAATTTTGTACAAAGAATTTGCATCTTCAATATTTACATAAAACAAATATCTATCATTAATAAACATGTATTTTGAACCATCAACTTCCTTGATTTCACCTTTATCTGATACAGACATAATGTCAGAAATTTTTATCTCATCTCCACCGTTTTTACTTACGTAATAAATTTTATTAGAATCATTTTTATTGACATAGTATATATTATCGGTATCTTGAATAATGTATGAAACATTAGAATTTTTAGTTAAATCTATTTTCTCGTTATTTTCCTTTTTTATCTTGTATAATACCTTTTTTGTTTTTTCATCCTTCACTACAAATAAATTTTCACTATCAATCAAAACCTCATTAATGTTATCCGTTCCTACTTCCTTGATTTCTTTACTTTGTAAATCCAATACCTTTAAAACATTATTTGTTCCCTGAGTAAAGTATATTTGATTTGTATCCAATACATATTTAGAAAGCTCCTTTTCAATTAAAGGTTCTAATTCATTGCCGCCTTTTTTTAATCTATAAAGTCCCCCCTCTTTAGTTCCATAAATATACTGACCATCTGTTTTTATATCAGTAAGTCCACTATTTGAATAAACTACCTTGTCTTCAAACCCATTAGAATAAATACTATTTAAAGTATATACAGGATTATACGTATACCCCTCCGTAACGTAATAAACATTATATACTTTCTGCTTTCCTGTTCCATCATCTTCAACGTATTTAAAATTATTTTCTTTACTATATACATAAATCTGTGAAACTAAATATATACTTATAACAGCTACAATACACAAAACAATATAAGTTATTTTACTTGTTTGTTTTAGATTTTTAGCCTGTTGTTTTTTTCTTTTTAAATATTCTTTTCTAGTTAATTTTTCATCTTCATCAAATTGTAATCTTTGCAAGAAAATCAACTCCTTTTATCCTCTGTTTCACAAATATTATATACTAGTTTTTTTAATTTGTAAATGAAAGTAATAAATTTTTTGTAGAAATTTGCTGTCCTTAAAGATTACTTAAATAATATTCTATATCTTTCTTACAAAGTATAACTGTCGCACCTTCTCTTAATAAATAATTTGAAAAATATGTATCCCTCATATATATTTCACCAGGAACTACCAAAATTTCTTTTCCAAACTCTAACATCAAACTTGATATTATAAATATTTCTTTATTAAATGCCGCTCTTATAACTAACATAACATCTGCAAGTAACGAAATCATCATACTTTTTATTTCTTTTTTACTTGCCAAAATATATAACTTATCTTTATTACAATGTTTAACATCAATTATAGAATTTTCTTCAAACAGATCTTTATTATAAATTACATTTATACTAGAATTGTGTTTGGAATTTATATGAATTATATTTTGATTTTTATTTACAAAACTTTCCAGATTATTTAATAATTTATTTTCTATTGAATCATTATATACAAAAATCTTCTTTTTATTAGAATTTAATAATTCAATATTACCATAATAAACTATTAAAATTGGAGCATCTATACAATTTTTTAATTCTTTTGGATATTTATCAGAAAAAATTGAAACAAACTTTAATCTCTTGGAAATTAAATTTAAATATACATTATTTAATCTCCTCTTTAAATTAATGTCAATTAATGAATAAAACATTTTGTTAGAAATAACAATATTATTACTATATAATCTTTTAATTAACTTATCTTTATTTTTAGTAGTAGTGTATAACTCATCAATAGAGCTAAAGGCTTTCAAAAGATTCAATAAACTGTAATAATTCATGTCTTCTACCATTGAAAGCCACAAACATATCTGCTCTTTATTTATATATATCTCTCCTTTTTTCATATGCAATCTAATGTAAAATTACCTATTTTTCCATTTTTAAATTCTTCTAAAAATAATTTTGCAGCTTTTTCCATATCAACATTTCCACCAGATATCAAGCATCCCCTTTTTCTTCCTATTATTTCTAATATATCGTATGGAATGATATCTAAGTTTTCATTTTCAAGCTTATATTTCTTTATAAATATTTCTCTATAAGTTTCATTTTTCATTAAAATTTCTATTCCGTTTACTGCAATTTCTTCCATATCTAATATTTCTTGCTTAATATTTCCCGTAAGCGCTAATTTTATTCCTATACTTTCATCATCGAATTTTGGCCAAAGTAGACCAGGTGTATCTAATAACTCTATATTTCCAGATATTCTTATCCACTGCTTATTTTTCGTAACACCAGGTTTATTTCCAACATTAGCTACCTGTCTATTTGCTAATTTATTTATTATTGTTGATTTTCCTACATTTGGAATACCTACAATTAATACTCTATATATAGGATTTATATTTACTTTCTTATCTTTATATTTTTGACCATATATTATATTTCCTTTTTTATTTATTTCATTTACTATATTCTTTATATTTTCACCAATATTTGCATTAGTTAATATACAACTTACTCCCATTTTTTCAAAATAGTTCTTCCATTTTATACTTTCATTTTTGTCGGCTAAATCACATTTGTTTAAAATAACAATCCTTTGTTTATCTTTAGCTAAATTTTTAATAATTGGATTACCACTTGAAACAGGAATTCTTGCATCTAATATCTCTACTACTATATCAATTAATTTTAAATTAGCTTTTATCTCATTTTGCGCCTTAACCATATGTCCTGGATACCAGTTAATGGAAACTTTTGAAAAACTTTTTTCTTCACTCATTTTTACTATTACCTGCCTTTCGTACTTTCAATTTATAAATAATTAAAATTATTAAATTAACAACTATATATGGAATATATATTATATTTTTTAATTGATTTTCCAATATTGCTTGCATACCATAGTATGTATGTCCAAGACTATTTCCAACAAAATCTGTAGGTGTATATCCATTAATAAAAGCATCCACATAATCTATCAGCATACGTACACTTAATGTTGTAATACTTAATATGATAAATAATATTAAAATTTCTCCAAATTTTTTATTATCCTTTTTTCTCAAAGCAATAAGATATGTGAATTGATAAATTAATGAAGCTATGAACAATAACATAATTAAATCTGCCCAAACTTGTGCTGTAATATATGGCATAGTTATCATAAAGATTATATAAATTATAAAAGATAATCTAAAAATCTTTTTTTTCATTTTATTATTGACACCTCCATTCTTCTTTATTATTAGGCAACGATTTCATTAACAAATCAAAATCACTTTGTAATTCTTTCATTTCTCTTTCACGATATATTTTAAATTCTTTTTCTGCTTTTTCTATTGCTTCTTCGTGTGATATTTTTCCTTTACCTTCTAATATTTTTCTTCTGTTTAATAATATTTGATTATCCAATTCTTGTACCCAATCACTCATTTTCATACTTCTTTGTTCTAACGCTTGTAATTCTGCAAAATCTAAGAACTGAGATACTAATAAATTAAGTCTTTGCAACTCTATTTCAGTTAGATAATTTTTAGCAATCTTTACATCATCTATAGTAATATAATCACCTTTAAAATTAGTCATACCAACATATAGTTTTTCGTTATCTACTCTATTATATATAAGTTCTGCCGCTGTATGTTCGTGAACAGCATAATGTAATTTATTTTGTACTGTCGCAAAGAAATCCTTTGTCATCTTACTTCTTGGATCATAATCTATACTTGTTGCATAAATATCTGTTACTTGTTGATAAAAGTTTCTTTCACTAGAACGAATATCTCTAATTCTTTGTAAAAGTTCTCTAAAATATCTATTACCACCTTGTTTTAATCTTTCATCGTCCATTGCAAAACCTTTTTGTATGTATTCATGTAATCTCCTAGTAGCCCAAATTCTAAATCTAACAGCTACATCTGATTGAACACGATATCCTAAAGCTATTATCATATCAAGATTATAATGATCTATATTTCTTTTTACATCTCTATTTCCTTCTTTTTGAACTAACAAGAATTTCTTGTTAGTTGAATTTAATTCCAATTCATTATCATTATAAATTGAATTAATATGTTGACTTATATTTTGTTGTGTTGTTTTATATATTTCCGCTAATTGGTTTTGAGTAAGCCAAATATCTTCATTTATAAATTTAACATTTACTTTTGTAAGTCCATTTTTATCTTCATAAATCATTAATTCATTTTTTTTCATATCTTACACCTACTTTCTTTTCTATAATAATTATAAAAGTTTTTCACAACTCCTACGCATTTATTTTTTTAACATTTTTCAAGAAAAAATATGCTTAAAATGTAAAAAAAGATTTTATTTTTTTCCTTTATTTTCAAGGGTTTAATAGTGTTTTTTCATAACTCCCCACTTACCAGTTAATATTTGTTTTATTTTCATTCACTTTTTTCACCTACTTTTCTATTTTTAATTATCATTTTTATCTGCAATACAATTATATAAATATTTAAAATTTCAAAGCCTATAAAAACTAAATATCCCAACAATTCATTTAAAAAACAAAAATTTAAAAAAGCAAAAGGAACACACGTCAAATTAACAAAAATAAAGTATATTATTTCAAAAATTAACGAAATAATATTTAACACTCGTTTATTAGTAAAAGTTAAAATCATTATTAAAATCTGAATTATAATTGATATAACTATGAAAGGTAATACACAAGACCCTAATATTCCTATTAAATTGCTAACTTTATCATCATAATTTTTTAGATTTTCTAAATTAAAATAACCTAATAAAAGACTTATTATTAATATTGAAATAATCAAAACATTTACTATTATATATCTTTTTCCACTATGCATTATTATAACCTCCATTATTTTTTGTTTCTTCTAATAACAAATCAAAATCAGATTTATATAATTTATCTTGTTTTATTCTGTATTTTTCAAATTCTGTTAATGCTTTATCGCAAGCAATTTGATGTGATATTTTTCCAGCATCTTTTAGCACATCTAAATCATCTGCTAGTAAAAATTTATCAATTCTTGTTGCCCAGTCTTCCATTGTCATAGGTATATGTCTTTTTGCTCTGTTTTCTGCTAAATCTAAAAATGCTGAAACAATAAGTTCTAAACTTTCTAATTCTTCTTTACTTAAATAGTTTTTTGCTATTACCACATCTGTTTCTAAAATTTTCCCATTAGGAGAGTTTTTCCAAGATGTAAGTCCCATATATTCTTTTTCTGAATCAGATCTATTATATATTATTTCTGCTGCAGTTTGATGAGAAACTGCATAGTGCATTTTATTTTGCACTTTTTTAAAAAACTTAATAGTTGTAGGAGATTTTTTATCATAATCTACACTAGTAGCATAAATATCGGTAATTTTCTGATAAAATCTTCTTTCAGATAACCTTATTTCTCTTATTTCTGCAAGCAAAGAGTCATAATAATCTTCATCAAAAAAAGCCCCATTTGCCATCCTTTTTTTATCTATTATATAACCTTTTTTTGAAAACTCTTTTAATATATAAGTTGCCCATCTTCTAAACTGAATTGCTCTTTCTGAATTTACTTTATAACCAATAGAAATAACCATATCTAAATTATAATATTGTACATTTCTTTTTACTTCTCTATTACCTTCATTTTGAACTAGTAAGAATTTCTTACTAGTTGAATTTTGTTCTAACTCATAACTATCATATATATCATTAATATGCATAGTAATATTATTTCTGGTTGTATTAAAAAGTTCTCCAATAGCTTTTTGAGTTAGCCATAAATCACCTTCTTCAAATCGCACTTGAATTCCTTTATTATGAGTTTGTCTTTCAAAAATTAAAAATTCTGCACTACTACTTCTAACCATCAATTCCTTTGACACTATTTTTTCATCTCCGTTTCTTTTTTGGATTAACTATTTATTTTTTATCATAATACGTTATTTCCCAGTTAATGTTGTTTTTATCATATCTAACATTCTAACATGATAACCATTATTTTGGTAAAATTTGATTGCTTTTTCGTTATAACCAAACACAGCTTTTTCACATCCTTTTGACTTTAAATAATAATTTTATCATTATTAATAATACCATCAACTATCATAATTCTATCTCCCTTGATACCTACTGCTCAGCTGTTTCTTAAAGTTTCTTTTCTCTTTCTAGCCATTTTAAACTCTTTTTAGGTGTTGGCATTTCTTCTGGCATCATACCGCCAATATCTGCAATTGCCTTTCTAACTTTTTTCCCTACCTCAGAATGTACATCTTTTTCTTCTTTTCTTCATTGTACATTATTGATTATAAATTTAACAATATCACTTTCATCTTCATTTAATTCTTTTTTCTCATCATCAGTAATATCCGTAAAATACTTATTTAATTTTTTATTAATTGATATTGTATTTAGCGGATACCCTGGATTTATCTTACTACTTGGTTTATCTACAATATAAAAATCTTCTTTACTCCATGTATATGTCTTCTCTACACCACCAGAAATTATTGCTATTCCATAAACCCATCTACAAGTTAATTTTCCATTATCACCATAAACATGTGCCAAATTTGAATAGTAATCTATCATTTCATTATCATCTAATCTTTTACCATTAACTCTTCTAACAAACATTCCCGGTTGTTTATCCTCTGGAACATCCTCTATATATAAATTATCGTCCATTGCCAATACGGGTAATTCAACAATATTAGAGTATGCCCTTGCTTTTATGATAGCATTTTCAATAGCATCTTTTCCATTTTCCTCAACTTCAACTTTTTTATCTAAATCATTTATTGTAATAATTTCAATATCATTTTCTAAAAGCCCTTTTTTAAATCTTTTAGCCTTACTCTCATTTTCAGTAGCAAATAATATTTTTTTCATCTCTATACTTTCCCCTTTATTTCATTTTTTATTATCCATTTAATATCTTCGATTGATTTATCAATATTAAAAATGCCATTCCCAACAGGATAGTAAACTGAATAAACTTTATATTTCTCATTATTTATTTCTATTTTGTGACATATTTTTCTATTCTCAGACACTGAGATTTTTTTATTAAGAACAATAGAACTTACTTGATTTCCAAATGTAATAATTACTTTTGGTTTAATAATATCTATTTCTCTAAATAACAATTTTAGATATTTTCTTAACACTTCATCTGGTAATGGCCTTGCATCTATTTGGGTACATTTTCCCAAATTAGTAATAAAAATATTATTATTTTTTACTTCTTCATAAACACAATCACAAAATTCATAGTCCCATTCTCTTGGTTTCTTTTCTTGAATTTTATTAAATAGCTCTTCACTTAATAAATCAACATTATAAAATAATTTCCATATATTTTTAGTTCCAAGCCATGGAGATTTCATTCCCTTCCAAGTTTTATCACTTGCAATATTTTTTCCAGTAGGATTCATAAAAACAAAACATATATCAGGATTTTCTTCACATATACAATTATACTTTATCACTCTTCTTATACATAAAGCACTCTTCATCATGTGAATAAATAATACCTATCGCTTGTAAAAAAGAATATATAATTGTACTACCTACAAATTTCATTCCTCTTCTTTGCAAATCTGCAGATAAATCATCTGATAACTTATTAGTTTGTTTTCCTATTTCATAAATAATCACATCATTAGTAAAAGTTTTTAAATAATTGTGAAATGTGTTATATTCAGATTGAATGTCCTTCAAAATTTTACTGTTGTTTATTGTAGCTTTTATTTTTAGTTTATTTCTTATTATTTTTTCATTTCTTAATAATTCTTTAACTTTTTCTTGATCGTAACTACATATTTTTTCTATATTAAAATCATCAAATGCCTTTCTAAAATCTTCTCTTTTATTCAATACACATTCCCAAGATAATCCAGCTTGAAAAGATTCTAGTATTAACATTTCAAATAAATATTTATCACTAAAATTAGGTTTGCACCATTCATTATCATGATATTTTACATATTTTTGATTTTTTAAATTACACCATCTACATCTTATCATAATGCTGTACCTCTTTTTGGAACATAGTATTTGCTCATATCATTTTTCTCACATTTTAACAAGGCTACCTTATTCCTTATTCCTCCACCATATCCTGTTAGATTTCCATTTTCTCCTACAACTCTATGGCAGGGAATTATAATACAAATAGGATTCCAACCCACAGCACCACCTACTGCTTGAGCTGACATTCTTTTTATATTTCTTTTTTTAGCAATCATTTTTGATATATCATTATATGTTAAAATTTTTCCATATTCAATTGAATTTATTATTTTTATTACTTCTTGCCTAAAAGGAGCCATATTTAGTATTTTATACTTTGGTGTAAAATTTGGTTTTTTACCACTAAAATAAATGTTTAACCACTTACTTGTTTCTCTAAATACCTCTACATTTTTTTCTTCACAGTCAACTGTATGTTTTGAATAATCCCTTGAACCTTCAAACCACAATCCTGTCAAATACTCTCCATCACTATTCATTATTATATTTGAAAACTCATCTGGTGTTTTATAAAAATATTTATATATCATAAGAAAATACCTCTCTACTTCTAAATTTTTTTATCTTCTATATTCACACCTCTTTCCTTCTTTTTCGCTACTAATTTTTTGTGATAAAAATAATTAATATAATTAATATTATTTTCCGTACAATATTCCTCTATTTCCTGTGATAATTCTTGCCAATATTCTTGGTTTTTATAATCATAAATCTCAACATATTTAGGATATATTTCACTATAATTTTTATTTATATAATATAGAATATTTTTCTTATATTCTCCTCTAAGGTTAAGATTTTCAAACCAATATTGATCTACATATTCATTTGTTATATTTATTATTTTTCTCTATTCCGTTATATATGGAAAAATTGGTGACATAAATAGAACGGTTTTTATACCACTTTCATGTAATTCCCTAAGAGTATAAATTCTATCCTTTATAGAGCCTGCCCTATCCATATCATCTTTAAATTTTTCATTTAGTGTATTAATGGATATACTAACAGTTACATCTTTTATACTTTTTAATAATTCAATATCTCTTAGAATTAATTTTGACTTAGTAGATATTGATAAATGACAATCAGAACCCATTAATTGCGTTAAAATTTTTCTAGTTACCATATATTTACTTTCCAATTCATTATAACAATCAGTAACAGAAGACAAAAAAACATTTTTGCCAGAAATCTTTTTCAAGTTAATATTTTTTCACATTTTTTTATATCTATAAATTCTCCCCAATTTTCAGTATACCCAGTAAATCTTTTCATAAAAGAAGCATAACAATATTTACACGCATGTGTACATCCAACATATGGATTAATAACATAGTCACTTGAGGGTAAATTAGATTTAGTTAAATAATCAGGAACTTCTACCACTTTTGTTTTCATGTTATTCCGCCTTCTTTCTATTGCTATTATTATATCATAGCCCTATAATAATTTAAATATATTTGAACTATTTTTTTCCTATTGACAAATATGTTATAATATACTCATAAGTATATATTAACCAAAAACTTAATAATTGGAGGGATTATACAATGAAAAAATTTATCTTTGCTACTACTAATAACGGTAAGTTTCAGACAGCAAAAAAATACTTTGAAAAGGCTGACATCGAGCTTTCTAGACTAAATGAAGAGCTAGTCGAACCAAGAAGTAATGATGTAAAAGAAATTGCAAGAAAAAAGGTACTTCAAGCATATAGTATGACAAACATGCCTTGTTTTTCTTTAGATGCCGGTTTTTTTATTGAAACCTTAAATGGCTTTCCAGGTACATTTGTAAATTCAGCATTGAACACTATTGGTTTGACGGGGATTTTAAAATTAATGGAAAAAAAAGAAAATAGAAAATGCTATTTCAAAGAATGTGTTGCATATTATGACGGAACAGATATACATTATTTTGAATCTGTTACTAAAGGTACAATTGCCAAGCATATAGCAGGATTTAAAACTGAAGAGGCTTGGTCCGATCTTTGGTTTCTCTTTATACCTGAACAATGTGACAAAACTATTGCAGAACTTACCCAAGCACAAAGAGAAACTTGGAGGAATAATCAGCCTCAAAACTCTCTTTGCAAGCTAGCAAACTTTTTACAAAATAACTAGCTAACTTGCCAACTAAAACTAAGAAAACACAAATTCTTAGTTTTTTTTGGTATTCTAATATATATATAAATACCTAAAACCGTTAATACTAGGTTTTAGGTACTATTTTTATTTTACTATTTTTTCTTTAGTCTTAGCAGCTTTTCCTACTCTATCTCTTAAATAGTATAGTTTAGCTCTTCTTACTTTACCATATCTTTTCACTTCAATTTTTGCAATTTTAGGTGAATTAATTGGGAAAGTTCTTTCAACACCTATACCATTAGATATCTTTCTTACAGTGAAAGTTTCATTAAGACCAGAATTTTGACGTTTTATAACAGTACCAGTGAAAACTTGGATTCTTTCTCTGTTACCTTCTTTTATTTTTACGTGTACATCAACTGTATCACCAATATTAAATTTATCAACATTTTCTTTTTTATATTCTGATTCTATAGCCTTTATTATATCCATCTTTTATTCCCTCCTTCTTTTCTAATTTACATTTAAGATGTTAACGTCTTATTATCTTACTTTCTATCATTTAAAAGTTCAGGTCTGTACTTATTAGTTATTCTAATAGATTCATTTTTTCTATACTCATGTATTTTTTGGTGATTTCCGAGAAATTAAAATTTCTGGGACTTTTCTTCCTCTAAAGTCATACGGCTTTGTATATTGAGGATATTCTAACAATTTATTTGTATGAGACTCCTCGTCTAAAGCATTTGCAGAAAGTATGCCAGGTATTAAACGTACAACACTATCAAGCAAAACTTGTGATGCAAGTTCACCACCTGTTAGTACATAATCCCCTATAGATAATTCTGTAACATTGTATTCTTCTATTATTCTTTCATCAATTCCCTCATAATGTCCGCATATTATAATATAATTACATTCATCTTCAGAAACTGATTTAGAAATATTGTAGTTTAGAAGCTTTCCTCTTGGAGACATATACAAAATCTTAATCTTATCACATGACTTTTTAGATAGCATATCTATTGAAAAATCAATAGCTCTGGAAAGTGGCTCTGGTGAAATAATCATGCCACTCCCACCTCCATATGGTGGAAAGTCTACTCTTTTATGCTTATCTAAACTAAAATTTCTTATATCTAAAACATCTATACCTATAACTTTTTTATCTATAGCAGTTTTAACCGCTCTTGACAAAAGAAAGGCATCAAACATTTCTTTAAACAATGTAAGAATAACAAAATGTTTCATAATAATCCTTCCATAAGTTCTACAAATATTTTTTTACTATTTACATCTACCTTTTTAATAACTTGAGATATAGCAGGCAAATATATTTTAGATTTATCTATTCGCTCCACTTCATATACATCATTTGCGCCTGTGTTAAAAACATAAATCAGTTTTCCAATTTGCTCATTTGATTTTATATCGATTATATCACAACTGAGTAAATCTTCAATATAATATGTATCTTCTTCCAAATCTTTTAACTCACTTCTTGGAATATATACATCCTTAGTTTTTAAATTGAGGGCCATGTTTGCATCATTAATACCTTCAAGTTTTACAATTAGCATCTGTTTATGTATTCTAATCAAGTTAACTTTATATTTCAAATTCAATTCCTTATCAAAATATATAGTTTTTAATTTTGTTAAGTTTTCTATATCATCTGTATAAGGATAAATTTTTATTTCACCTTTAATACCATGTATATTAGATACATTACCTATTAAAATACTTTGCATACTACTAATCATTCACCTTTTTTTCTTCAATTTCTACTGAAACTTTTTCATGATTTTTCATAGAATAGGCATAAATTATCTCTCTTACAGAACGAATTATTCTTCCTTCTTTTCCAATAACTCTACCCATATCCTCTTTATTTACTTTAAGTTTTAAGACAATTTTTTGTTCTAAATTTTCTTGACTTATTTCAACGTCTTCTGGATAATTTACAAGATTTTTAATAATATATTCTAATAAATCTTTATACATATTTATCCTCCTATATTTCAACTCCTGCTTTTTTGATAAGTGCTAAAGCAGTTTCTGTAGGTTTTGCTCCTTTTTTTATCCATTCTGTAACTTTTTCATTATCTATTTTTAATTCAGCTGGTTCAACCATTGGATTATATGTACCAACTTTTTCTATAAATCTTCCATCAGCTGGATATCTTGAATCAGCTACTACTATTGTATAATATGGAGACTTTTTAGCACCATCTCTTCTTAATCTTATTTTTACCATATCTTAATTCACCTCCTTACAATGTATATAATACTAACTTATTTCATAAACTTTTGTGCATTTTTAAGCATTCCAAATTTACCTTTGCCAGACATCATAGATTTCATCATTTTTTGCATCTGCTCAAATTGTTCCATAAATCTATTTATATCTTGTACCTTATTTCCACTTCCCTTTGCTATTCTTATTCTACGAGATGCATTTAAAATTTTGGGATTTCTTCGTTCCTCTTTTGTCATAGAAGTAACTATAGCATTTATTCTATCAATTTGTTTTTCGTCGAATTCTGCATCTCTTATTTCTTTTGGAATACCTGGTAACATAGCAAGTAAACTCTTAAACGATCCCATTTTTCTTATTTTTTTCATCTGTACCAAATAATCATCAAGGGTAAATTCATTTTTCTTAATTTTTTTCTCTAAGTCAATAGCTTGTTCTTCATCGTATGCCTCTTGAGCCTTATCAATAATAGATAGAACATCTCCCATACCTAAAATACGAGACGCAACCCTATCAGGATAGAAAGGCTCTAAATCACTTAATTTTTCTCCAATAGAAGCAAACTTAATTGGCTTTTTAGTAATTGTTTTTACTGAAAGTGCAGCTCCCCCCCTAGAATCAGAATCTAACTTAGACATTGTAATAGAGTCTATTCCAACAACCTCATTAAATTTTGACGCTACATTTACTGCTTCTTGTCCAGTCATACTATCAACTACTAACATTATTTCATGCGGTTTTACAGCTTTTTTTAATTCAACCAATTCATTCATTAATTCTTCGTCTATTTGTAACCTACCAGCAGTATCAATAATTACTACATCACATAATTTTGACTGTGCTTTTTTTAGTCCATTATTTGCAATTTCTACTACATTACTATTGCCTTCTTCGCTATAAACATCAATGTTTAAACTTTTTCCTAGTGTTTCAAGTTGAGTAATAGCTGCAGGTCTATATACATCACATGCAATCATAATAGGTTTTTTTCCTTGTTTTCTTAAGTAGTTACTAAGCTTTCCACATAATGTTGTTTTACCACTTCCTTGAAGTCCAACAAGCATTATAACAGTAGGTGGATTAGGAGCAATATTTAATTTTGATTCTCCATCACCTAGAAGTAATGTAAGTTCATCTCTTACAATCTTTACTACTTGCTGACCTGGGGTTAAACTCTTCATTACTTCTTCGCCAAGAGATTTTTCTTTTATTTTTAATATAAAGTCTTTTACCACCTTATAATTTACATCCGCCTCTAACAATGCAAGTTTTACTTCCCTTAGCATAATATCTAATTCTTTCTCACTTATTCTCGTTTGACCTTTTAGTTTTTTCATAACATTTTGTAATTTATCAGACAAACTTTCAAACATCACATATCACCTTTACTTTAATAATTTCAAAACCTTTTCTTTTTCTAAAACACAATCACTCATACACATATCTTTTATTTTATTTACTTTCATTTTTAATTCAAACATTCCAATAACATTCTCATAAACCTCAAGCACTTTCTTGCTCTTTTCAATGCTATCTCTAACTGCTTGGTATGATATATTTTTATTTTCAGCAATCTCTCTTAAAGATAAATTATATAAATAATACTCTTCAAATATTTCTTGTTGTTTCTGTGTTAACAACTTTCCATAAATATCATACAACATTGATAATCTAATATCTTTTTCCATAAATATCACCAAAAACAAGTGTAAAGTAAAAAAACTTTACACTTATTATACATTACATTGTAAAAAATGTCAACTATAATTTTACAAAATATACATTTTAACCTAAAAAAGTTGGATTTTTCACAACATTCATTGTAACATTAATATTAGATATCTTATTATACATAGCTAATTTGCTGTACAACAATCTATATAAAGAAGATGAAACCTTTGTTTTAAGGATTATATTTATTCGATACTTATTATTAATTTTTTGAACAAATGGTTTCCTTGGTGAAAACACTTTATACATATTTTTATTATTAGAAGCTAATATATCATACATTTTATTAGACATTTCTTTTACTAAAAAAGGATTCTTAGATACAAATTCAAATAAAAAAATATCTATAAAAGGTGGATATTCACATCTTTTTCTAAATTCTATTTCTTCTTTATAAAATCCTGTATATTCATTCTTTAGAACATTTTGTAAAATATAATTTTCAGGATCTGCAGTTTGAATATATACCCTTCCTTTTTTTTCTGCCCTTCCTGCTCTTCCTGCCACCTGGGAAATATTTGAAAAGGCTTTTTCAGAAGCTGAAAAATCGTTTATGGCAATTAAAGAATCTGCACCAATTATTCCAACCAGACTAACGTTTGCTATATCGTGACCTTTACTTATCATTTGTGTTCCTATTAAAACATCTGCTTCACCATTTTTAAAACTTTCCAATATGTTACGATGTGCATCCTTTGTTATAGTACTATCCTTATCCATTCTAAGAGTTTTTATATCTGGATATATTGAATGCAGTTCTTCCTCTAATTTTTGGGTTCCTATTACGCTACTGCTTAAATTTGTACCACCACAATTTGGACATATAGTAGTGTTTTTTTCAACATATGAGCAATAATGGCATAAAAGCAAATTATTATTTTTATGATATGTTAATGCGACATCACAATTTGGACATTTAAAAATATTAGAGCATTCTTTACATGTCAAATACGATGTGTACCCCCTCCTATTTAAAAACAACATCGTTTGCTCATGATTTTTTAAGTTAATTAAAATTTCTTCCTTTAATTTGTCTGATATAATGCCAAAATTTCCGTTTATCTTTTCATTTCTAATATCTATTAATTCCACACTTGGAAGAGTTGCACCACTTGGCCTATTTTTCATTTCTATAAGTTCAATTTCACCATGTAATGCATTGTAAAATGTATCAATCTGTGGAGTAGCTGATCCAAGCAAAAGTACCGCATTATTTTCCTTGCAAATATATGATGCTATTTCTTTAGTAGAATATTTTGGTGTACTTTGAGAATAATAACTACTATCATGTTCCTCATCAATTATTACCAGGCCTAATTTATCAAGTGGCGCAAATATCGCTGAGCGAGCACCAATTACAATATCAACTTTACCATCCTTTATCCTTTTATATTCTTCTTTCCTTTTGGAAATAGTCATTTTACTATGTAAAACTGCTACGTTATTTCCAAATCTAGAAACAAATCTACTTACTGTTTGAAAAGTAAGGGATATCTCTGGAACTAATACAATTGCTTTTTTACCTTGAGCTAATACACTTTCTAAAACTTGTAAATATACCTCAGTTTTTCCACTTCCCGTTACACCAAAAAGCAAACATTGCTTATATTTTTCTTCAAAAACATTATATAATATTTTTTCAATAGCATTTTTTTGTTCCATTGTAGGCTTTTTCTTTACTGTTGGCTTTACATTGTATTCACCTAAAACATCGGGTTCTGGTGTAAATTTTTCAAATGCTATGTATCCATTCTTTTCTAATGTTTTAAGTATTGATCTTGATACACCTAATCCTTCTATTATATCACTTACTAAAACAATTCCCTCTTCTACTAAAAAATTTAACACCCTAATTTGTTTTGCACTTTTTATAACATCATTTTCTATATCTTGATGCACCTTTGCTTCATCTTTTACAAGAATGACTCTTACTAATTGCCTAGTATTTATATTTTTACTTGCAGACTTTGAAGATGTACCAGGTGGTAACATCAACTTTAATGCATCATAAACATTGCAAAAATAAATGTATGACATATACTTTGCAAGCTTTAGTCTTTTTTCATCTATGTATGATACTTCATCTAGAATTGTTAAAATATCTTTTAATTTGTAATCTTTCTTTTCATCTTTTCCTGTCTTTTCTTTTTCTATTTTAACAACAATACCTTCTGTAGTATTCTTTCCTTTACCAAAACTTACCTCTACTCTTTTACCAAGTTCGATGTCTGGTAAGAGTTCTTCTGGAATGTTGTAATCATATACTCTATTTAAGCTTTTTACATTTGTATTTATAAGGACTTTTGCTATCATATTTTTTAACCTCAAAATTATTATACGAAACATTAGTTTGAAAGTCAACAACAAACTTATTAAAAATGTAATTAAAAGACAAAATAAATCCAAGTCATTAATTTAAATTTATCAATAACTCGGATTTTATATTATTTACATTCTTCTATATATTTATTAACCACATCTAAAAATTCTTTTTTCATTTCCTCTAATCTTTCATTAGTTTCAGCTTCAAATCTAATAGTAAGCTTTGGAGATGTATTAGACATTCTAATTATTGCGAATCCATCATCAAATTCTGGTCTTGCTCCGTCAATTACAGAAGTATTATACCCTTTGTTTATACAATATTCTTTTACTTTTTCAACTATTTTAGCTTTACTTTCCTCAGAAACTGTTATTTTTAATACTGGTGTAGAATAATACTTTTTTAAAGTAGATTCAATTTGTGCAAGTGTTTTTGTTTCATTATCTAATACTTCAATCATTCTAAGCCCAGCATAAATTCCATCGTCAAAACCATAAAATTTATCCTTAAAGAATGTATGGCCGGATATTTCTCCGCCAAAAAGTAATCCTTCTTTCAACATTTCTCTTTTTATATATGAATTTCCTGTTTTATATACTTTAGGTTCTCCACCATTTTTTCTTATTTCATCAGATAATGTTTTAGAGCAACTAACATCAAACATTATTCCTTTAACATTTACTGTAGGTAAAATATACTTACTCATAATGGCCATATAATAATCACTAGATATTACTTTACCTTCATTATCAACACATCCAACTCTATCTGAATCACCATCAAATGCTACACCTATATCTGCACCTAATTCTATCACCTTATTTTGCAAATCTACCATGTTTTCAGCTTCTGCAGGATCCGGATGATGATTTGGAAAATCAGGATCACTATCACAATATATATATGTAACGTCTAAATTCAACTTGTCAAATATATCTTTTACTACAATAGAACTAGTACCGTTTCCAGCATCTACTACTACCTTTAGTCTATTTTTAAAGTTGAACTTTGAAACTAACATATCAACATATTTTTCTTTAATATCTATAGTTTCAACTGTTCCCTTTCCATTAATAAACTCCCCATCTAACACAAAATCCCTAAACTCGGTTATTTCATCACCACATATTTCTCCTTTTTCATCAAATGCTATTTTAAATCCATTATATTCCTTAGGATTATGACTTGCTGTAACCATTATTCCAGCTCTTATATTAAACATTTCATTAGCATAATATAACATTGGGCTTGTGACAAGTCCTAAATATATAACATTTACACCAGTAGATATTATCCCCTCAATTAATGCTTTAGATAAAGGTTTTGAAGATAATCTATTATCCTCACCAATTATTACTTTATCAGTATTATAATTATTAATTAAATATGTTCCATAAGCCTTCCCGATTGTGTATGCTGTACTCTCAAACAAATCTTCATTATATATTCCTCTTATATCATATCCCCTAAATATATGTTTATTTATATTTCTTGTAATTTCCATATAATAAAAGGTAATAAATACGTTAATTTTGTACTATTACCTTTGCACCACCTTTCTTCTAATTTTTAAGCCATATATTGTATCTTTCTATTACTTTGTCACACACAACATCAGGAGTAATATCAGTTGTGTCAATTACTAAATCATAATTAGACATATCATCTCTATTTACTCCATAAGTTTTAAACCATCTAGTATTTTCTTCATTATGTCTGTATATAATCTTTTGCCTTGTTTCCTCAATAGTTTCAAAATTTTCGCTATCTTTTCTGCTTACATCATTAAACACTCTCTTAGATGCGACATCAATATCAACTTTTAAATATACTTTAAAAGATTCAGGTACAGCATACCAGCCAAGTTTTGCATCTATTACTAAATTATCATGACTAGCCGCATATTCACTAGCACTCTTTTCAATTTGTCTATCTAGTTCTTCGTGTTCATTTAAATACTGTTGAAATTTGACTATATCCATTCCCATTTCTTTTGCAATTTTTCTTGCATATTGACCATTTCTATAAATCTCATATCCAAGTTTCTTATTAAGATTATTTGCTAAAGTTCCTTGTCCACTTGCATGATCTCCAGCTATTGTAATAATATGCTTTTTTGCCATAAAAATTACTCCTTAATAATATCATTTTTTGTGTCAACTATGTCATTTTGTATGTCAGGTTCTACAACATATTGACCATTCTTTTTTACATATACTTTCTCTTCAGCTATTTCTTCAGATGCAATATCTACAGCATCTCTAATATCATCGCTACCTTCTATAACTCTTCTTTTTTCTATAGTTCTAGCTCTTTTAGCAATAGCTAAAGCTGTTTCATATCTGTTTCCTACTTTAGGCATTATTTCACTTACATTTGGTTTTGATAACATCTAAAATTTCCCCCTTTAATACACTTAAATATTTTATCATAAATTTTTAAAATTTACAATACCCAAAATAAATCATAACTATGCTATAAAAATCATATCTATGTTTAATATTTTAAAATTCAATAATTGTAGTAATACCACAAGGCAAGAATGTATCTTTATTTTTCTGTTTTAAGCCAATTTCATCAAAGTAAATCCTTGAGATACCATGATTACTAAATGTACAATTTGCCACATTTTTTATTATTGTACCAGAAAGTCCCCCTGTATAGGTATTTATAATTACAAATAGTGGATCTTTACTCAAAAGTTCTGAACAAAGTAAAAGTAAATTATATAAATCCTTTTCTATGCTCCATACTTCGCCGTTTTTTCCTCTACCATATGATGGTGGGTCCATAATAATTACATCATACTTATTTCCTCTTCTTATTTCTCTTTTAACAAACTTTATAACGTCATCTACTATAAATCTAATAGGTTTATCTTTTAGTCCACTTAATATACAATTTTCTTTTGCCCAATTTGTCATACCTTGTGAAGAATCAACATGACATACTTTTGCTCCTGCATACGCTGCTGCAATTGTTGCGCCCCCAGTATATGCAAAAAGATTTAATACACTTACATCTTTTCCATTTTTTACATTTTTTTCAATATTTTCTATTATATAGTCCCAATTAGTTGACTGTTCTGGAAAAAGACCTGTATGTTTAAACCCCATTGTTTTTATATTAAATCTTAATTTTCCATAACAAATTTTCCAATTACCCGGAATTTTTTTTAATATCTGCCAGTGGCCCCCTCCGCTATTACTACGAATATATCTAGCGTGAGCTCTTTCCCACATTTTAGGATTTGTTTTTTCTTTCCATATAATTTGTGGATCAGGTCTTATTAAAATATATTCTCCCCACTTTTCTAATTTTTCTCCATCTGCCATATCTAACAGTTCATAATCTTTTAGTTTATTGCTATAACGCATAATAACACTCCTTTTTTCATAATAATTAATAGGTGTTTAAATGAAAATATATAAAATTTATAATAAAAAAAGCATACTAAAAATATTTCTCTTTATAACTACTCTTTTTATATTACTTACATTTTCAAAGCAAAATTTCAACTCAGTAAAAAAGAGTACAGAATTATTTATAAATAACATATTTCCCTCACTATTTCCTTTTTTTCTTTTTAGTGAACTTATATTAAATTCTAACATAATTGAATTATTAGTACAATACTTTGGAAATATAATATCAAAAATATTTAAAATAGACAAAAATGCTACTTCTGCTATTATTATTGGATTTTTCTGCGGCTATCCAATGGGGGCAAAAGTAGTATCAGAACTTTATGAAAAACATAAAATTTCCTATATAGAAGCTAAAAGGCTTTTAATGTTTGTTAATAATTGTAATCCTATTTTTATAATATCAACAATAGGCATAAGCATATTTAACAATAATACAATAGGTTATATATTACTATTTTCTCATTTTATAAGTTCGATTATAATGGGAATCTTAAGCAAAAAAGTAATACCTAAAAAAATATATAACAATATAACTAAAAAAAATGCAAGTATTATTGAAAATAATTACACAATTAAAAAAAGTATATCATTTTTTCAAACAATAAAAACAGCTATTTTAAATTCATTTCTTACTCTTATAAATATTTTTGGATTTATAATAATATTTAATTTAATATTTGATATACTGAGTACACTTTTGAATAATTTAGGACTTAATTATAACATAATATGCTTTATCTCTGGAATATTTGAAGTTACCAGAGGATGTATAAGTTTTGCAAGCTCTTGCCCATATATTGTCCTAAAAATATGTACTATATCATTTTTATTAGGATTTAGTGGACTATGTATATTATGTCAAATTTATTCTTGTATATATAAAAATGGATTCAAATTCAAATTCTTACTAATTTGTAAATTTTTACAGGGGGGGATATCATCAATCATTACATATATTTTAGTAAGCTTAATAAATATAAATAATACAAACATAATAAATGTATTTAATAATTTTTATAGTGACTTGACGTATTCTGATTATATTAATTATATACAAACTACATACTTAAATTCAATTTTAATAACATTATCCCTTTTAATTATATTTGTAATTTTCTATACTTTATTTCATAAAGAAAAGATTAAATAATATAATTATATATATGCCATCAGTTTACTTTCCTGATGGCATTATATTAGTATACTATATTAAGCTTTTTACCTCTTTATCTTTAACGATTTCATTCATTACCGTGTTAAATAACTTCATTGATGTATATGGATAAGTTCCAATTTTTCTTGTTCCAATTGTTTTTGGAGTATCATACCCATTCCAGCACGCAATAGTATAATACGGTGTATATCCACAAAACCACTGGTCTTTGTCATCATTAGTATTTCCTGTTTTGCCAGCAACTGGCATATTTCCTATTTTTATATTTCCTGCACCTGTCCCATATGTCACAGTATCTTGAAGACAAGTTGTAAGCATATTAGCAGTAGTTTTCTTCATTGCTCTTTTTGGTGAATAATTTGTATATAAAACTTGTTTACCATTTTTATCTAATACTTTAGTATAAAATTTAGGTACATTATAGTCACCACCATTTGCAATTGTTGCATATGCACTAGCCATTTCTAAAGGAGTAACTCCATTTGTTAATCCCCCAAGCGATAGTGGTGCTATATCTATATCAGAAAAAGTTAAACTTTTTAATCCACAGCTTCTTGCAAAATTATATGCATATTCTTTATCAACTAGCATATTTGCCCTTATCGCAGGTATATTCATAGAAAGAGCTATTGCTTGTCTAACGCTTACATTTCCTCTAAAATATCCGTAATAATTTTTAGGACTCCAATTTCCAATTGTAAGAGGTGTATCTTGTAAAACAGATGTTGGAGTTAAAAGTCCTTTTTCAAATGCAGGTCCGTATGCCCCTATTGGTTTCATACAGGAACCAGGCTGTCTATAACTTTGTGTAGCCCTATTTAAAACAAGGTTTCCACTTTTTTCATTTGCCCCACCGGATATACCTAATACATATCCAGAAGATTGATCCATTACAACCATGGCTGATTGCATAAAATCTCCATCTGAATCTGTGTAAAATAACTCTGAATTACTGTATGCATTGTCTATTGCATCTTGAACTGTCCTATCCATTGTTGTATAAATTTTATAACCACTCGTATATACACATTTTTTTGCTTCTTCGTATGATATATTTTTGGAATTTTTTAAATCATCAATAACCTGTGTGATGGCGGCATCAACAAAATATGATTTTATATTATTGCCTAAGTAACCTTTATTAAAATTAACTTTTTCACTTTTAGCAAGTTCATAAGCTTCATTTGAGATCATATTAAGCTCTAGCATTTTATTTAAGACAATATCCCTTCTTTTAAGTAGTTTATTTCTAGTTTCACTAGAAGTAAAAGGATTTGTATTTTCAGGTGATTGTATTGCAGCTGCCAAAATTGCACTCTCTGACAAACTTAAATCACTTACTGATTTATTAAAAAAGGTTCTAGAGGCTACTTCAACACCATATGCACCTTCTCCAAAGTAAACAGTATTGGCATAAGTTTCAAATATATATTCTTTACTATATTTACTTTCTAAAGTAGCCGCTCTATACCATTCCCTAGACTTTCTAGATATGGTTGTTTCATTATCGAAAGTTACATTTTTTACTAATTGCTGTGTTATTGTACTTCCACCATAACTTGAATTTCCGTCATTTTTTATATATGTTAAAATTGCACCACTAGTCCTTTTTATATCAATTCCATTATGTTCAAAAAATCTTTCATCTTCTATTGCAACTATTGCATTAACTAAATTTTTTGGAATATTTTCATATTGCACATGTATTCTATTTTCTAATCCATATATTTGATCAATAAGATTTGAATCTTTATCATATATAAATGTTGTAAGTGACATTTGACTTAAAGTTTTGCCATTTAATAAGTCTTCAGTATCTTCTGAGTTTGAAAATACTACATCAATTCCAACAGCAATTACTACCGTAACCATAGCTACAAAAACTAAACTTACAATACATCTAATTGCCTTATATTTTTTAATATTATAACTTTGTATTTTTGCTACATTTTTTTCTACATTTTTCATACAAAATCTCTCCCTAATAATTAATTTATATTAAAGGCTTTATTTCTTTGTCTTTTACTATTTGATTCATGACATTATTAAACAATATCATAGAAGTATATGGATATGATCCATATGATCTATAACCAATAGGTCTTGGTGTATCATAACCATTCCAACAAGTTATTGTATAGTAAGGTGTGAAACCACAGAACCACTGATCTTTATCATCATTACTATTTCCAGTTTTTCCAGCAACTGGCATGTTTCCCATATTTATACTTCCTGCACCTGTTCCATAAGTAACCACATCCTGCAAACAAGTTATCAACATATTTGCAGTTTCTTCCTTCATTACTCTAGTTTTATCATATTTTTTAAATAATACTTCTTTTCCATCTTTATCAGTTACCCTAGTATATAACTTAGGAGTATTATATATACCTTTATTTGCAATAGTTGCATATGCGTTTGCCATTTCCAATGGAGTCACACCATCTGTAAGACCACCTAAAGCTAAAGGTGCTATATCCCTATCTGAGTCTTTTAAACTCTTAAGTCCTGCATTTTTAGCAAATTGGAATGCAAATCCAGTTTCTACCATAGTATTAGCCCTAACTGCAGGTGTATTCATAGAAAGTGCAACTGCTCTACGCACTGTGACAAATCCATTAAAATAGTGATAGTAATTTTGTGGAGACCAATCCCTTATTTTTATTGGTGCATCTTCAATATATGAATCAGGATTTAGCTTTCCAAGTTCGAATGCTGGGCCATATGCTCCTATTGGTTTCATACACGAACCTGGTTGTCTATAGCTTTGTGTTGCTCTATTTAATCCTAAATTCTCTTGCTTTTGAGATGCTCCTCCAATAAGTCCAACGATATTGCCAGTTGATTGTTCCATAACTACCATAGCTGATTGCATAAAGTCTCCATTTTTTTCTGTATAGAATAATTTTGAATTATTATATGCGTCATTAATGGCATTTTGTACGTTTTGATCCATGGTCGTATATATTCTATACCCTGACGTATATACTTTCTTCTTTGCTTCATCATATGTTAAACTTTCTTGCTGCCTTAAATCTTCTATTACTTGTTCAATCACAGCATCTACAAAATATGATTGGACAGTACTGCTTTCTCCTGACTTTTTAAATTCAATTTCCATTTGACTTGCTTCAGTACATTCAAGTGGTGTAATCATACCAAGACTACACATTTTCTTTAATACAACTTTTTGTCTATCAAGCAATTTTTTTCTAGACTCTTCACTACTATATGGATTAGTACTCTCAGGTGACTGTATTGCAGCTGCTAAAATTGCACTCTCTGCTAAGTTAACATCTTTTAAGGGCTTAGAAAAATACTTTTGAGATGCTACTTCAAATCCATAAGCTCCCTCTCCCATATATATAGTATTTATATAATCTTCTAAAATTTCTTTTTTAGTGAATTCACTTTCTACAACACTTGCCCTATACCATTCTCTAATTTTTCTATTAACACTAGTTTCTTTGTCATCTGTTATATTCTTTACAAGTTGTTGAGTTATAGTGCTTCCTCCAAAATCTGAGTTACCATCATTAGTTATATATGTGTATGCAGCTCCTAAAGTTCTTTTTACGTCAACTCCTTTATGTTCAAAGAATCTCTCATCCTCTATAGCAACAACTGCATCTATTACAGATGTAGGTATAGAATCATACTTTACAAATACTCTGTTTTCATTTCCGTGTAATGTTTCAATTTGATTAGAATCTTTATCGTATACAAATGTTGTATACTCTAATTTTTTTAAATTTCCAGATGACACCACATTTATAAAATCGGAACAACTTTCTATTTCTTGGGCAACTACATCTGCAATTTTTACCCCTACAACTATTCCAAATCCAATTAAAGCTAAAAAAAGAATTAACAAAATAATTTTAATAACTTTAAATACTTTTCTACTTCTTTTATATTTAGCAGGAAGATTCCTGTTGCCTTTTTTTATTCTTCCATGTCTCATTAACTAAACTCCTATTTTTTCTTTTAACTTCAACGTATTTTATAGTTAAATTATACAACATTTTACATAAAAATTCAATATTTTAATATGATATTATATAAATAATTATATAATTTATTCATATTAATTATTACCTTATCATATTATTAAATAAATACAATAATAAGTAGCCTAAAAGATTACTTAGACTACTTATATCATATTATAAAAAAAGAAGGGGGGTAAACATTTATAACGTTTACATTAATATAATTTGTAATTTTTAATTTTTTATACATAAATTTATATTTTTAGGAGGAAAAAATGGATAAGAATCAACAATTTTATGATCCGTATAATTTTAATACCGTACCAAATACACAACAATTTGTACCTATGCAGGCAAATGATATAACACCTGGAATTGAGGCTATGAATCCTGTAATGTATTATGAGCAACAGTATATGTATTACAGATATTTAACACAAATGCTTGAGTATAAAATAAAGTTAAAAGAATTCGAAAAATTAAATAAAGATAATAAATAATTTTAAAAAAGAATTGCTAAAGTAATAATAACTATAGCAATTCTTTTTATATTATTCTCATAATTTATATAACTATACCTCCATCAGTATTTATAACCTGTCCTGTAATATAAGAGGCATCGTCTGATGCTAAAAATTTAACTAAATTTGCAACATCTTCTGTTTTTCCAATTCTATTTAAAGGTATTTGCAAAATAAAGTCCTCTATCTCTTCCTTTTTCAATTTGTTATTCATATCTGTATTTATCATACCTGGTGCTATAGCATTTACCCTAATATTTGATGGTCCTAGCTCCTTAGCTAACGCCTTAGTCATACCAATAATTCCTGATTTCATAGTAGAATAATTAACCTCACAAGATGCGCCACATACTCCCCAAATAGAAGCTATATTTATAATACTTCCATTTTTATTATTAATCATATATTTTTTTAAGGCTGCTTGTGTAACATTAAATGTTCCTAAAATCGTAATATCAAACATATTCATTAAATCTTCTTGGGTAATATCAGTAAATAACTTAAATTCACAAATTCCAGCGTTATTTACAATGACATCCAAACTTCCAAATTTTTCTATAGCAAAGTCTATCATTTCATTTACTTGTTCACGAGAACTAACATCAGCTTTAAATACATCTACACTATATCCATTAGATATCAGATTATTCTTTAATTCTTCTGCCTCTTTAATAGAATTATTATAATTAATACATACATTATATCCAGATTCTGCTAAAGTACTAGCAATTTTTTTACCTATTCCACGTGAAGCACCTGTAACAATAGCCGTTTTAGATAACATTTACATCAACCCCTTTTGTTGTAAGTTTTATTTTTTCTTTACTTTTCTTATTATTAATAAATAAAAATAACGCGCCAACTATTATAGGTAAATAGAACGTATATATTCTCCAAAATAAAATTGCCATATTTATCTTTGAACTTTCAAAAAATGTACTAAAAATTATAAAGAAACCGCCCTCTGCAGCAATACCTGCTCCAGGAATTGGAATAAATGCCATAACCATTAATAAAAATGCCTGTGCAGATATTATATTTATTACACTTGCTCCACTTTGCCCAAATGCTCTATATATAGCATAAGTCACAAAGAAAAAGACAGTTAATTGTATCGTAGTGTATATTGTCATTTTTCCAATCATTATTTTTTCTTTTTGTATTACTTTAAACTGATCATGAAAATTGTCTATACTTTTTTCCAAGTTTGAAAGACTTTTGCTTACGTCTTTTATAATTTTAATTTTCCCTAAAAATTTGTATACTCCACCTACAAATCCATATACTAACTTTTTATTTATACCTATTAGAATCAGGAAAACTATAACAGCCAAATTAACAGCAAATCCTACTAAAGCTAAATATATAAAATTACTTACTAAATTTCTAAAATAAACATACTTCCAAATTATAAGAATTAGTGTATATATAACAAGAGTTGCTTGGTAAACAATAAATTTGATTAATAATATACTTGCACTACTTGATATATTTTTTCCATCATTTACCATGGCAACTGCCTGCATCGGTTGACCGCCTGATGAAAATGGTGTTATACAGTTAAATAACTGCCCAATCATAGAAACCCTTAAAGTTCCTAAAAAACTTTGATTTTTATATGTTTTCTTTGTAACAATGTGCAAGCATAATGACTCTAGTAACCAATATAATACCATACATATTATTCCTATGAAAATCCATTTATAATTTAGCTCACTTATTATATTGACCATATTTTCTATATCTTCAACCAAAAACATATATATTATAAGTCCTATGAATAACAACCCAACTATTATTATATTTAACACATTTGAATTAATTTTGCCTTCTTTTTTAAACTTAAATTTACTTAACATTTTTTCTATTTCTCCATGTTTTTTTCTGACTACATTTATAAACCCTATTATAGTAAGCTTTCCACATTTTTGCTACATTTTCTTCACTATAATATTTTGCACATTTTTCTGCCATCAATACTGCCTTATTATAATATACTTTATCACTTCTTAACTTATTAATCTGTTCAATAAATTTTTCAACATTACTGGCCTTTAAATAATATCCGTCTAAAATACCCTTATATAATTCTATATCCCTTAAAAGTATTGGTAGTCTACAGTTTGCTGCTTCTAGTACAGTCATAGGAAATAATTCTTCATATGAACCTAAAAATAACATATCAGCCATATTATATAATTCATTCATTTCTTCACGTGGAATAATATCTAAAAATTTTACATTTGCTGGTGGATCTTTTAATATTTTACATATTTGGTCATACCCGTCAGACATTTTTTTAAAAGAGAATCCCCCCGCCCATACAAACTGTATATCAGGCATAGATTTTGCTACTTCTATAAAATCCATAATTCCTTTTCTTATCTGTAATTGCCCTACACATAATACTACAAATTTATCTTTATCAATATTGTACTTTTTTCTAGCCTTACTTTTAGCATATCCATCTAATTTATAAAACCTATTTGAAGATACGTAATTTGGAATATATGTTATCTTTTCCTTTTTTATTCCATAATTTACAAGTTTATCTATGAAATACGGATTAACAGTTACTAAATAATCCATACTTTTATAAAATTCTATAACATATTTATAGAATATCTTTCTAATAACTTTTGGTAACTTTAAACTCGTGTCTAAAGTTTCGGGCAAAAAATGAACATACCCTATTGTACTTGATTTAACCTTTGCAAATGGCAACGTTAAAAGAAATTCTGGATTTATTGTATGATAATGCCTAATATCTGCAAATTTTAATTTATTAATTCTTACATCATACATATTGTCTAAATTGTTCTTAACTAAACTAACTTGTTCCTCATATGCAGAAAGTACCCCTTGACCTTTTACAGTATATGCTTTCGACATCATATTAATAGTTCTTGACATAAGTTTATGCACCTCTTTAATACAAAATTATTATACCATATAACTACTTAAAAAACAATAACACAAAAATGGTGTTAGCTAATAATTAAATAACGTCAACTTGAAAAGTAACGACAATTACATTGTAATTACATAACACATAATCTACAATTATGTGTTATAATTTATTTTAGCATCATCTAGAATGTTTTACAATCTATTTTATTACTATTTCATACCAAATATTTATATTTTTTCTTAAAAATTTTTTTCACACTATTTACAAAAAAATGACCTCTAAATATCAAATTACTCTTTTGACATTTATGGTCACTTTATATCAATAACATTTTTTTACTTAATATATAAAAGGTATTTATCTTTGATACTCTTGAGGTTTCTTTTTAGGTGCATCTAAATTAATATTATCAAGAGAATGAGAATCAGTATTTACAGAATTTCTTAAACTTTGTCTCAATAATTCTTTATTTTCATACTTCTCTCCACTTCTATCAGTATATGAAGAAATAGAATTAATAAGACTTGTAAATTCAGAAGATTTTCTAGTTAAACCACTAAACATATTAGCTATTCTACCAGTTTTAGATTTTTGTAATAAGGCTCCCTTTTTTACAAACTGCATAAAGTTTTTCTCAAATTCTTTAATCTCTGTTTCACTATAATTATCTCTATTTTGATTAAAGTGAGAAACTATCTCATTAATATTTTTTAAACTTTGTTTATCAATTTTATTAAATGCAATTGGAGTATTATTACTATCAATTAATGCCTTATATAGTTCATCTGCGTTTATTCCTAAAGAAGCTGGAATTTTATTAACAACATCTTTAAAATCATTTTCGTCTGGAATTGAACTTTCTAAATGACTTTTTAATATGTTAGATAATTTTCTTCTTTGAAAAGGTCCTATATTAGAAACTGAATCTGCAAGTTGTGCATAGCCATAATAATCTAATAATTTTTTCTGTTCATCAAAAGATGCATTAATAAAATTATCTACTCTAAATTTTGATAGATCAAAATTAGCAGCAGGAACAATAGCATTATTCTCTAATTGATCTACTATATTCCCATTAGAACTTGCCTGCGTTTGAGCAGCTGGTGATGATTTTGTATTATCGTTATTCTTTTGCTCATTTTCCTTAGATGAGTTTTCCTCACCACCATTATCTTTTTGTTCAATTTCAAAGTCTATTCCTACTTCTTCAAATTTATCAGTAAAATCTTCTACATTTTTTTCTAAAGAGCTATCAAGCTTTTCACATATCTGTTCCATCTCATTAATTATATTGTTATATGTAATTATATCAGGTATTGTAAGTATTTCGTTTTGTTTTAAATTTATAATACTTTGTAAATCACTACATTTTTGATTGTTATCATATGTTATTTTCTCATTTTCTTTCTTTTTTGTCTCCAAACTAGAAATTTTATTATTTGATATTTCACTTATTTGATTAATATTACTAGAATACTCACCATTTAAAGCATCTAAATCTTTTTGAATTAAATCAATTTCATCTTGAGTTTTTCCATCATTTTTAGCTTTATCTAATTCATCGTTTTTATCATTTATTCGACTTAGCAAATCTTTTTGTGCATCCTTTAAATCATTTAATTTATCATTTAAGGAAGTTAATTCATCTTCAATATTTGTATACTCACCCATAAGAATATTATTCTTTTCTTCTATTTCTTTAATTTGTTCTTCAAGAGTTTTTACTTCTCCTTCTAAAGCATTTTTTCTTTGTACACTAGAATCTCTTTCGGACTTCAAATCCTGTAGTATTTCTTTATTCTTATCTACTAATGCTACTTTATACTTTAAAATACTTTCAGCCATTATTTTTAGACTTTCATTACTCTTTTCCACTTTTGCTTCTTCGCTTTTTAATTGATTTTCGAATTCAACACTTCTTGGTTGAGTTCTACTCTTACTATTTGTTACAGGGTAATTTGCATCATACTCCGAATAGTACATTTTTAAATATTGATACTTATCACCTGTAACACTTTTTGAATCAAACTTAATATTATTTCCATTTTCATCTTTAAAAGGAGGATTAAAATTATTTAGTTCATCAATTTTCTTGTTATAAAAATTTTCTATTGCATTTTTATTTTCCTCTATTTTATTTAAGATTTTTTCCTCTTTTAAATTAATTTCATTGCTACTTTTTCTAAGGTTTTCTAACATTTCTTGTGGTACCATAATTATTTATTCCTCCATTCTTCAATTTCTTGAGCCTTCAATATTTCTTCATAAGACTTATCACATTTTTTTATAAGTTCTAAATTCTCTTTAAATTCAGATATCTTATTTTCCATTTCTTCTTTGTTCATATATTTTCCACCCCTTAAAATACACAATATTCAATACACTTATATTATATCTTATATAATATAAAAAGTCAAATTTTTAAGTGATGAAATGCCATAAAGTAAAGAAGAAATAATGAAATGTAGTAACACTAACCTACATATACATTACTTCTTATTCTTCTTTTTTTTAATATTATAATTTTTAGGGTTTATATAATAAAGTATCTTACCTACCATATATATAACTCTATCTGAATGTTTTATAATAATTGACTTTTCTATTGCCTTTCCACCTACTGTTAATGAAGCTACAACAGCACCAAATATTAAAGAAACTACAGCAGAATTAAAACTTAACATAGATGCAACTTTTATGGCAAGCATAGCACTAACAGCCCCAGATATTACACCACATACGTCCCCTATTACATCATTACATACACTTGATACCTTATCTGCATATCTTACTAATTTTACTGCCTCTTTAGCTCCCTTTTGTTTTTTTGCAGCTTTTGAATGGAAACTTGCCTCATTACAACCTACAACAGACATTCCAATCATATCAAAAGCTATTCCAATACCTATTATAAGAATAAGAATTATACAAGCAACAAAGATATTTAATTTATTTACAAGTGCATTTGAAACACTACCAAATAATATTGATATAGTAAAGGTAATTATAAACACAAAATATATCCATTTATTTTTCTTATTCGTGAGGTTATCCTCTGAACTTTTCACTTTATATCTCCTTTTTATGTATATGTTTAAGGCAATGAATTAAGTAAACGTTGCGGCTTAAGGTCAAGTCGGTTTTCCCTACTTTCTACCAATCGTTACCTCCTGGCGGTTTCCCTTTAAAGTAAGCAATTATATAAATAATCACTTGATCACCACTTAGTCCACACTTTAATCCCTAATACATCTGTAAAACAACAGTCTAGAGGCTTTCCCAAACAGACCTTTCCATATGTTTATTCGCTTTTGCAAATGTAATTTCAAAAACAAATATAAATGCAATTTGGCCAAATCATATTCATATTTAACGTTCTATTCGCTACATTCACTCACGACAGACTACAACTAATATTAGTACTCTCTAATACTAGGTTTTCATCATAGAATATATATATGATGCCTCTCGAAAAGAAGGCACTGGTTCTACATGCCATTGTAGATGCACCTTAATTTCTTTCTCCATACAAATGCCCTCATCTGGGCGATAAAAGCAAATATACAAAGCTTCAACGATATGTCCTGTGATGGATTTTTAGGCCCACCTTCACATATGGGATTCTGACTAGAATACTGCGCCTTTAACAACTATATTATAACATAATTATTCAGAAAAATCAAATTTATTCTTTTTTATAATAATTTCAGTTAAATATTTTTCAGTATTTAACTATTATCATACTATTAAATATTAATCATATACATTTAATTATAAAAGGTGATACTATGAAAAAGGCCAAATTATTTATAATTAACAGTATTATACTCACTTCTACTTCTTTTATAATAAGAACTGTTGGTATGTCATTTAATGCATATATATCCAACAAAATTGGTGCCGAAGGTACAGGACTCTTTCAACTTATACTTTCAATATACCTTTTTGCAATAACTCTTGCCACTTCTCGGAATAAGTATAGCAGCTACAAGGTTAGTAACTGAGGAATTTACCAAATCAAACAATAAAGGTGCAAAAATTGTAATATATAAATGTATATTATATAGTTTAATACTTGGTATAGCTTCAGGTCTTGTCATTATACTATTTTCCGGTTTCATTGTTAATAATTGCCTTCATAACAAAATAACAAAAGCTCCCATTTATGCAATAGCTTTAGGACTGCCATTTATATCAATGTCTGCAGCAATAAACGGTTACTTTTCAGCTGTAAGAAAAGTTTTTAAAACGGCCTCCTCACAAATACTGGAACAATTTGTTAAAATATTTGTAACAAGTTTTTTATTATCGTTTTTCTTACCAAAAGGTTTAGAGTACGCATGTCTTTGTTTAATAATAGGGGATGTAATATCAGAAATTATATCTTTTACTTATATTTTTATACTATATAAATCTGATAAAAAGAAATATAACGATAGCGGTAATGTAGAAAACAAAAATTATAGCAAAGAAATACTTGGAATATCTCTTCCAATTGCACTTACATCATACATCAGATCTGGTCTTTCTACGTTGAAGCAATTAATAATTCCTATAAGATTAGAAAAATCAGGAATTTCATGTAGTAAAGCCCTTGCAGATTATGGAATAGTTAGTGGAATGGCATTACCACTAATACTTTTTCCAAATGTGATAATAATTTCTATAAGTAATTTACTTATACCTGAATACTCTTCATTTTATGCAAAGAATGATACTACTCAAATAAATAAAATTAGTACTAAATTGCTAAAAATAACTTTTTTATTCTCAATATGCGTGTTTGGAGTTTTTTTTACTTTTCCAGAAGAGTTATGTAATTTAATATATCAAGATAAAAGTGTTATTTTTTTTGTTAAACTACTATGTCCACTTATCGTGCTAATGTATGTTGATAGTATTGCTGATGGAATGTTAAAGGGATTAAACGAACAAGTTGCAGTAATGAAGTGTAACATACTAGATTTATTTATAAGTACTGGTCTTCTCTATTTTCTTCTTCCAGTACTTGGAATTTATGGATATATTGTGGTTTTGTATGTAAGTGAATTATTAAACACTATTATAAGTATGATACAACTTATAAGAATTTCAAAGGTAAAAATTAAATTTCTATCATGGGTTATTTTACCAATTTTTGGTATTATACTATCTAGATATATAATTAAATTTATAAATATAAACATTTCCTGTAATGTTTTCTCACTCGTAATTGAGATAATGTTATTCAGTATAATATATATAGGATTTTTGTCTTTTGCAAATATCATATCAAAAAAAGATTTTAAATTATAAAATTCAATTTTAAGAATATTACAGTTCTATTACGAATATATTTTCTTAAGGAGAGTGATAATTTAATGAATCCATTTGAAGAAAAGCCAATGAATATAGAAAAAAGTATAGAAAATTGGTGTGAAATTTATCCTAAACAATACAACAAATATGAAACTAATCCATATACTAAAACACGTATAATTCTAATGAATGGTACAGAATTTGAAGCAAATTGGTTCTCACACCAATTTTCAAGAAATTGTAATAATAATGAGTTACGTAGAGAACTTGCACTAACACGAAGAATAGAAAAGCAGCAACAAATGAAAATTGCACATCTTAAGCCAATAAATGAAAATATTTTAGAGACTACTATTTCCTATGAACAGCTCGCTGTTGATTTGACTGCAAGACTTGCCCAAAACGAACCTGACCCAAACGTAAAATCTGCCCTTGATTTTGCTTTACTTGAAGACTTCGATCATCTATATAGGTACTCTGATTTATTGGATATGGAATATGGTATACAAGCAGAAAAATTAGTAGGAAGGTATACAGAAATTATGCCTGGTAGACCTACAATTTCTGAGCATAGATATCCTTTTGATGATATAAAGAATTTTATTGATAATAGATATGCTTCACCAATTACTAAATTAAATGTAAATATAATAACGGCTGCTGAACAACAGACAATGAACTTCTATATGAATATTGGTCAGTATTATACATCTGACTTAGGAAGAAGATTATATCAAGAAATAGGATTAATTGAAGAGCAGCACGTAAGTCAATATGGCAGTTTAATTGATCCAAATCAAACATGGTTAGAAAATTTATTAAATCATGAGTACACAGAATGCTACCTTTATTATTCATGCTATTGTGACGAAACAGATCCATATATAAAATGTATATGGGAGCGTTTCTTTGAAATGGAAATTACACATTTACATAGAGCAGCACATTTACTTGAAAAATATGAAGGTAAACACTGGCAACAAATTATACCAAATGGAACCTTCCCAACACTTTTAACATTAGGCCCTAATATTGAATATGTAAGAAATATATTATGCAACACAGCAAGTTATACAGCTATGCAGGAATCGTATATTCCAGTATGTGACGCACCTAAAAATTTTGACTTCTTTACATATCAAAATATTGTAAATGAGACTCCAAATATAGTTCCAAGTCATATTACAATAGATAAATATATTAAATGTAATGGTTGTGATTATAGATTTGAAGTAGCTCCAAATCCAGTTGAATGCTTACAAAATAGAAAAATAGATAATGTCTGTGTAGGTCGTGAACCATTATGTGGAGATGATTGTTGTTAATATATTAAAAAGGGTGCTTAGATTTTACTAAGTACCCTTCTTGTTCATAATCTCTTATTGCCAATCAAGTATTGGATATCCATTATTTACATTATTTGTATCTTTCTTATACGATGTGTATCCATTTGAATTTAAAAATCGTATCGCCAAATCAGTCTTTAAGTTTTCTAATTTAATTTGTTCTATATTTTCTACACTTAAATCATCATCATTTTCATCTTTTTCTCCAAAGTAAGTTGTATCTGATAAATAATAACAGTTTTTAATTGTACTAGCTACAGGTTTTCCTACCAAACTTCCATATACTTTTCCAGAAACTTCACCAATGTTATAGCAGTTATATATATCATAACCTACACACGATGCTAATATTCCCCCAGCATATCCATCTTTTGATGTAATTTTACCAGTATTATAACAATTTAATATACTTCCACTATCTACTTCTCCTACAGTTATTCCACCAGCGTTTCCTGCAGACTCTACTTTAGATGAATTATAACAGTTTATTACTTTTGCATCACAAATCCAATTTACTAATCCTGCTGCACTAATACCTCCATTAATGGAATTATTTACACTACCACAATCTTTTATAACTCCAGATTCATGAGGAGTAGAATTTGTTGACCCACAAAGATTTGCTACTATTGCTGCTGCATATTTTCCTGAAATAGTTGAATCTTTAACAATCAGATTATTTACTGAAGCTTCAAATCCCCCCAAAGATGATACATAACCAAATAAAGCCGCAAAATCACAAGGACTATTAGTAATTTTCATATTTGATATAGAATGATAATCTCCATCAAATACACCGTTGAATTCAGTAACATAATAAGCCCCAGTGCCATCATCTATACTAGTACCACCAATAGGTGTCCATTCAATATTATTTAAATCTATGTCACTTGTAAGCTTTATTGTTTTTCCTTTAAAGCTATCAGTTCCCTCATTTACAATCTTTGCAAGCCCTGCTAATTCAGATGCTTTAGATATTTCAAATGTATTGCTAGTTTTGTTGTTATCATACCACACTATATCTATGCTTCCATCCCACACGTTTATCCTCTTTATTCCTGCCTCTTGTGCCCAATTTTTTTCTTCTTCACTACTTTTTTCTGTTAGCATTATTTTTCCATCTTCTATTACTATTATATCTTTATATTTCTTTGTACTTGGTAACTTACTTACCATATCATCTCCTGATAAAGTAATACTTCCAATATTTGCCCCCATATTATCTACATATTTACTTGCTATATACATATTTAACTCTTCTTCTATAGTTTTCATGTCATTTAAAAATACTGCTTTTCTTGCACTTTCTATTGGATTATTTTTCGCTACTGTAAGTATTACAGATACTGAAAGTATCACTATTACCACTATCGTTATAACTAATACTATTAGTGATATTCCCCTTTTGTTTTTTCCTTTGTTTTTCATATATATCCTCCTTATTTTTACATATAACAACTTAATTATATCATATTTATTTTTTAACAATATTATAAAATGGCCGATATATATACAGCCGCAAGGCTTTCAGACTTTATTACGTTTTTGTTATTTTTTTGTTACATTTTATTTACTTTTATATATTGAAAAAAGTTGATTCATAACTTTTATTAATTATACTTTTTGTCATTATACAATGATATATACATTTTTTTAATACTTTACACCAAAGCTTGTAATAATTTAAAATCTTATTTCAAAGAGAATAAATATTTAATTGCCTTATATAATTGTCGAAAGTTTAAAGTATTTCCACGACTTTTGTCAAATACATATTTTTTTTTAAAATCTACTTTACTTAT